>DASXIJ010000001.1:0-41027 GCA_036498045.1 Solirubrobacteraceae bacterium
CGGCTCGATCGGGAACGACAGCGCCGGGGTCTGCACGTAGAACCCCCGCCCGACGCGGCGCAGCTCGGCGGCGAACGCCGCGCGCCGCTCGGGCGCGACGTGCTCGATCACGCTCGAGCAGTACACGAGGTCGAACTGATCGTCGGCGAACGGCAGCCCCGCGGCGGCGTCGGCGCGCACGAACGGTCCCGGGTACTCGGGGCGCTCGACGAGGTCGACGCCGGTGATGTCCAGCTGCGGCTCGAGCGCGCGCAGGCCGATCCGTCCGCAGCCGACGTCCAGCACGCGCGCTCCGGGCTGCAGTGCGGTGCGCGCGAAGAACTCGGCGTGGCGCCGTGCCCGGGCCCGGGCCGCCAGCGGCGAGGCCAGCCGCGCGAGCGGCCCACGCGCCGTGTCATAGACGCCGGTTGCCGGCGGATCGGCCATCAGCGCAGGTTATTCACGGCCGCGCGGCGACCCTCCGTAGAATAGGTGGGGTATGGCCTCTGAACGCCAGATCCACGTTGGCCCGGTTCCGATCGGCGGCGGCGCCCCCGTGGCCGTGCAGACGATGACCAAGACCGAGACGGCGAACCTGCCGGCGACGATGGAGCAGATCCGCACCGTTGCCGACGCGGGCGCCGACATCGTCCGTGTTGCGGTGCCGCGAGAGCAGGACGCCGAGGCCCTGAAGACGATCGTCGCCGAGTCGCCGATCCCGATCATCGCCGACATCCACTTCAACCACACGCTCGCGCTCAAGGCGATCGAAGCCGGCGCGCACTGCGTGCGCCTGAACCCGGGCAACATCGGCGGCCCCGAGAAGGTCGCCGAGGTGATCGCGCTCGCCCGCGAGCGCGGCACGCCGCTGCGCGTAGGCGTCAACTCGGGCTCGCTGCCCAAGCACCTGCGCGACCTCGAGTACGACAACCCCGTCGAGGCGCTCGTGACGGCGGCGCTCGAGACAGTCCAGCTGATGGAGCGCCTGGACTTCACGGACTTCAAGGTCTCGATGAAGTCGACGTCGGTCCCGAACACGATTGCGTCGAACCGGATGCTGTCGCAGAAAATCCCCTACCCGCTACACCTCGGCGTGACCGAGGCCGGGACGAAGTGGTCGGGATCGCTGAAGTCGGCGGTCGGGCTCGGCACGCTGCTCGCCGACGGGATCGGCGACACGATCCGCATATCGCTGTCGACGTTCCATGCCGAGGAGGAGGTCAAGGTCGCGTGGGAGATCCTAAAGGCGCTGAAGCTGCGCGAGCGCGGCCCGGTGCTGATCGCCTGTCCGACGTGCGGGCGCCTGCAGTTCGACATGGACAAGGTCGTGATGGAGGTTGAGCAGCGCCTGGAAGCCTATGAGGACCCGGTCGAGGTGTCCGTGCTCGGTTGCGCGGTCAACGGCATCGGCGAGGCGCGCCACGCCGACTTCGGAATCACCGGCGCAAAAGACATGGGGATGATCTACTCCAAGGGCGAGCCGCTGAAGAAGGTCCCCACCGAGCAGCTCGTCGACGAGCTGTTCAAGGAGATCGACCGCTACTACGCGGCCGGCAAGGTCGTCCAGCGCGACGAGGGCGCGGCGGCGGAGGCCCGCACGTGGCTCGCCGAGAACGAGGACGAGACGGCGATGACGCCCGAGCGGATCGCCGCGCTCGAAGCCGCCGCGGCGAAGGACGACGTGGCCGCGGGCGCCGTGCTGGAGGCGATGCTCGTCGGCGACGGCGCGCCCGAACCCGGCAATGGCGCCGCCACGGCGCCGGCGATCGACGAGACGGTCTCGCCCGTCGCCGGACGCCGCTTCAGCCGCTAGCCGTCAGCTCGCGGCGTCAAAGCGCTCGGCGACCTTGTCCCAGTTGACGACGTTCCACCATGCGTCGATGTAGTCGGGGCGGCGGTTCTGGTACTTCAGGTAGTAGGCGTGCTCCCACACGTCGACTCCGAGCAGCGGCGTCTGGCCGTTGGAGATCGGGTCGTCCTGGTTGGCGCTGGGAACGATCGCCAGGCCCGACCCGTCGTGCACGAGCCACGACCAGCCCGAGCCGAACTGGTTGACGCCCGTTTCCTTGAGCTTGGCCTGGAAGTCCGCGAAGGCGCCGAACGCCGAGTCGATCGCGGCGGCGAGGTCGCCGCTCGGCGTGCCGCCGCCGTCGGGGCTCATGTTCTCCCAGAACATCGTGTGGTTGTAGTGGCCGCCCCCGTTGTTTTTGACCGGCCCTTTCTTGTCGCCGAGGCTGTCGAGGTTCTTCAGGACCTCCTCGACCGGCTTGTCCGCCCACTCGGTCCCCTCGAGCGCGGCGTTCGCCTTGTCCACGTAGGCCTGGTGGTGCTTGTCGTGATGGAATTCCATCGTCGCCTTGTCGATGTGCGGCTCGAGCGCGTCGTAGGCGTATGGCAGCGGCGGAACGGAATAGGCCATTTCGTGCGGCTCCTTGTCGTGTGGATCCTGCAGATCGAAGGTCGTTCGCTGTTCTATCAAAGGCCACGCGGCCGCCCGAGCGGCGCGAGCGCGCGCGCGGGCGTGCGTCGCACGCGCCGGCGGGGCCTGGTCTGCGGCGGATAACCTCCGCGCATGACTCAGACCGCCAGCAGCCGACCGGGACGTCCCGCCGCGGCGACGCGCGAGGCCGCGCTCGCGCTGGCGACCAAGCGCTTCTTGGCCTGCGAACGCGTCGATGTGCAGGCGATCGCGCGTGAGCTGGGCCTCGCGCGCGCGACGATGCATCGCTGGTTTCAGACGCGTGAGGCGCTGCTCGGCGAGCTGCTCGGGACGCTCGCCGAACGCCGGCTGGTCGCGATTCGCGCCGACGTCGGCGGCGGTGGCGCGACGGCGCTGCTCGAGACCTTCGACGCGTTCAACCGCGAGGTGGCTAGCACGCCCGGGATGCGCTTCTTGCTGACCCAGGAGCACGAGCGCGCGCTGCGGATCCTGACCTCCAGCGGGGGGACGGCCCAGCCGCGCGCGGTCGCGACGTTGCAGGCGCTGATCGACGCGGAGATCGACGCCGGGCGCTATCAGCCGCCGGTGGCTGCGAGCGCCCTCGCGTACGCGATCGTGCGCCTCGGCGAGGCATTCCTCTACAACGACACCGTCGCCGGGATCCGCGGCGACGTCGATCGCCTGCGCGAGGTCGAGGCGGCGCTGCTCGGCGCGACGTGATGACGCGGCTCTCCGAATACCTGCTGCCGACCGAGAAGCAGGCGCGCCCGGACGCCGAGGCGATCTCGCACAAGCTGATGGTCCGTGCCGGGCTGGTCCGCCAGATGGGTGCCGGGATGTGGAGCTGGCTGCCGGCCGGCTGGCGCGTCCATCAGCGCGTCGTCGCGATCATCCGCGAGGAGATGAACGCGATCGGCGGCCAGGAGATGCTGATGCCGGTCCTGCAGCCGGCCGAGCCGTGGCGCAAGACCGGGCGTCTGGAGATCGACGAGCTGTTCAAGCTGACCGACCGCAGGGGCTCGGAGCTGGTGCTCGCGATGACCCACGAGGAGGCGGTCACGTTCCACGTCGCGCAGCTCGTCAGCTCCTACCGCGACCTGCCGCTGATCCTCTACCACTTCCAGGTCAAGGAGCGCGACGAGCCGCGTCCGCGCGCCGGCGTCCTGCGCACGCGCGAGTTCATCATGAAGGACTCCTACTCCTTCGACCGCGACCAGGCGGGGATGGAGGAGCGCTACGCGCTGCATATCGGCGCCTACGACCGGATCATGCAACGCACCGGCCTGCGCTTCTACCGGGTCGAGGGCGACGTCGGGATGATGGGCGGGGTCGGCGCACACGAGTACATGGCGCCAGCCGCCGCCGGCGAGGACGAGATCGCGCTCGCGCCGGGGTACGCGGCGAACCTCGAGGTCGCCGCCGCAAGCGACGAGGTCGAGCGGCGCGGCGACGGGTTCGTGCGAAACGGCGAGCCGGTGACGATCGAGCCGGCGATCGAGATCGGCAACATCTTCAAGCTCGGAACGCGCTACTCCGAGCCGCTCGACGCCCGCTATCTCGACGAGCACGACCAGGAGCACGCGATCTGGATGGCCTCCTACGGGATCGGCCCCGCGCGGATCGTCGCCGCGGCGGTCGAGCAGTTCGCCGACGAGCACGGGATCTCCTGGCCGCGCGCGCTCGCGCCGTTCGCCGTCCACCTCGTTGCGCTCGGCAAGCCGGGCACGCCTGAGCGCGAGGCGGCCGACGAGCTCTACGCGACGCTCGTGGGCGGCGGCATCGAGGTGCTCTATGACGATCGCGATCTCGCGCCCGGCGAGAAGTTCGCCGACGCCGAGCTGCTCGGCTGCCCGCTGCGCCTGACCGTCGGGCGCCGATCGCTGGAGTCGGGCGAGATCGAGGCGCAGCTGCGCCGTGGACGTCGCGACGTGGGCCCGCTCGCGTTGACCGACGACCGCGACGCGATGCTGCGGGCGGTGGACGAGCTGTGGCGGAGCGCTCCGTAGGGGACGGCGGGCCGCGCCGGCCGGGGGCCGAGGATCCCGCCGCGGGCGGCGATGGGAACGCTGCGCGCGCGCGCCGGCGGCTGACCGCGACGCGGCTGCTCGGCCTCGATCGCTCCGGGCCGGCGCCGGCCGAGACGCAGAGCGGCAGCCCGCTGCGCCCGTGGACGATCCCCAACGCGATCGGCTTCGCTCGGCTCGCGCTGATCCCGGTCTTCCTCGTCATCGCGCTGTCGGACGCGCACGGTCCCGATGTTCTTGCGGCGGTCCTGTTCGCGGTGATCGGCTGGGGCGACTACGCCGACGGGATCGCCGCGCGCGTGACGCGCCAGTACAGCCGCCTCGGCGCGCTGATGGACCCGGTGACCGATCGCCTGCTGGTCGTCAGCGGGGCCGTTGTCTGCTGGCGCTTCGATCTGCTGCCGCGGTGGGCGCTCGCGGTGCTCGCCGCGCGCGAGCTCGCGATGGTCGCGCTCGGTCGCTACGGCCTCGAGCACGGCGTCGAGCTGCGGATCAACTGGCCCGGGCGGCTCGCCGTCGCGCCGGTGATGGGGTCGTTCTTCTTCGCGATGATCGGCCTCGAAGCGGCGGGCGAAGTGCTGCTCTACGTCGGCCTAGGGCTCGCATTGGCGGCAAGTGCGCTGTACGTGCGCGACGGTCTGCGGACGCTGCGTGCAACGCCGCCGCCAGCCTCAAGCTCAGCCTGACCGTTTGGTCTATACTGCTCGCTCCTGCCCGCCGCACTGACGGACCACGTGTTCGGCTGGCGCCAGACCGCACGAGGAGAAGAGCTCACGATGGACGAGACGTTCCCCGATCTCGGCTCGCTCTCAGATGCCGAACTGAAAGACGTCATCCGCCAGCTGACCGAGGAAGAGACCGAGATCTCCTACCAGCGGCGCATCCTGCACGGCAAGATCGACATCCTGCGCGCCGAGCTGGTCAACCGCCTGCGCAGCAAGCACGACGGCGGCGAGGCGCTGATCACCGGCGCCGACGTGCAGCAGCTCACCGACATCCTCGCCGGAGGCCCGGCCCGCGACGACGCGGAGAACGGCGCGTGAGCGTCCACGCGCGCGTCCAGCCAGAGCCCGCTGGGCACGCGGGCGGCGGCTAGGCCGACCGGATCGCTTCAGATGGCTCTGCACTGCACCGAGTGTGGCTTCGTCAACGCCGAGGGCGCCAATTACTGCCAGCGCTGCGGAGCGCTGCTGCCGCGCGAGCAATCGGCCGGCGAGCCCGTCACGGCGACGTACAAGATCGACGACGACGGCGAGCTCGTGCCGGTCGAGATCGAAGAGGTCACCGCGCGTGGCCCTGCGCTCGTGATCCGCGCGGGCGGCGGGCGCGTCGGCGAGAGCTTCGCGCTCGACCGTGAGCGCACAAGCATCGGGCGACGCCCCGACGCCGACGTGTTCCTCGACGACGTGACCGTGTCGCGCGACCATGCGCTGCTGATCCGCCGCGGCGACCAGTGGCACCTCGACGACATGGGATCGCTCAACGGGACCTACGTCAACCGCTCGCGGATCGAGTCCCAGCGCCTGGACGAGGGCGACGAGGTGCAGATCGGCAAGTACAAGCTGACCTTCCACGCGCGCTGATGCCTGCGCGCGCGCCACAAGCCGACGTCGAGGAGCTGGAGGCCGCGACCGCGGCGACTGCGGCGCGCTCGCGCGGCGCTCGGGCGCGCGGCGACGATGTCGGGGCGCGGCCCAAGTCGCTCACGATCGGCGCCGTGTGCAAGGCGCTCGCGCAGGAGTTCCCCGACATATCGATCTCGAAGATCCGCTACCTCGAGGACCAGAAGCTGCTCGCGCCGCGGCGCACGCCCGGGGGCTACCGCCTGTACGGCCAGGGCGACGTCGCGCGGCTGCGCACGATCCTGCGGATGCAGCGCGACGAGTTCCTGCCGCTGCGCGTGATCCGCCAGGAGCTCGCGGCGGGACGCTCCGAGGGCGAGGCGACGCCGGCGCCGGGTCGCCTCGCGCGTGACGGCATGCGCGCGCTGCGACCGAGCGTCAGCGTGCGCGAGGCGACCGGCGCGCTGTACTCGATCGACGACGTGCTCGAGGACACCAAGGCCGAGGCCAAGCTCGTGCGCGAGCTGGAAGAGTACGGCGTCGTCAAAGGCGAGCTGCGCGGCGGCGTGCGCTACTTCGACGAGACCGAGCGCGAGATCATCGCGGCGGTCGCCGAGCTCGCGCGCTACGGCGTCGGCGGGCGCAACCTGCGCGTGTTCCGCTCGTCGGCCGACCGCGAGGCGAACCTGCTGCAGCAGATCCTCGCGCCGGCGCTGCGTTCGCGCAACCCCGAGCGCCGCAGGGAGGCCGTCGAGGCGCTGGAGAACCTCGCAGCGGTCGCCACGCACCTCAAGCACCTGCTGCTCGTGCGCGACCTGCGCAAGATCATCCGCTGATGTCGCGCGGGCGAGGATGAGCGCCGGGGCCGAGACGGACCTGCGCGCGCTCGTTCGCGAGATCCCCGACTACCCGCGCGCGGGCGTGCAGTTCAAGGACATCACCCCGCTGCTCGCGAACGCCGGCGCGCTCGCCGAGGCGGTGCGCGAGCTCGCCGCGCTGGCACGGCCGCTCGCGGTCGACTGCGTGATCGCCGCGGAGGCGCGCGGCTTTCTGCTCGGCCCGCCCCTCGCGCTCGAGCTCGGCGCCGGGTTCGTGCTCGCGCGCAAGCCGGGAAAGCTTCCATATGAGACGGTCAGCGCCGAGTACCTGCTCGAGTACGGAGCCGACCAGCTCGAGGTTCACTCAGACGCGGTCAGCGACGGCGCCCGCGTGCTCGTCCACGACGACCTGCTCGCCACGGGCGGAACGGCACTGGCGCTGTGTGAACTGGTCGAGCAGCTAGGCGGGACGGTCGCCGGCTGCGGCTTTCTGATCGAGCTGGCGTTCCTCGGCGGCCGTGAGCGCCTGGCACCGCGCGAGACGCACGCCCTGCTCAGCTACGAGGCCTAGCGGTGCCGTCGGCCCGTCGCAGCCGGACGATCGCCGCGCCGCTGCAGGTGCTGTGGGAGGTCGTCGAGGACCCGCATCACCTGCCGCGCTGGTGGCCGCGCGTCGAGCGGATCGAGGACGTCGACGGCGACGCGTTCACCGAGGTCATGAAAACGCGCAAGGGCAAACTCGTGCGCGCGGACTACCGCGCGCGGACCTCGGCCGAGCGCGACCACGCCGTCGTCTGGGAGCAGCAGCTCGACGGGACACCGTTCGCGCGGCTGCTGAGCTCCTCTGAGACGCACGTGCGGATGGATCCAGTCGACGGCGGGACGAACGTGACGATCGAGCTGCACCAGCGCCTGACGGGCGTGTTCCCCCGGTTCGGCGGCTTCATGGTCCGCCGCGCGGCCGCGGCGACGATCGACGAGGCGCTCGACGGCCTGGAGCGGATCAGTGGCTGACGCGCGCGCCGATTCATCGGCCGATCCGGCGCGAATGCGCTGGTGGGGATGGGGAGCCGACGGCCACGCGCCTGGGCTGCCGCCGCACGCGCTGGGATTTCTTGCAGACACGCTCGACATCGCCCCGCGTCCATCGCCGCCGGTGGCGCTCTCGCGCGTCGAGCTCGCCGCGAGCTCGATCGCGCCACAGACCCTGTCGCAGCTGCGCGCGGTCGTGGGGGAGGACGCGGTCCGCGACGACCACGCAGAACGCGTGCTGCACGCGGCGGGGAAGGGCTACCCGGACCTCGTGCGCCTGCGCGCCGGCGCCCCCGACGGCGCCCCCGACGTCGTCGTCGTGCCGTCCACCGCCGGCGAGGTCGCCGAGCTGCTCGCGCTGTGCGTACGCGAGTCGCTCGCGGTCGTCCCGTTCGGCGGCGGAACGAGCGTCGTCGGCGGCGTCGCGCCGCTCGCCGGCTCGCATCGTGGCGTCGTCTCACTCGACACCGCGCGGCTCGCCGGCGTCGTCGAGCTCGATCGCGAGTCGCGCACGGTCATCGTCGGCGCGGGGCTGCGCGCGCCGGCGCTCGAGCGCGAGCTCGCCCGGCACGGGCTGACGCTCGGGCACTTCCCGCAGTCGTTCGAGTACGTCTCGCTCGGCGGCTGCGCCGCGACGCGCTCGGCGGGCCAGGCGTCGAGCGGCTACGGCGCGATCGAGCGGATGATCGTCGGGCTGCGGATGACGGCACCCGCGGGCGAGCTCGCGCTCGCGCCGCAGCCGGCAAGCGCCGCCGGCCCGTCGCTGCGCCAGGTGCTCGTCGGCTCAGAGGGAACGCTCGGGGTGATCAGCGAGCTCGCACTGCGAGTGCGCGAGGCGCCGCGTTCGCGCGTGTACGAGGGGGTCTTCTTCGAGGACTTCGCGACAGGCGCCGAAGCCCTGCGGGGGCTTGCGCAGGAGGGCGCGATGCCCGATGTCGCGCGGCTGTCCGACGAGGCCGAGACGCGGATGTCGCTCGCGCTCGCGGGCACCGGCCGGGTCAAGGGCGCGCTCGGGCGCCTGTACCTCGGCGCTCGTGGCTACCGCGACGGGTGCGTGGCGATCGTCGGCTTCGAGGGCGACGAGCGTACGGTCCGCGCGCGCCGGCGCCGGGCGCTGGCGCTGATCCGCAAGCGCGGTGGACTGGGCGTTGGGCGCTCGCCGGGCGAGGCGTGGCGGCACGGGCGCTATGCGGCCCCGTATCTGCGCGACGAGCTGCTGACCCACGGCGTTATGGTCGAGACGCTCGAGACCGCGACGCAGTGGTCGAACCTGCGCCGGCTGCACCGCTCGGTCGGCGAGGCGATCGAGCGTGCGCTCGCGGCCGCCGGCACGCCGGGGCTGGTGATGTGCCACGTCTCGCATCTGTACGAGACGGGCGCGTCGCTGTACTTCACGTTCCTCGCACGCCAGAGCGAGGAGGACCCGATCGGGCAGTGGCGCTCGGTCAAGGACGCGGCGAGCGCCGCGATCGTCGCGGGTGGCGGGACGATCACCCACCATCACGCAGTCGGGCGCGACCACGCACCGTGGATGCGCCCGGAGGTGGGCGAGACCGGCCTCGCCGCGCTGCGCGCGCTGAAGGCCGAGCTCGACCCGGCGGGCGTGATGAACCCGGGCAAGCTGATCGACGGCTAGGACCGCGCGGACCGCTAGTGCAGCGCGAAGGCGCCGCGCAGGACGACCGGCCCGGGGCTCGTGGGGTTGGTTTTGGTCTCGCGCGTGACCAGCATCGTGTGGAACTTGGCGGCGTCCTTGGGCAGCAGCGCGCCGCCCTGGACGCTGCCGTTGGCGGCGACGTTGGGCGCCCGGCTGAGCGCCTCGAAGCTCGTCGGCGAGTTGTACAGCCACACCGCGTAGAAGAAGCCTTTGGACGGCGGCAGGTGCTCGGCTGCGAGATAAAACGCGTACTGGCTGCCTTCGGAGAGGACCTCGGCGATCCCGACGGCCTTGCTCGCCGGATCGGGCGAGGTCAGCGTGATGCGCCGGTCTTCTTTGGCCCGCGCCGTCGACGCGCCTGTCGCGGCCTTGGCGGACGAGCCGGTGCTCGTCGACCCGGCGGTGGGTGAGTGACCGGATGAGCCGCCGCTGTTGACGACGAGTACGACGGCGACGACGACGATCGCGACGATCGCCGCGAGCAGCAGCGCGCCCGCGCGGCGCGAGCTCGGCGCCGATGGGAGCGAGCGCCGCGGTGAAGACGGCACGGCCGCCGGGCTCGGGGGTGGCGCCGAACCGGCCGACGCCGCGTCCGGGACCTGCGCCACCGGGGCGTCGCTGAGCGGTTGCAGCTGCTCGGCCACCGCGATCGCCCAGGCGCGTGCCTGCGGCGAGCCCTCCAGGTAAGTGCGCGTTGCCAGTCGCTCACCCGCGCCGGCTCGCTGGCCGAGCAGGTAGTCGCCGACCTCGGCGCGCTGCTCGGGCGTGAGGCCGCGTGCCTGCGCCGGAGCGAGGACCGCGAGCGCGGCGTGCGCGCGGTCGTGGACGGCGCGCTCGGAGATGTCCAGCAGCGCCGCGACGTCGGCGTATGTGCGGCGCGTGCGCAGCAGCAGGGACAGCGTCGCGCGCTGGTCTGGGGGGAGATCGTCCAGTCGGCTCATCGAGGATCTGCAGCGCCGCGCCGGCGCGCAGGAGCGCACGGTGGCCGCGCCGCTTTAGGCTATCGTGGCGCCGCGATGGGCAAGCCGAGTGCCGAGCACCTCGCCGCCTCGGTTAGCGGGTTCGACCGTCTGTACGGGCTGGAGCTGCTCGACGTCGACGAGCAGCAGGTGACCGCCCGGGTGCGCGTGCGCGAGGAGATCAAGCAGCCGGCGGGCCTCGTGCACGGCGGCGTGTATGCGTCGATCGCCGAGTCGATGGCGTCGCTCGCGACGGCGCTTGCGGTGATGCCGCGCGGCGAGACGGCGATGGGGCTGTCGAACGCCACGAGCTTTCTGCGACCGATCACCGACGGCTTCGTCAACGCGCACGCGACCCGCCTGCACCGCGGTCGCACGACGTGGGTGTGGGATGTGCGCTTCTCAGACGACGCCGGGCACGCGTGCGCGGTGACGCGGATGACGATCGCCGTGCGAGCGCCGCGCGACACGCAGCCCTCGACAGACGCCGGCGATCGCTAACGCAGGGCGCTCAGCGGCGACGGCACCTGCGACGGCAGTGGCGTCGACGCAAAGCCCGTGTCGGGCAGTCGTGCGGGTAGCGCCTCGCCGGGTGCGCCGACCTCGTTGATCGGAGCGATCGCTCCAGCCGCCGCGCGCGCGAGGGCGGGGGTGTCGGCATACAGGTCGACGACGACGCCGGCCGTGGGGATCTCGATCGTCGTCCCGTGCTGGGCCACGACGGCCTGAACGCCGCGCACGAGCTCGGTGCGCTGCGCAGTCGCCGCGCCGGGGACGAAGCTGTTGTCGGGCGACGTGACGACCCGCAGCGGCGGCACGCACGTGCTCTGGCCGCCCTCGACGCAGTCGCCGTACTGCACGTTGAAGGCGCCGCCCGGGTCGTGCCCGGCTTCGGTGATCTGCAGCCCGCCGAACGAGCGCCCGAGCCAGTAGACCGGGTAGGGCGCGACGAGCAGGGTCTCGAGCGTGTTGTGCGCGATCGGCCGGTCCTGCAGCGTGTCGCCGCAGCCGCCGAGTGCAAGTGCGCCGGTCGCGCAGATCAGCAGCGCGAGCGATCCGGTGCGCCAGCGCGCGCGAAGCGGCGAGGGGTGGCGCTCGGGCATCGCGCTCAGCCGCGGTAGCGGTTGGTGATCGGCATCCGCCGGTCGCGGCCGAAGGCGCGCTCGGTGATCTTGATGCCCGGGGGAGCCTGGCGGCGCTTGTACTCGGCGCCGTCGACCAGGCGGATCACGCGCTCGACCTCCTGCGCGGGCAATCCCTCGGCGACGAGCTGCTCGCGCCCGAGGTGCAGCTCGACGTAGCCGTGCAGGATCTGGTCGAGCAGCTCGTACGGCGGCAGCGAGTCCTCGTCGCGTTGCTCGGGGCGCAGCTCGGCCGACGGAGCGCGCTCGATGATCGACGCGGGAATCGGCGCGACCGCGCGCCCGTCGCCGCCGGCGGGCGAGTTGCGCCACGCACAGAGGCGATAGACGAGCGTCTTTGCCACGTCCTTGATCACGGCGAAGCCGCCGGCGAGGTCTCCGTAGAGCGTCGTGTAGCCGACCGACATCTCTGACTTGTTGCCGGTCGTCAGCACGAGCCAGCCGAACTTGTTCGACAGCGCCATCAGCAGGTTGCCACGGATCCGCGCCTGCACGTTCTCCTCGGTGAGGTCGTGCTCGAGCCCGGTGAACTCTCCTTCGAGCGTCGCCGAGTAGGAGTCGACGACCGACTCGATCGGCAGCTCCTGGGCGCGTGCCCCAAGCGCCGCCGCGAGGTCGCGCGCGTCCTGCTGCGTGTCGCTGGAGGAGTAGCGCGAGGGCATGATCACGGTGCTCACGCGCTCGGCGCCGAGCGTGTCGACCGCAAGGCAGGCGACGAGCGCGGAGTCGATCCCACCGGACAGCCCAAAAACGACGTGCGCGAAGCCGTTCTTCTCGACGTAGTCGCGCAGCCCCAGTTCCAGCGCAGCGTAGACCTCCGCCTCGATCGGCTCCAGCGGGGCGGCGAGCGGCCCGCCGCTGCGATGCTCGCCGGCCGCCGGCTGCGGATTGGCCGGCAGGCCCGGCAGCAGCGTGACGCGCGGGGGCAGGCCCGCCGTCAGCGGCGAGCGCGAGGAGGCGCGGTGGCCGGGGTCGCGCAGCCGCGCCGCGGCGGCGGCCTCGAGGTCGACGTCGCAGATCAGCAGCTCCTCGCGAAACTGGGCGGCGCGCGCGATCGTCTCGCCGGTGTGGTCGACGACGCACGAGTGCCCGTCGAACAGCAGCTCGTCCTGGCCGCCGACGAGCGCGCAGAACGCGACGCACGCGAGGTTGTCGCGCGCGCGCTGCGCGAACATCCGCTCGCGCTGCAGACCCTTGCCCGCCGTGTACGGCGAGGCGGAGATGTTGATGATCAGCGTCGCTCCCGCGAGCGCCTCCTCGCTCGCCGGCGGCCCCGGCTCCCAGATGTCCTCGCAGACGGTCAGCCCGACCTCCTGCTCGCCGATCTCGATCACCGCTCCGGACGCACCGGCCTGGAAGTAGCGCTCCTCGTCGAACACTCCATAGTTGGGCAGGAGGACCTTGCGGTAGATCGCGTGCAGCTCGCCGCCGGCGATCACTGCGGCCGAGTTGAAGACGTCCTGGGCGCGCTCGGGAAACCCGACCACCGCGACGATCTCATGCGTCTCGCGCGCGAGCTCGGCAAGCGCTGCGCCCGTCGCGGCGAGGAAGTCCTCGCGCAGCAGCAGGTCCTCGGGCGGGTAGCCGGTCAACGCGAGCTCGGGAAACAGCACGAGCTCGG
This sequence comes from Solirubrobacteraceae bacterium, assembly GCA_036498045.1. GTDB lineage: Bacteria > Actinomycetota > Thermoleophilia > Solirubrobacterales > Solirubrobacteraceae > Palsa-744. The sequence continues at coordinate 13,235 of DASXIJ010000001.1, forward strand.
CGCCGGCGGCGATCGCCTGCTCGCGCCCGGCGCGGATCCGTGCGGCGTTGCCGTCGAGGTCGCCGACGGTGGCGTTCATCTGACAGAGCGCCAGGCGCACCTCAGCTTGCGCTGGCGCGCGGCGCGCCGGCTGCACGCCGCGGCGCCGGCTTGCGCTTGCCCGGCGCAGCCTTCTTCGCGCGCGCCTTGGCGGGCTCGCGCGCGCCGGCGGCGCGCGCGAGCGATCCGATCGCCGCTTTCAGATCGCTTGCGATCGACTCGAGGTCCGGCAGCGCGTCGAAGTCGCCAAGCAGCCCGAACCCCAGATGGCCGTCGTAGCTCATCACGGCGATCCCCAGCGCCTGGCGTTGCGCGAGCGGAACCACCGGGTAGAGAACGCGCAGGCGCCGGCCGAGCACGTAGAGCGGCAATTGCGGACCGGGGACGTTCGTCACGACGAGGTTGAAGAAGCGCTGGCGAGCCTGCAGGCGCGCAGCCTGGCTGAGGATCGTCGGCGGCGCGAACCCGGCGAGATTCGTGAGCACCTGCGCGCCCACCGCCTGGCCGGAGCTCTTGAGGTCCTGCATCGCGCGGGTGATCTGCTGCAGGCACTCTGCCGGGTTCTGCACGCCGACCGGCAGCGGCGCCCACATCGCCGCGACCTGGTTGCCCAGCGCGCCGCGATCGGAGTCGGCCCGGACCGAGACCGGCACCATCGCCTTGAGCTCGAGCCCGTCGGTGGCGATCCCCTTGCGGCGCAGGTAGCGTCCGAGCGCGAGCGTGACCGACGCGAGGACGACGTCGTTGAGCGTTCCGCCAAGCGACGCCTTGATCGCTTTGAACTCGCCGAGGTCGGCGTCGACGAACGTGTAGCGGCGGTGGGGGCCAATGTCGACGTTGAACGGGCTCTCCGGCGCCGGGGCGCGGACCCCGGCGATCGTCGTCGCGCCGACGCTGGTCAGTCCATCGACGATCTGCGACGCTGCGCGCCGTGGCGCGCGCAGCAGCGCTCGCGCCCCGCGAACCATCTCGCTCGGCATCGTCGTGCGCTCGCGCAGGGCCTCACCGAGCAGCTTGGCCTGACCTGGAAGTGGCTTTGCCGTCCACGGCACCGGCGCTCGCGAAGTCGGCACCGGGTCGGGCGCGGTGTCGAACAGGACCGTCGTGATGTCGACGCCGGAGATGCCGTCGACGAGCGCGTGATGGGTCTTGGCGATCAGCGCGAAGCGTTCGCCGGCCATCCGCTCGACCAGCCAGATCTCCCACAGCGGCTTGGAGCGGTCCAGGCGCTGTGAGAACAGGCGCCCGGCGAGCCGCTTGAGCGCCTCGTCGTCGGCCGGCTTTGGCAGCGCCGTGTGGCGGACGTGGTAGCGCGGGTTGAAGTGCGGGTCGTCGGCCCACACCGGACGGCCCTGCCCGTAGGGGACGTATGCAAGGCGCTGGCGGTAGCGCGGCACGAGATGCAGGCGGCTGACGACGTGGTCGACGAGCTCTTGCGGGGTCGGCGCGATCCCTTCGAAGACCATCACCGAAGCCACGTGCATGTGGGCGGTTGAGTTGTCCTCCAGGTGCAGGAACGTCGTGTCCAGCGCCGTCAAGCGGTCGGGATTGGCCATCGCGACGATTGTCGCGGTTCGGGGCCCCGGCGTCAACGATCGGCGGTTCGCAGGCCCGTGCGCTCAAGCCAAAGCGCGCTCGAGCCGAGACGATTGTCATGGCGAGTGGCGAATTGGCCGGCCGACCGACGTCCGCCCACGGCGGCTCAACCGTGGAGGACCCGCGCGAAGCCGAGGGTCTGATGCGCTGGGTCGGCGTGGCGATGTTCCTGCTCGGCTCGGTCACGCTGCTGGCGACGCTGCCGCTTCCCGATCCGAACACGAGCGACCACCCGGCGATCACGATCGTCGCGGGGCTGCTCGCGCTCGGGGCCGTCGTCGTCGCGCTGCTGCGCCCCGGTCGTCGCTGGGTCTCGCGCTTTGCCACGATCTACGGCGTCCTGCTGGTCAGCGTGTTGATGGCGGTGACCCGCCCGATCGAGGCGACCCCGTTCTTCTACCTGTGGCCGATGGTCTTCTCGGCGTACTTCTGCTCACGGCGCGAGGTCGCCGCTGACCTGCTGCTGCTTTGGGTGACGCTCGGGCTCGCGCTGTTCGTCTTCTCGGCCGACCCGATGAAGCCGGTGATGTTCCTCGGCGTCGGGGTCTCGGTCACGCTGACGACGATCGTCGTCAAGCTGCTCTCCGACCACATCACGAGCGTGATCGGCGCGCTCGCGCGCGCAGCCGACACCGACTATCTGACCGGCCTGCTCAACCGGCGCGCGTTCGACCTCGAGTTCGACGAGCAGCACGACCGCGCCCAGCGCAACGGGCTACCCCTCGCGCTGGCGATGTTCGACCTCGATCACTTCAAGCAGATCAACGACCGCTTCGGGCACGCGTCGGGCGACCGGGCGCTGTGCGACTTTGCGGCGCTGCTCGAGCGCGAGCTGCGCGGCGGCGACACCCTCGCGCGCGTCGGCGGTGAGGAGTTCGCGGTCATCCTGTTCGGCGTCGGCCTCGACGACGCGGTCGCGTTCGCCGCACGAATCGGCGCGGAGCTGGCCAGGCCCGTCGGCGCCGACCGGCCGGCGCTCACCGCGAGCGCTGGAGTGGCGGCGCTGTCCGAGCGCGATTCGACGCCAGAGGCGCTGCTGCTCGTCGCCGATCGTGCGCTGTACGCGGCGAAGGCGGCGGGGCGCCGCTGCGTCGGCGTCTGGCGCGACGGCGCGACGCACGTCGAGGCTCAGCTGCCCAGCGCGCCGTCCGGCATCGATCAGATCCGCCCGCGCGTCGGCGACCTCGCGCTGTCGAGCCAGCTCGGCGCCAGCACCGCCTGACCGCCGCTCGGCGCCAGCACCGCCTGACCGCCGCACGGCGCCAGTTCCGCCTGACCGCCGCAGGGCGCCAGCACCGCCTGACCGCCGCAGGGCGCCGGCTCCGGCCTCATCCCGCAAGAGCGCTTGCCAGAGCCAAAAACGCGGAGCCGACCGGCCGGCCGACTCCGCGTTTCGGAGCAAGAAGGAAGGATGAGACTCGATCCGTCACCGTGAGCATAGCTCCCTGGCTGGCTGGATGGCCAGCCGGCGGCGGGTCGCGGCGCGCCGGCGGCTGGATTCGGCCGCTATTTGCGAGAAAGCCTGTGTGCGCTGCGTCACAGAACACCGTGTGTCTCATCTCCTAAGCTGCTCGACGAATGTTCGACTCTGCCGAGTCGTCGCCATTCTTCGGCGGCGAGCGGGGGACCCAACGCCGGGCGGCCACAAAAGCCCGGATGGGGCGAATCGCCTGCAGGACGCAGGCGTAACGCCCGGCTTGCGCGCGTTTGCGCTTCGAGCCGGGCGTGAGCCCGAGAGCTAACCCCGTAGGCAGGACCCCACAAGGAGGTTCGCATCTACATGTACGCACCCGCGCAGCCCGCGCAGCCCACGCTCGCGCTGGCGCCAGTCGAGATCGCCGTCGCGGCGACGCCGTCGTTCGGCGCGCCGGGATCGGGGCAGCGGCTGAGGATCGCGCTGCACGTCCACCGGGCGAGCTTGAACGTGCTCGCCGACCACACGACGAGCGTCGCCGGGACGCTCAGCCCCGGCCTCACCGGACGCAAAGTGACGCTGCAGGCGCTCGGCAAGCACGGCTGGCGCACGATTGCGCGTGCGCGCAGCAGCTCCGGTGGGCGCTTTCGGATCCGCTACCTGCCGCGCCAGACCGGCAGCGAGCGCGTCCGTCTCGCGTTCGCCGGCGACGCGACCGATCTGCCGGCCCGCCGCCGGCTGGGCCGGCTGAACGTCTACCGCGTCACCGAGGCGTCGTGGTATGGCGGCGGCGGCTCGCTCGCGTGCGGCGGATCGCTGACGAGCTCGACGCTCGGAGTCGCCAACAAGACGCTGCCGTGCGGCACGCTCGTGACCCTGCGCTATGGCGCGCGCACGGTGCGCGTGCCGGTGGTCGATCGTGGACCGTACGTCGCGGGGCGCGAATACGACCTCACCGAAGCCACCAAGCAGGCGCTCGGCTTCGGCGATACCGGGGCGGTGTGGAGCACGCGCTGAGTGGGCGGCTTCGTGCAGCGCTTGGGTTTCGCGCTATCGGTTCGTTGAATCCCCCAGGATGTCAGCGACAGCGCGCACACACGTCTGGATGGACAGCCTCGGCGAATGGAGCTGGCCGGGGCGGGCAGCGGAAGCGGTCGAATCGCTGCCGCTGCCTCCGTCGTGGGTGCCGGCGCTGCCGCCGCACTTGGAACCCGCGGCAGCGGGCGTCGGTGCAGGCGGCTCGTCGTTGGCGCGCCCGACGCGCCTGAGCCCCTGGCTGGTCGTGGCGACGGGGCTGCTCAGCGCGATCGTCTCCCTGGCAGCCCTGATCGCGTTGCAGGGACCGGTCAGCATCGAGCGCCTGGTCGGGCTGCGCTCCGCGCAGCCGCCGGCTGCCGCGCCACCGACGCCGGCCGTTGTCCCCGCCGCGCCGCTGCCGACGCTGGTCGCGGGAAGCCAGGATTCCGCCGGCAGCTCGGTCGACACGGCCACGTATGGCTCCGCCGCGCTGGGCGCGAGCGGGACGTTTCACGTCTACATCCCGCCGGGGTTTGCCAGCACGTCACAGCACTACCCGGTGCTGTACCTCCTGCACGGCAACGATCAGCCGGCGACGGCGTTCCTGGAAATCGGCCTGCAGGAACAGCTGGACCGGATGATCGCGCGCCACGCGATCCCGCCGTTGATCGCCGTGATGATCCAGGGCGGACCGGGCGCGAACAACTGGCGCAATCGCTACGAGCGCTACGTGCTCGAAGTGCAGCAGCTGGTCGACCGGATGCTGCCGACGGTCGCAACGCGGGGCGAGCGGGCGATCGCCGGCGACTCGATGGGCGGGTATGGGGCGATGAACATCGCGCTCGGGCATCCACAGCGCTTTGCGATCGTCGAGAGCTGGCTGGGCTTCTTCGACGGCCTCGACGGAGAGCTGCGCGCGGCGCGCCCGACGATCGAGCGCCAGGGCCTGCGTGCCTACGTGTACGGAGGCGCGTCGGACAGGATTGCCAACCCCTCTGAGAACGCGCCGTTCGCGGCACGTCTGCGCGCCGCCGGCGCGAGCGCGCACAGCGCCGTCTACGAAGGCGGCCACACGATGGAAACGCTCCAGGCGCACCTTGGTCACATGCTCCTGTATGCCGGCCGAGCGCTGGCCGACGACGCGACGCCCACACCGGCAACGCCGCGACCGGCGACGATCGCAGCGCGGCCGCCCGCCAGCAGAGGATGAGGACGGGCCGCGCACGCCGGCTCGGCGGTCGCCGCTTGCGCGGGCGCTTCGCCGGCGCCTTCGGCGCGGTATCGGCCGGCGCTCTAGCGGCGGGCGCGCTCGCCGGCGGAGCCGTCGCGATCGGCGCGCTGGCGATCGGTCGGATAGCCATCCGCCGTGGCGCGATCGGCTCGCTGAGGGTCGACGACCTCGACGTCGGCCGGCTGACCGTGCGCGAGCTGAACCTGCCGGTAGACGCTCGCGGCGCGTCCCTGCGCCCGCCACCGGGCCCGTAGCGCGTCCTCGAGGGCTCGGCGACACGGCCTGGCCGCGCGGCCAGTATGATCGTGCGAGCGATCCGCAAGCATGGGGGAGGTCCCGATGGCGACCGTTGACAGCGATCTCGATCACGCACTCCTCGCTGAGCGCGAGCTGTGGGTGGATGGCCCGCCGCACGAGCTGTTCAAGGAGATGCGATCGAAGTGCCCGGTCCACTGGACCGGCCGCGTGACGGACTACCCGGAGGAGAAGGGCTTCTGGTCGGTGACGACCGCGCAGGACATCCACGCGGTCAGCCGTGACTGGAAGACGTACTCCTCCGCCCACGGCGTGACGGCCGTGTCGGAAGTCTTCCCGGTCGAGCTCGTGCAGGCGATGTTCATCGGGATGGACCCGCCGAAGCACGATCGCCTGAAGGCACTGTTCCAGGCGGGATTCACGCCGAAGCGGATCGCGGTGCACGAGGACGAGATCCGCGCGATCACCGTTCGCGTGCTCGACCGGATGCAGGGCCGCGAACGTTGCGACCTGGTCACCGATGTCGCCCAGCCGGTCGTCTCGCGCGTGATCGGCAGCTTCATGGGCATCCCCGAGGAGGACGACGCGATCTGGGCGCGGCTGATGAACTCGACGCTGTCGGGCGACGACAAGGACCTCGCGCCCGAAGGGATCGAGGGCGTGGTCGAGAAAGACATCCCCGAGATCTTCGAACGCTGCGGAAGGATGATCGCCGAACGCCGCGAGCACCCGACCGACGATCTGACGACGGTGCTCGTCAACGCCGAGATCGACGGCGAACGGCTCGAGGAACACGAGATCGTGATGGGCTTCTTCCTGCTCGTCGCGGCCGGCAACGACAGCACGAAGGCGACGTACACGAGCGGGATGCGAGCGCTGATCGAAGCGCCCGAGCAACGCCAGCTGCTGCTCGAGGACCCGTCGCTGGTCGCCGGCGCGGTCGAGGAGTCGCTTCGCATGTTCCCGGCGTTCGCGCACTTCCGCCGGACGGCGACGTGCGACACCGAGCTGCACGGCCAGAAGATTCGCGAGGGCGAGAAGGTCGTTCTCTGGTACGTCTCCTCCAACCGCGAAGAGTCGTTGTATGAGCAGCCCGATCGCTTCGACGTGACGCGCGACGCCGAGCACCAGGCGTTCGGCGCGGGCGGGCGTCACTTCTGCCTCGGAACGGCGCTCGCGCGACTGGAGCTGCGGGTCCTGTTCGAGGAGACGCTCGCACGGTTCCCGCGGATGCGCCTCGATGGCGAGCCGACGTACGTCGAATCGGGGTTCTTGAACCAGATGAAGACCCTTCCCGTGCGCCTCGCGCCGTAGCCGAGCTCGCGTGCCGAGCGCTCGCCGCGCCTCCGCGCCGAACCGCGTGCGCCTGCGCCAGGCGGTCCTCGCCGCAGCCGAGCTCGAGCCGGTCGAGCGCGCGCTGCGCGAGTCACTCGCGCTCGGCGAGCCGTTTCGCGACCCGGGCGTGGCGATGTTCGGGCTGCAGAACGCGGTGTTCGCGCTTGGCGACTGCTTCCTGGAGATCGTCTCGCCGACGCAGCCCGGCACGGCCGCAGGGCGCTACCTCGAGCGCCACGGCGGCGACTGCGGCTACATGGTCATGTTCGACCTCGAGGACATCGCCGGCGCGCGAGCGCGCGCGGATGCGAACGCGATCCGGGTGGTCTGGCAGATCGACCTTCCCGACATCTCCGGCACGCACCTGCACCCCGGCGACATCGGCGGCGCGATCGTCTCGATCGACGCCTCGCGCCCGTACGGGTCCTGGCGGTGGGGAGGACCCGAATGGACCGAGCAGCTGGGCGAGGGCGCGCCCGGCGCGCTCACCGGCGTCGTGCTGGCCGTCGCGGATCCGGCAGCCGTCGCCGCGCGATGGGCCGACGTCCTGGGCGTCGCGCTCGACGGGGACGGTCAAGCGCTCGCGCTCGACGGCGGCGAGGTGCGCTTCGTGCAGGGGAATGGCGAGCGCAGCGACGGGCTCGTCGAGATCGCGCTCACCGGCGTCGCCGGCCTCGGCGCCGAGGGCGTCGGGATCGGCGGGGTGAGCTTCCGCTCGTCCGCGCCGGCCTAGCCGAGCGCGGCGAAGCTCGGATCGCGACGCTCCACGAAGCTCGCGACGCCCTCGACGAAGTCCGGCCCGGAGAACGATGCGAGCATCAGCCGATCGGCGTCGGCGAGCGCCTGGTCGAGCGGCTGGGAGAGCGCCGCGTAGACCTGGCGCTTCATCGTCGCCATGCTCGCCGGGGAGCACTGCGTCGCGAGCTCGTGTGCATAGACGAGGGTCGCCTCGAGCACGGTCTCCGCCGGCGCGACGCGATTGGCGAGGCCGAGCTCGGTCGCCTCACGTCCGAGCACGACGCGCCCGGAGAGCAGGAGGTCGAGCGCCCGCGCGGGGCCGACCAGGCGCGGCAGGATCCACGAGATCCCGTGCTCGGCGACGAGCCCCCGCCGCGCGAACGCCGTCGTCAGCTTCGCGTTCTCGGCGACGAAGCGGACGTCGCACATCAGGGCCTGCACGAGCCCAATGCCAGCGCACGGGCCGTTGATCGCGGCGATGATCGGCTTCGGCACCGACAGCGGATAGGTCTGCGGGGTGCGCTCGCGCTCAACGTCGGCGTCGGTGACCCCGTTCTCGCCGAGGCCCTGTAGCTCCTGCATGTCGGCGCCTGCGCAGAAGCCGCGTCCGGACCCCGTGACGACGACGACGCGAACCTCCGGCGCGGCTGCGCACTCGCGCAGCACGTCGAAGTAGCGGCGCTCGAGCTCATGCGTCCAAGCGTTCAGCCGCTCGGGCCGGTTCAGCGTCAGCACCGCGACACCGTCATCGCGGACGTCCTTCAAGACCACATCGCTCATCGCCGCTCCTCTCGCCGGGTTGGACTCGAGCCTACCGACGCCCCGCGCGCAGGAGCGCGCGCCCGACCGTCAGCGGGTGGTTGAGCGCGAGCGCGATCCTTCCTCCCAGTGAGCGCGGGTCGTGGGCGAGGCCGAGCTGGCGCAGGATCGTGGCCTGGTCGAAGTAGACGCGCTCGCCGATCAGGCGATCGCCGTCGAACACGAACAGCGCCGTCATCCGGCAGCGAAACGAACGGCCCGTCGGCGGAAGGGCGCGCAGTGGCCCGAGGTGGGTCCCGAGCAGGTCGAACTCGACGGCGACGACCTCGTCGGCGTGGTGCAACGCTACGACCTCGTTGCGCTGGTCGGGGAAGGCCGTCCGGCTCTCGGCGTAGTAGCCGCGCACCGCATCCTCGCCGTCATAGACCTCTCCTGTCGCGATCAGCTCGTAACGAGGGTGCTCGAACGTCCCGATCGTCGTGTCGAAGTCGTGCACGTTCTCCGAGGCCATGTGCTCGCGCACGATCGCCTCGCGGCGCTCCCGCAGCGCTTGGGCGGCGGGGCTCAGCTCAGAGACGGACACGGATGCCGGCGCGGCGTCGGCTATGCGGTCGCCGAGGCGCCGAGGCGGTCGGCCAGGATCGCCGCGATCCGCGCGCGGTGACGCCCGGCGCCGCCGAGCAGGGCGGCGTCCAGCTGGGCGCGCTTGAACAGCCAGTGAACGTCGGCCTCCCATGTGAAGCCGATCCCTCCGTGCATCTGGATCGCACCCGCGGTCACGTCGCGCCCGGCGTCCGACGCGGCCGCCTTGGCCATCGCAGCGGCCTCGGCGAGGCGCTCGGGATCTGCGTCGGCCGTCCACGCGGCGAACGCGGCGGTTGAGCGCGCCTTCTCCGTTTCCAGGAGCATCTGCGCGCAGCGATGCGAGACGGCCTGGAAGGCACCGACGGGCACGCCGAACTGCTTGCGGTCCTTGACGTAGTCGAGGGTCATCGACAGCGCGCGGTCGCAGACGCCGACGAGCTCGGAGCTGACGGAGATCAGCGCGCGCCCGAGGCCGACGCAGCCGTCGGGCAGCTCCTCGCCGTTGCCCTCGGCGCTGACGCTCGCGGTCGAGCGGGTGGGGTCGATCGAGGCGACCGGGGTCAGCTCGGCGTCCTCCGCGGCGAGCGCGCGGGCGCTGCCGTCGGCTTCGACGAGGACGATCACCTGGGCCTCGGGAGCGCCGATCACGAGGTCTGCGACTCCGTCGATGGCAACGCCGAGCGCGCCGACGGTCTCGCCGGAGGCGAGGCCGGGGAGCCAGCGCTCGGACAGCTCACGCGAACCACCGTGCTCGATGACGGTGGCGGCCATCGCGCTCGGCAGGAACGGCACCGGCGCGACCGTGCGACCGAGCTCTTCACACAGGATCGACAGCTCGATCTGGCCGAGGCCCTGGCCGCCGTACTCCTCCGACACCGCGATCCCGGGCCACCCGAGCTCGGACAGCTCGCGCCACAGCGCCGTGTCGGTCGTGCGCGCCTCGGCGTGCTCACGCACGCGCGCGGGGGTGGCGCGTTCGCCGAGCAGGTCGCGCGCCGTGCGCTGGATGTCGCGTTGGTCGTCGGTGAAGCCGAAGTCCATCAGGCGGCCGCCTTCAGTCGCGGAAGGCCCAGCACGCGCTCGGCGACGATGTTCTTCAGGACCTCGGTCGTGCCACCCTCGATCGTGTTGCCGCGAGCGCGCAGCAGCTCATAGCTCCAGCTCGCCCCGATCGTCAGCGCGTCGGCGCCGACGATGTCGACGGCCAGCTGCGTGAGGCGCTGGTTCGTGTCCGACCATAGCCACTTGACGAGCGATCCCTCCGGGCCGGGCTGGCCGTAGCGCTCGACGTCGGTCAGGCCCTTCCATGCGAGCAGGCGGATCGACTCGCAGCGAACGTGCAGCTCGGCGAGCGCGTCAGCGTAGCGCGGGTCCTCGAGCAGCCCTCGCTCGGCAGCGATCGCGATCACGTCGTCGAGCAGCGCCCGCAGGCGGATCTGCAGCGCGAACCCGAGCCCCGCGCGCTCGTTCATCAGCGTCGTCAGCGCGACCTTCCAGCCGTTGCCCACGCCCCCGACGACGTTTGCGTCGGGGATCCGCGCCTCCTCGATGAACAGCTCGTTGAACTCCGACTCGCCGGTGATCTGGCGCAGCGGGCGCACCTGCACGGCGTCCTGCTCCATGTCCATCAGGAAGTACGTAAGTCCCTTGTGCTTGGGGACGTCCGCGTCGGTGCGCGCGACGAGCATGCACCACTTGGAGTGCTGCGCGCCGCTCGTCCAGACCTTCTGGCCCGTCGCGACCCACCCGTCGCCGTCCTTCACCGCGCGCGTTTTCAGCGACGCGAGATCCGACCCGGCATCGGGCTCGGAGAAGCCCTGACACCAGATCTCCTCGCCGGAGAGGATCGGCGCGAGGTAACGCTCCTTCTGCTCGTCGGAGCCCCAAACCATCAGTGTCGGACCGCCAAGCAGCAGTCCGAGCACGTTGACCGGCAGCGGCACGCGGGCGCGGCCGAGCTCTTCGAAGTAGATCGCCGACTCGGTCAACGAAGCGCCCCGCCCGCCGTACTCGGTCGGCCACGCGGGCGCCGCCCAGCCTCCGTCGTACATCCGTCGCTGCCAGTCGCGCCGGCGCTCGTAGTGCGCTTCCTCGCCGGCCTCGGTCGGTTCGACGTCGGGCCGGTTGTTCGCCAGCCAGCCGCGCAGCTCGTCGCGGAAGGCTGTCTCCTGCTCTGAGAAGGTCAGATCCATGTGACGCGCACAGCCTATCCCAGGGGCGTTGCAGCGTGACACGTCGCGGGGTCTGTCGCATCGGCCGGACGCCGCGTTAGATTCGAGAGTGCATGTCTGCGTCCCCCGAACGCCCGTGTATCGCGCATCTCGACGCCGATGCGTTCTACGTCTCGATCGAGCTGACGCGCCGGCCCGAGCTGCGCGGCAAGCCGGTCGTCGTCTCGGGCAGCGGGCCGCGGGCGGTCGTCACGACGGCCAGCTACGAGGCGCGCCGCTTCGGCGTCGGGTCGGCGATGCCCGCGACGCGCGCGCGGCGCCTGTGTCCGGATGCGATCTTCCTGGCGCCCGACTTCACGACCTATCGCGCCGTGTCGCGCCGGGTGATGGACCTCGTCCGCGCCCACGTCGAGCGCGTCGAGGTCGTCGGGCTCGACGAGGCCTACCTCGACCTCTCGGGCCTGCATTCACCGAAGGCGGCGATGCGGCGGCTGGTCGAGCAGATCAGACGCGAGACGCAGCTGACGTGCTCGGTCGGGATCGGCCCGAACAAGCTCGTCGCAAAGGTCGCCTCCGACGCCGAGAAGCCGGCCGGCTTCGTCGTGCTCAATCGCGAGCAGGCATGCGCGCGGTTCGCCGACTCGCCGCCGTCGCTCGTCCCCGGGATCGGGCCGAAGACGGCTGCGCGCCTGGCGACGCTCGGCCTGACGACGCTCGGAGCGCTCGCAGCAGCGCCCGAGCACGTCCTCGCCGAGCGCTTTGGACCGAACCTCGGGCGCGAACTGCGGCGTCGCGCGCGCTTTGAGCACGCGGGTGTCGTCGGCGCGGCGCGCAAGGTCGTCTCCGAGTCGCGCGAGCGCACGTTCGACGTCGACGTCAGCGACTTCTCGCAGCTGACTGAGTCGCTCGCGGCGATGACGCGCTCGCTGTGCGACAGCCTCGCGCGCAACGCGCGCAGCGGGCGCACGATCGGGATCAAGGTTCGCCTGGACGACTGGACTACGGTGACGCGAGCGCGCTCGATCGCCGAGCCGACCGACTCCTACGACGCGGTCTTCGCCGTCGCACTTGCACTGCTGCGCGAGTACGCGCCGGCGCGCCCCGTCAGGCTGCTCGGCGTGCGTGTCGCCAACCTCGTCCCTGGCGCGCCCGACCCGGCGCCTGCGCAGCGAGCATCCGACGCCGGCGCGACGTTTGCACCGGGCGCACGGCAGATGGCGCTGCCCATGTAGGGATAGGATCTCCGCGATGACGCTGATCGACGCGGGCGACGTCCAGCTCGACTACGAACGCAGCGGCAACACCGACGGGCCGCCGCTGCTGCTGATCATGGGCATGAGCGGCACGGCGCTGCATTGGGGCGAGCCGTTCCTTGCGCTGCTGCGCGAGGACTTCGACGTGATCGCCTACGACCACCGCGGCGTCGGCGCGAGCACCCCGCTGGATGGCCCCGTGACGATCCGCCAGATGGCAGACGACGCGGCCGCGCTGCTCGGTGCGCTGCAGCTCGACACCGCCCACGTGATGGGCATCTCGATGGGCGGCATGATCGCCCAGGAGCTCGCGCTCAATCACGCCGGGCGCGTTCGCACGTTGACTCTCGGCTGCACGTATTGCGGCGGCCCGGGCAGCGCGCTGACCCAGGCGCCGACGATGCACAAGCTCCAAGCCGCGTTCGCCGCGGGTGACCGCGCGCAGACGCTGCGCGCCGGGTGGGAGATCAACGTGTCGCCCGCGATGGCGGCCGACGACGACGCCTACGGGGCATTTCTCGAGATCGGCAACCGGCGGGCCGTCGCAGTGCCGGTGATCCTCCAGCAGCTCCAGGCGTGTGCCGCACACGACACCTACGAGCGCCTGCCAGCGCTGGGCGAGCTGCCGACGCTCGTGATCCACGGAACCGCGGACGAGCTGCTGCCGGTGCAGAACGGACGGGTCATCGCCTCGCGAATTCCGGGCTCGCAGCTGGAGATCTTCGACGGCGTCGGGCACATGTTCGTCTGGGAGCGCCCCGAGCGCTCGGCCGACCTAGTGCGCGAGCACGCCGCCGTCCCCGCCTGAGCCACCCGCGGCCCGGCCTGGGCCTACACCGCGGCGGCTCCCCGGGCGGTGCTAGACCTCTGCGGGTGAGCGACGCACCCGAGCAGCTGACGATCGAAGCCGGCGGGGTCACGCTGTCGGGCGAGCGAGCCGGGGAGGGGATCCCGGTCGTGCTGCTGCACGGGCTGACGGCCACGCGCCGCTACGTCGTGATGGGCTCGCGCGCGCTCGAGCGCTCGGGGCATCTGGTCGTCTTCTACGATGCGCGCGGCCACGGGCGCTCTTCGCCCGCGCCCCAACCGAACGCCTACGGCTACGAGCTGCTGGCCGACGACCTCGTCGCGGTGCTGAACGAGCTCGGACTGGAGCGAGCCGTGCTCGCCGGCGCCTCGATGGGCGCGCACACCGCCCTCGCGTTGACGCTGTCGGCGCCTGAGCGCGTGGCCGGCCTCGCGCTGATCACGCCGTCGTTTGACCCCGAGAACCCGAGACTCCCGGCCGAGCTCGACCGCTGGGATGCGCTCGCGCGCGGGCTGCGCGAGGGCGGCGTCGAGGGTTTCGTCGACGCGTACGAGCTGGACGGGGTCCCCGAGGCCTGGAGGGAGACGGTCGAGACGGTGCTGCGTCAGCGGCTGACCGCGCACGAGCATCCGCTCGCAGTCGCCGACGCGCTCGAAGCCGTGCCGCGATCGCGGCCGTTCGAGCGGTTCGACCAGCTCACAGCGTTGCGCGCGCCGACCGTCGTTGTCGCCAGCCGCGACGAGGCCGACCCGGGGCACCCGCTGGCCGTCGCCGAGCGCTACGGTGCCGCGATCCCGAGCGCGCGGCTCGTCGTAGAGGAGCCGGCCGAGCCCGCACGCTCGCCGCTTGCCTGGCAGGGCGGGCAGCTCTCGCGGGTGATCGCTGAGCTCGCCGCGCGCGCGGAGAGCTGACTGGCGCCGGGCGCGGCTCGGACCTGAGCGGGGTCGGCGGCTCGGCGATAACGCCATACGTGATAACGTACAGACGTATGCCAGAGACGCGGGAATGGGACGGCGCGTGCTACGACCGGATCTCCGCTCCGATGGAGGCGCTAGGGCTACCCGTGCTGGCGCGGCTGGAGCTTGCCGGCGACGAGACCGTGCTCGACGCGGGCTGCGGCTCGGGGCGGATCACGCAGGCCCTGATCGAGCGGCTGCCCGACGGCCGCGTTATCGCGGTCGACGCTTCCGCCTCGATGGTGGCTGCCGCGCGCGAGCGGCTACCCGACACGGACGTTCGCCGGGTGGACTTGCTCGAGCTCGACCTCCCCGCGCTCGGCCTTGACAGGCCACTCGACGCTGCGCTGTCGACGGCCACGTTTCACTGGATCTCAGACCACGAGGCCCTGTTCGCGCGGCTGCGCGGCGTGCTGCGTGACGGCGGGCGCCTGGTGGCGCAGTGCGGCGGCGCCGGCAACATCGACGTGCTACGCGGGCACGCGTCCGAGGTGATGGCGCGCGAGCCGTACGCCGCCGCGTTCGCCGACTTCGAGCAGCCGTGGAACTACGCCACGCCGGCCGACACGCGCCGGCGCCTGCTCGACGCCGGCTTCGCGGAGGCCGACTGCTGGCTCGAGCCCGCGCCCAAGCAGCCCGATCGGCCGCGCGAGTTCCTCTCGACGATCGTGCTCGGCCCGCACTACCAGCAGCTGCCCCAACGACTGCGCGAGCAGTTCATGGACGACGTGCTCGCCGAGCTCGGCGACCCGGTCGTCGTCGACTACGTGCGCCTGAACATCGACGCAACCGCCTGAGCCCGCCGCGGCCCTCGCCTCAGGCCAGCGCGGCCGAGGACGGCCCGAGCTGCTCGCCGTGCTCGTCGACCAGCTCGGCTCCGCGCAGCAGCGCCGCGTAGCGCCCGCCGAGCTCGACGAGCTCATCGTGGGTGCCGCGCTCGACGATCGCGCCGTCGTCGAGCACGAGGATCTGGTCTGCGTCGCGGATCGTCGAGAGGCGGTGGGCGATCGCGATCGTCGTTCGACCTCGCGCGAGCTCGTCGAGCGCCTGCTGCACCGCGCGCTCGGTCTCGTTGTCGAGCGCCGACGTCGCCTCGTCGAGGATCAGTACAGGCGGGTTTCGCAGGACCGTCCGCGCGATCGCGATCCGTTGCTTCTCGCCCCCGGAGAAGCGGTAGCCGCGCTCGCCAACGGGCGTGTCGTAACCCTCGGGTAACGACGCGATCAGGTCGTGGATCTGTGCTGCCCGAGCAGCCTGTTCGATCTGCTGATCGCTCGCGTCGGGACACGCGAAGCGGAGGTTCTCGCGGATCGAGGCGTGAAACAGATAGGTCTCCTGTGAGACCAGCCCGACCGTCGCGGCGAGCGACGCGAGCGTCATGTCGCGGATGTCGATGCCGTCGATGCTCACGCTTCCGCGCTCGGGCTCGTACAGGCGCGCGACGAGATACGCAAGCGTCGTCTTGCCCGAGCCCGTCTCGCCGACCAGCGCTGTGGTGGTGCCGGCGGGTATCTCGGCGGAGATGTCCGACAGCGTCCACGGGGCGTCGGGCGAGTAGCGGAACCAGACATCCTCGATTCGCACGTCACCGCGAACGTCGCTCGGCGCGCGCGCATCCGGGCGCTCGACGATGTCGATCGGCAGGTCGAGGTACTCGAAGATCCGCCCGAACAGCGCCAGCGACGTCTGCACTTCAAGGCCGACCGACAGCAGCGACTGGATCGGGAACAGCAGGCGTGTCTGCAACGTAGTGAACGCGACGACCGTGCCGATCGAGATCGCGCTGCCGCCGGACCCGTGGTCGATCCCGGCGAACAGGTAGACGAGCGCCGGCATGATCGCGAAGCTCATCTGCACCGAGGCCATCCGCCAGCGCCCGGCCATTCGCGCGCGCACCTCGAGGTCGGCCAGTTCGCCGGACTCACCGTCGAAGCGGCGTACCAGCTCGGGCGAGCGGCCCATCGTCTTGCCCAGCAGGATCCCCGACACCGACAGCGACTCCTCGACAAGCGTCGAGATGTCGGCCAGCCGGCTCTGGCGCACCGACTGGATCCGGCGTCGCTCCTCGCCGACGCGGCGCGTCAGCCAGACGAAGAACGGCAGCAGCACGAGCGAGAACGCGGCAAGGCGCCAGTCGAGCAGGAACATCGCGACGACCGTCGCGACGACCGTCGTGACGTTCTGGACGATCGACGTCGCGGTCGAGGTCACGACGCTGTCGACCCCGCCGATGTCGTTGGCGATCCGCGACTGGACCTCGCCCGTGCGGGTGCGTGTGAAGAACGCCAGCGACATCCGCTGGAGGTGCGCGTAGACGGCGGCTCGCAGGTCGTGCATCACGCGTTGACCGACCTGGTTCGAGATCCATGTCTGCGCGACGCCGATCACGCTCGTGATGATCGACAGCGCGATCATCCCCGAGACGAGCTCGATCACGAGCGTCGTGTCACGCTGCGGGTAGGCGACGTTGATGAATTCCCGCAGCAGGAACGGGCTGATCACGCCGAGCCCCGCCGCCACGAAGATCAGCCCGAGCAACAGGCTGAGCCGCTGGCGGTAGGGCCGGAAGAGCCGCGCCACGCGCCGCAGCGACACCGGCGTCGCCGGGATGTCCTCGGGCCGCTGGCCGATCTCGGATCGGTCTGGACGTTGCGAGTGGCGTCCTTCCCCCGAGCGGCCCTGCGAGAAGGGCTGGCTGCTCACGCGTTGACTTTAGCGGCGCGGGGCAAGGCCCCTCGCGCGCTCACCTGCGCGAGCCCCGGCGCCTTGCCGCCGGGGCTCGTCGAATCAGATCAGCTGCCTGTGCCGCACGCTTCGAGGTAGTCGATCCCCTTGCCGTTGCACGCGTGTTCGGGCTTCATGCTCCCCGGCCCGCCAACCGTTTCGTGGCTTTCGGAGTGTCCGATCGAGTGCACGTACAGCGTTTCCGGCGCCCCCGTCGCTTCGGGCGAGAGCGCGACGAAGCCGCCGATCCCTTTGCCCTGCGCGGTTTTTTCGAACACCGGTTGACCTTCTTGAGTGAACGACGTAATCGTGTAGTGCACGCCAGCCGTCGGCGCGTTTTCGTTCTTCGTCGGGTTGAAGCAGTCGTGTGCGAACGTCGGCACGGCGCCGATCGCCATCGTCGTCGACGTGGCCACGGCGACCGCCATAACTCCCCGGAGTCTCATTCGAAATCCCTTCCGTTGGTTGAAACTGCAGGTCGAGATGACGCCCGATTCCCTCGCGCACTGCCTTCTCCCGCGAAGGCTGCGCCGCCCCGACGGCCCCACGGTACCCGACGGGTTCGGTCTGCCGCAACCACGGGCGCGCCCGCGACTAGGCTCAGGTCATGCAGGTTGACGCGTCCGGTCTCTCCGCGAGCGAGCTTCGCGTGCTCGGCTGCCTGCTCGAAAAGCAGCGCACGACCCCCGATCAGTACCCGCTGTCGCTGAACGCGCTGCGGCTGGCGTGCAACCAGTCGACCAACCGCGAGCCGGTCGTCGATTACGACGAGGCGATGGTGCGCGACGCGCTGCACCGCCTCGAGCGCCGCCGGCTCGTGCGCTTCACCAGCGGCAGTCGCACGGCGAAGTACAGGCACCTGCTGGAAGAAGTCCTGCCGCTCGACGACGGCGAGCGGGCGGTCTTGGCCGTGCTGATGCTGCGTGAAGCGCAGACCCCGGGCGAGCTCAAGCAGCGCACCGAGCGGATGCACGCGTTCGCCGACCTCGAGGCCGTCCACGAGACGCTCGAGCGGCTGATCAAGCGCGAGCTCGTCCGCCGACTGGACCGTCGCCCCGGGCAGAAGGAGGAGCGCTACGCCCAGCTGCTCGGGCGCGACGATGCGATTGTTGGCGACAGCGTGCCCGCCGACCGTGGGCACGCCACGATCGGTGAAAGTGGCGCGATCGGTGAGCGTCGCCCGGTCGGCGCCGCGGCGGACCTCGACGGGCTGGCGGAGCTGCGTGCGCGCGTCGAGCGCCTCGAACGCGAGGTCGCCGAGCTGCATGGTGCTCAGCCGGCAGACCGCGGCGAGACGGAGAACGACGGCGAGACGGAGGGCGCGATGCGCAATCCTTCTCCCAGCGCCCCGGCAGACCATCACCATGACCCACTCCGTACTGATCCTCGCGTCTAGCGCCGACACCGCGACAGGCGTCGGCATCCCGCTGGCGCTCGCGGCCGGCTTCGTCTCGTTTCTGTCGCCGTGCGTGCTGCCGCTCGTGCCGGGCTACCTGTCGACGGTGATCGGCGTCACGCCGGCCGACCTCAAGCAGGGCGTCGGCGCGCGCCGCGTGCTCGTCCCGAGCCTGCTGTTCATCGCGAGCTTCTCGCTGATCTTCATCCTGCTGGGGCTGTCGGCGACGGTGATCGGCTCGACGCTGAACGAACACAAACAGCTGCTCGAGCGGATCGGCGGGAGCGTAATCATCTTGCTCGGGCTCGTCTTCCTCGCGAGCCCGTTCGTGGGCGTGCTCAACTTCCAGTGGCACTCGGCGTCGCTGCTGCGTTTCGCCGGCCGCGGCGGCCCGCTCGTCGCCGGCGCGGCGTTCGCGATCGCCTGGACCCCGTGCACGAGCATCACGCTCGGAGCGATCCTCACGCAGGCGGCGATCTCGAGCTCGGCCGCCCACGGCGCGCTCCTGCTCGCCTTCTACTCCGCCGGCCTGGCGATCCCGTTCCTGTTGATCGCGCTCGCGTTCGAGAAGATGACCGACGCGCTCGGCGTGGTCAAGCGCCACTTCCCCGTGATCATCGGCATCGGCGGTGCCGTGATGATCGCGCTCGGGTTGCTGATCATTACCGGCGAGTTCACGGTGCTCAATTCGCAGGCCAACACGTGGCTGCAGGGGACCGGGCTGGACGTCTCCGGCGTGTGACTGTCGCGCTGCGGCGCCTGGCGCGAACGGCTCGTCAGGCCGCGCCCTCGAGCGCGGTGGCTGCTGGAGACCGGCCCTCGCGGTACCGCGCTTCCCACGCCTCCTGGTTGCGTTTCGCGTCGAGCACGAACGGCGAGTAGCCGATCGCCTTGACGATCAGGCGGTTGATCGTCGCGTAGGGCTCGGGCAGGGGGCGCAGGACGTCGACGAACAGCACGACGCGCGTCTCGTCGGTGTCGTTCCAGACCTCGTGGTTGAAGGTGTCGTCGAACACCATGCTCTTGCCCTCCTCCCAATGGCGGAAGTCCTCGCCGACCCGGATCCGGCACGCCTCGGCGTCGCGCGGCACGATCAGCCCGAGGTGGTAGCGCAGGACCCCCTTGTACGGGCCGCGGTGGTCGAGGATGTGCTTGCGCGGGGAGAGGATCGAGAACATCGCCGTCGTCATCCCGGGGATCTCGCGCATCAGCTGTGCCGTGCGTGGACACATCTCGACGCCGAGCTTGGCTTCGAAGCCGTACCCGTAGAGGAAGAACGTCTTCCAGCGGTCGTCGTCGGTGATCTCGATCTGGTCCTTGGAGATGTCCTGGAAGTTGGCGAGCTCGTCGCGATCCTCCAGCAGCCGCTCGGCCTCGTCGCGAATCACCTCCCAGTTGCGCTCGATCTGCTCGATCCACGCAAAGCGCTCGGGGGGGAAGAACGTCGCGTCGCCGACGAGCGAGCGGGCGCCGATGAAGCGCTCGATCGGCGCGAGGATCCGTTCGCCGACTGAGATCGTCAGGTCGACGGTTCGCTCCCACAGCGACTCGGACACGGTCCACACCTCCTGCGCTGGCTGCCGGCAATTCGGTCGCCATCGGCGACCGCCGTCCGCAGGGTAGCGGAGGGCGTCCCGGGAAACGGGCGCCGCTGGCGGGAGCTCGCCGCAGCTTTGGTCGACGCGTCTTAGGGCGCGTCGGCCGGGCCGGTGCCCCGAGCCGCGCCATCCGGCGTCGTCGACCTCCGTCCGCGGCGCGCCGCGTTAAACACCGGAGCCCCGCCGTGCGGCGGGGCTCCGTGCTGAGCGCTAGATGCTCGAGCTTGTTGGGCGAACGATTTAGGCGGCCTCGCGCAGAGCGGCGAGCTCGGGGCTCTCGGCGAGCTTCTTCAGCGCGCGCTGCTCGAGCTGTGACGCCCGCTCGGCTGAGAAGCCGAGCCGTTTGCCGATCGCGGTGAGCGTCTGGGGCTCCTCGCGGCCGGTGCCGAAGCGCAGCGTCAGGACGGTGCGCTCGGTTTCGGGCAGCGACTCGATCGCCCGGTGGACGATCCGCTCGCGCTCGTTGTCCCATGCGGTCTCCTCCGGCGCCTCGGCGTCGGAGGGGAGCAGGTCGCCGAGCGCGGTGTCGCCGTCTTCGCCAATCTGCTGGTCGAGGCTGACGAGCGCCGCACGCTGGTGGCGCACCTCCTCGACCTGCTCGATCGGCAGTCCGGCCTCCTGCGCCAGCTCCTCGATCGTCGGCTCACGTCCGAGCCTGACCGAC
The DNA here is from genome assembly GCA_036498045.1 of Solirubrobacteraceae bacterium. Taxonomy (GTDB): domain Bacteria; phylum Actinomycetota; class Thermoleophilia; order Solirubrobacterales; family Solirubrobacteraceae; genus Palsa-744. Next base: position 33,774 of record DASXIJ010000001.1, read on the forward strand.
AGCTCGCGCTCGACGCGCCCGACCTTGCGGGAGCGCTGCGCGACATGCACGGGCAGGCGAATCGTCCGTCCCGAGTTCTCGAGGCCTCGCTGGATCGCCTGGCGGATCCACAGCGTTGCGTAGGTCGAGAAGCGGAAGCCCTTGCGCCAGTCGAACTTCTCGCTCGCGCGGATCAGCCCGAGCATGCCCTCCTGGACGAGATCGCCGAGCGGCAGGCCCTGGTTCTGATAGCGCCGCGCGTTGGACGCGACGAGGCGCAGGTTTGAGTTGACGAGCAGTTCCTTGGCGTGAAGGTCGCCGCGCTCGATCCGCTGGGCCAGTTCGATCTCCTGGGCCGGGGTGAGCAGCGGGTAGCGCCGCGAATGCGCCAGCAGCTGGTCGACCGCCTCGGGGATGAACGTGTCCGACGTGCCGAGATCGATTTTCTCGATCGGGCTGTCCAGCCGTCCGGCAGTCACCGGGGCGACGTCCGTCGTCTCGGGCTCCTGATCAGCGTTCGGCGCCGTCTGGGGGTCGATTGTGGGGGTGTTTGCGGGGAGATCTGACATTTCGTGCCTTCTATTCCGATGCTTGGAGTCGGAATTATACGCCTTGGTAGTTGCGTTGTCAATTATATTCGCGGCGCACGCCGCCGACGCTCCCGTTCGACGTTCCCCGTGCAACTACCTGCCCGCGCGCGGGCGAAAGTATGCGGTAGCGGTGGGGACCTGAACCCGCGGAACGCGCGAAACGCTCGATCCCCGGTGCCCTGTCGGCGAGAGGCGTACGGTCAGATCGGAGGATCGGACCGACTATTTGAGTCTAGCGTGGCTAAGCTCGGCGAATGGGCACCGATCTCGCGGGCAAGGTGGTCGCGGTCACGGGCGCCTCGTCGGGGATCGGCGAGGCGACCGCGCTCGCGTGCGCGCAGGCAGGCGCCGCCGTGGCGCTTGCGGCCCGCCGCGGCGATCGGATCGAGCGGCTCGTCGCGCAGATCGCTGGCGACGGGGGGCGGGCCATCGCGGTCGAGGCCGACGTCGGCGATGAGCAGCAGGCCGGCGCGTTCGTCGCGCGCGCGAACAATGAGCTGGGACGACTGGACGTCCTCGTCAACAACGCCGGCACGATGCTGCTCGGCCCCATCGCCGGCGCACCTACCGAGGAGTGGCGGCGGATGATCGACGTCAACGTGTACGGCGTCCTGTACTGCACGCACGCCGCGCTGCCGGTGATGGCCGCGCAGGGCGGGGGGCACATCGTCAACGTCAGCTCGGTCGCGGGCCGTGTCGCGCGGCAGGGATCGGGCGTCTACAACCTGACGAAGTTCGGAATCGGCGCGTTCTCGGAGTCGCTGCGCCAGGAGGGGGTCGCCCTCGGCGTGCGCGTGACGCTGATCGAGCCGGGCGCCGTCGCGACCGAGCTCGCCGGCCACAACCGCCCGGAGGTCCTGGAGCAGATCCGCAAGCGCTTCGCCGACGTCGAGCGGCTCAGCGCGCAGGACATCTCGGCCGCGATCCTCTACGCGATCGGCCAGCCGCCGAACGTGAGCGTGAACGAGGTGCTCGTCCGCCCGAGCGGACAGGTCGCGTAGGACCCGCGGGCCCACGCGCGGCCGCGCGGCCTTGGCGCTGACAGCGTCAGCTGGCGCCACCCGGCGGGAAGGTTCTGCGCCCACGCGCGTCTGAGGGGCTGAGCGCGGCCCGACCGGCCCGCGCGCACCCCGATTCGTCAGGAGGCACAAGTGACACGTTCCCTAGGCGTTGCGGGCGCGGTGGCGTCTGCGATCGCGCTGCTCGCCGGCTGCGGCAGCAGCTCGAGCAGCACCACGGGCTCCAAGTCCCCGGCGGCCGCGGCCAGCACGCCGACGCAGAGCACCGCCGCCGCGGCGACGACCGCGGCGGCGCCGGGGATCATGGTGCAGGCCAAGAAAGGCAAGCTCGGCCCGATCCTCGCGGCGGGTCCCAACCGACTCACGGTGTACCTGTTCGAGGCCGACAACGGCGCGGCGTCGGCGTGCACCGGCGCGTGCGCGAAGGTGTGGCCGCCGGTCACGACGGGCGGAGCGCCGGTCGCCGCGACGGGAGCTACCAGCGCCGACCTCGGGACGATCGCACGCGCCGACGGGACCAAACAGGTCACCTACAAGGGCCACCCGCTGTACTTCTTCGCCAAGGACGGCGATGCCGGCGACGCGTACGGCGAGGGCTCCAACTCCTTTGGCGCCGGCTGGTATGTGCTGCGACCGAACGGCAGCAAGGTCGACAACAGCTGACCGGCCGCGCCTGGCTGCTGCCGGGCGCGAGCCCGGCGCAAGCTCCCCGCGGCCGACCGTGGCGGACGGTCAGAGGGAGCGCGGGGCGCGCGAAGGGGGGGAGCGGCGCATCTGGCAGCGCCGCTCCCCGCGCGTCACGTGACGGCCTGCCCGTTGGCGGTCAACGTCACATCGATGTTGCCGCGCGTGGCGTTGGAGTACGGGCAGACCTTGTGCGCCGCGCGGACGAGCTCGACGGCGTCCTGTGGGTCGTCGACCGACGGCAGCGAGACGTCGAGCTCGACCGCGACGGTGAAGGCGCGATCCTCGGTCGTGACGAGCGACACCTTGGAGTCGATCGCGACGTCGCCGACCTCCTGCTTGGCCCGGCGTGCGACCGTGCCGAGCGCGCCCTCGAAGCACGCCGCGTAGCCGACCGCGAACAGCTCCTCGGGGTTGGTGCCGCCGCCCTGGCCGCCCATCTCCTCGGGCAGGCGCAGGTCGACCTCGAGCACGCCGTCGGACGTGCGCCCGTGGCCGGCAACGCGCCCGCCGGTAACGTGCGCCTGGGCCGTGTAGAGAGCTTTTGTCATCAGCTGTCCTTCCTGTTCGTGTGCGGAATGGGTGGGTGCGAGCCGGCCTGCGCCGGCTCGATCTCGAGCTGGACGAGCTGCGGCCGATCGCTGCCGGCGTGATCGACCTGCAGGGTCGTGTGATCCAGCGCGAAGCGCTCGCGCAGCATCGCCTCCATCGCGCGACGCGCCGAGTGGCAGTCGTTGTCGGCGCCGACGAGGACGTGCGCCGAAAGCGCCGGGAACCCGCTGGAGATTTCCCACACGTGCAGGTCGTGCACCTCGACGACTCCCGGCTCGCCGACGAGCGCTCGACCGATCGCCTGGGGGTCGAGTCCCTCGGGAGCCGCCTCGAGGAAGATCCGCCCCGAGGCTCGCACGAGGCCCGCGCCGGAGCGGACCATCAGTCCGGCGATCAGCAGCGACGCGATCGGGTCGGCGCGCTGAAAGCCGGTCGCGAGGATCACCACCGCGGCGATCGCCGTGCCGATGAAGCCGTACAGGTCGGTAAGCAGGTGTTGAAAGGAGCCCTCGATGTTGAGGCTCTGGCGGTTGGCGCCGGCGAGCGTCCAGGTCGCGACGAGGTTGACCAGCGCGCCGGCGAGCGCGACGATCAGGATCGGCCAAGCGCGCACGACAGGGGGGTCGAACAGGCGGCGGATCCCCTCGTAGGCGATGAACGCGGCAAGGATCAGCAGCGTCACTCCGTTTGCCTGCGCGGAGAGGATCTCGACGCGGCGCAGGCCGAACGTCATCGCCCCTCGCGCGGGGCGCGCGGCGAGCGTGAGCGCGAGCAGCGACAGCCCGATCGCGGCGGCGTCGGTCAGCATGTGCCCGGCGTCCGACAGCAGCGCAAGCGAGTTCGCGAATACGCCGACCCCGACCTCGACCGCCATCAGCGTGACGATCAGGCCGAGCGCGAACGTCAGCCTCGCGCGATCGCCGTCGGCGCGCAGGCCGCCGGAGTGCGCGACGTGCGAGTGTCCGGCGTGTGCGTGTCCGGCGCGCTCGTGAGCCACCGGCTCACCATACGACGCGCCGCCGCGAGCGAGCGGGCGAAGCGATCGGCGCGCCCGCTCGCCGGGGTTTCAGTAGGCGTATCCGCCGCCGCCCGAGCCGGAGGACGAGGATTCGGATTCTGCCGGCTTGGCGGCCTGGGTCGCGGGGGCCGACGACGCGCTCGCCGTCGTCGTCACTGCGTGCCAGGTGCCGACATCCTTGATGCCCTGCCCGTTGGCTTCGCCGGCCGTGCGATCCTGGGCGAAGGTGTACAGCGGCATCCCCTTGTAGGTGACCTGCTCGGAGCCGTCGGGGCGCTTGACCGTCCCGAGCGACCCGACATTCCCGCTCGAAGTGCCCGCGCCGCTCGCGATCAACGGATGCCAGACGCCTTCACAGGCAGAGCCTGTGCAGATGAACTTGCCGGCGCTCTCGCCGCTGAGGGCGTACAGCGTCATCCCGGCCGCGTTGGTCAGGACGGTCGCGTGGAGCGTCGGGTTCGACACGCTCTTGACGAGCGCGGTGGCGCTGGCCGACGTCGCGGATGTCGCGGGCGCGCTCGCGCTTGCGCTCGACGAGGAGCTCTTGGAGCTGCTCCCACACGCGGCGACGGTCAACGCGATTGCAAGGGATGGCAGCAGGCACTTCAAGATCGATCGCATCGGATCTCCTATCGAGACGGATTACGGCCCGCCAGGCGTTTCACTGGGCCGCCAACTGAGACTCCGATCCAGCGGGTTCCTTCCGGCGCGCCATTTCCGCCGGCCGTCGCGGGGGCCGGGGGTAGGCACCCGCACCGGGTCTGGTTCGTCGCTCGCCCGGGCCGGGGACGGCTCAGCTGCCGCCCGGCATCGGCGCGATCTCACCCCGCCCGGCACGCTGCAGGTCGGCTGGAAGCGCGAGCCAGACGCGGCGAGCGAGCACCGCCAGGCCGATCCGCCATTCGATGATCGCCGCGCGCTGCGTCGCTTGCGTGTCGGGCAGGTTGTCCAGCTTGCGCGTCGCCAGGCCGCTGGTCAGGGCGCTCAGGTAGGAGTCCTCGAGGACGTAGGTGTGGGCGTAGGTCTGCTGCAGCGCGCGCAGTCGCGCGGTCTGCGGTTCGATCGCTGCGACCTGCACGGCGTTGGCCGCAAAGCGTCGCTCCAGCGCGCCCATCCGTTGCGCGGCGCGTGCCGGGGACAACCGGTGGCGGGCATAACCGGACAGGATCGGGTCGGCGCCTTCGAGCAGCTTGTTGACCGCGAGCCGCGGCGGCTCGATCTCGCGCAGATAGACGCTCAACGCGCGCCGTTGCTGGCGCAGTCGCGTGGCGCTGGACGGTGAGCTGGCGCCCCCGCAGCCGACCAGGAGCGCTGCGATCATCGCGCTCGCGGCGACCGCGGCCCAGCGACGCGCGACCTGGGGCGGGGCCGCTCGTGTGGATGCCCGCCCCGCCATCCGCTCTACGGGCTGCGCGTGGACGGGGTCGCCGGCTGAGGGTCGGGGCTCGAGCTGGTCGTGCATGTTCGCTTGCCTGATCGCGGCTCGCCGCGGTGCGGACCTTAGTCTCTACCGATGGCTGCGGGCGATGACAACGAGCAGCTGCTCACGCCGCGACGCACGACGCTCGTGTCGATCGCCGCGGCCGGTCTGCTCGTCGCGCTGAAGCTCGGCGTCGGCCTGGCGACGGGCAGCCTCGGGCTGATCTCCACGGGGATCGAGTCCAGTGGCGACGTTGTCGCCGCCGTGCTGACGTTCTTCGCGGTGCGCCTCGGCGGGCGCCCGGCCGACCCCGAGCACCCGTACGGCCATCGTCGCGCCGAGAACCTCGGCGCGCTCGGCGAGGCGGCGATCCTGCTCGCAGGCGGACTGTTCGTCGCGGTCGAAGCGATCGATCATCTGGCACGCGGCGCGAAGCCGCCGGGCATCCACTGGTACCAGTTCGCAGTCATCGCGGTGGCGCTCGTCGTCGACCTCAGCCGGACCGTCGTCTCGCTGCGCGTGGCAAGCCGCTACTCGAGCGCCGCGCTGCGCTCAAACGCGCTGCACTTCGCCGGCGACATGGTCGCCTCGCTGGCCGTGCTGATCGGGCTGCTGGCCGTTGACGCGGGCCTGCACCAGGGCGACTCGATCGCCGCGCTGCTCGTCGCCGTGCTCGTGTGCGCCGCGGCGGTGCGGCTGATCACCGAGAACGCGAATGTCCTGATGGATCGCACGCCGGCCGAGGCGCGCGAGGCGGCCGAGCGCGCGATCGCCCGGCTCGGCGGTGACATCGAGCTCAGCCGCCTGCGCCTGCGCGAGTCGGCCGGGCGCTACTTCGCCGACGTCGTCGTCGCCGTCCCGCCCGGACAGGCTGTCGTCGAGGGTCATCAGTCGGCCAGCCGGATCGAGGACGCGGTCGAGTCGGCGCTGCCGGGTGCCGATGTCGTCGTCCACGTCGAGCCACGCCGGCGAGGCCTCGACCTGCGCGATCGGATCCTCGCGATCGCGCTGTCCGAGCCGCTCGTGATGGAGGCCCACGACATCACGATCATCGAGCAGGGCGATGCCGTGAACGTGTCGCTGCACCTGAAGTTCCCGGCCGATCTCGATCTCAAGGACGCGGCCCAGATCGCCGACCGCGTCGAGCGTGCGATCTGCGAGCGCCCGGGCGTGGCGGCGGTGCAGACGCATCTCGAGCCGCTCGAGCGCCCGCTGGGAGCGCGCCCCGTCGATGTCAGCGCCGACATGCACGCAAAGCGCGAGATCGAACGCCTCGTGCACGAGCGCGCGGCCGGGCGCGCGCGCCGCGTCAAGCTGCTCTCGACCGACGCCGGACGCGTCGTCTTCTTGACGCTCGGGCTCGAGGAGAACGAGTCCCTGACGGCGGCGCACCGGGTCGCGAGCGAGCTCGAGGAGGAGCTGCGCCAGCGCGTGCCGGGGATCGCCGACGTCGTGATCCGCACCGAGCCGTAACCGACGGCGCGCGGGGGGAAGGTTTCGGCGGAAGCGGCGTCTTTGCTGGCAAGTGGACACCCGGCGAAGGAGACGAGCATGTTCAAGCAGACCCTGAGGCGAACCTACGGCGTACTCGTTGTCGTGTTCGTGCTGGCGGGGGCGGTCGTCGCCGTCGCGCTGGCGTCGGGCTCGCAGTCGGCGACGGTCGGATCGGCCAGCAACGCGACGCTGAATGCGAACGTGGTCGTCACTCCGCAGGGGCGCACGGTGTATGCGCTCTCGCCCGAGACGAGCAGGCACCTGCTGTGCAAGACCAAGGCGTGCTTTGGCTTCTGGCCGCCGCTGACGGTCTCCTCGGCAACGGCGAAGCTGAAGGCTGGCCCCGGCGTCCAGGGCCGGCTCGGCCTCGTGCGGCGGGGCACCAAGAGCTACCAGGTGACGTTGCGCGGAATGCCGCTGTACCGCTTCGCCGGCGATCACGGGCGCGACGAAGCCCACGGCCAGGGGATCGAAAGCTTCGGCGGCCGCTGGCACGCG
>DASXIJ010000002.1:0-89779 GCA_036498045.1 Solirubrobacteraceae bacterium
ATCGCCGTGATTGGCAATTGCACGGCGGTGCTCGACCGCGCCGGAAGGGTCACCGCCAACAGCCGGAAGTCGTCGGCGACGCCCCGCACGCACGCCCCGGCGGGGAGCGGAGGCACGGCTGCTGGACGCTGCTGCACCGAGCCGGGCCCGAGCATCGAAGGGCTCCCGAACGCCAGCGGCCCGCCCAACTGGTTCTGGCCTGCCCATTCGTGGGAGGAGACCTCGATGCCGAGTGTCTGTGCTTCGCCGAAGTTGTGCACCGACAGCGTGAGCGTGAACGAGTGAACACCGGTCGAGCTGAGCGTGCTGGGCGCGACGGTCGCGGTCACCGGCGGCGTGCCCGGCGCCGGGGCCGCGCGGACGTCGCCGCCGCGGCCGGCGAGCAGCGCCGAGATGAGCACCGCGACGGCCGCCGCAGCAGCAAGCACGAATCCAATTCTCCCTCGATGCACGCCGATCCCAGGCTACGCCTCGCAGATGACTTCAGCGCGGGAGCGAGCCCCCGTCACATCAGGTCGGCGATCGCCTCGAGCGCGTCGAACAGGACGCGCGACGGCGTCGCGCTCGCGTCGAGCACCAGGATCCGCCGCGGCTCGGCTCGAGCGAGCTCGTCGTAGGCGGCGGCGATCTCCTCGAAGAACGCCGCATCCTCGCGCTCGAGCCGGTCGGCCGGCTCGCCGCGCCCGGCCTGGCGCGCGCGGCCACCCTCCGGCGCGATCTGCAGCAACAGCGTGCGGTCGGGCTCCAGGCCGCCAGTCGCAAAGGCGTTGATCGCGCGCACGTGCTCGACGCCGAGGCCTCGTCCTGCGCCCTGGTAGGCCAGCGACGAGTCGACGTAGCGGTCGAGCAGCACGTCGGTGCCGTCGTCGAGCAGCGGCGCCACGCGCGCGTCCACGAGCTGTGCGCGCGCGGCGGCGTACAGCAGCGCCTCTGCGCGCGCGCCGACGCTGAGCCGTGGATCCTTGACGAGCGCGCGGATCCGCTCTGACAGCTCGACCCCACCCGGCTCGCGCAGCAGCTCCACGCGCCGCCCACGTTCGCTCAGCGCGTCGCGCAGAGCGCTCGCGAGCGTCGACTTGCCGGCGCCGTCGAGGCCCTCGATCGTGATCAGCTTGCCTCGCGCCACGCGCGGACGGTAGCGGTCTACGATGGCCGCTGTGGTGAGCACCGACGTGTCGCAGCTCCCGGGGATCGACGCCCACGCCCACGCGCGCGCGGTCCTCGAGCCGGCCCTTCACGAGCGCGAGCGCGCCTCGCACGCCTACCTGTTTCACGGGCCGGCCGGCAGCGGCAAGCGCGCGATCGCGCGTGCGTTCGCCGCGGCGCTGCTCGCCAACGACGCCGCCGATGCCGACGAGGTCGCGAGCGTTCACGCGCGGATCGCTCGCGACGCGCACCCCGACCTGACGTGGGTGACGCGCTCGGGCGCCGCCGAGATGCTCGTCGCCGACATCGAGCAGCCGGTCGTCGCGGCTGCGGCGCGCACGCCGTTTGAGTCGGCGCGGCGCGTGTTCGTGATCGAGGCCGTCGAGACGATGAACGAACAGGCCGCCAACAGGCTGCTGAAGACGCTCGAGGAACCGCCCGACTACGTGCACGTGCTGCTGCTGACCGATCGTCGCCAGGATGTGCTCGAGACGATCGTCTCGCGCTGCCAGCCCGTGCGCTTCGATCCGCTCGCGGCAGATCAGATCGCCGCACGCCTCGACGGCGTCGAGCTCGAGCGCGCCCAGGCGAGCGCGCGGTTGTCGCTGGGCGATGCGACCGCCGCCGCACGCCTGGTCGGCGACGGCGGCGCCGACCTGCGCGCCGGCGCCGAGCGGTTCGCTCGCGCGACGCTCGCCGGCGCCGTCGCCGAGCGCCCGTGGGCGGCCCTGCTCGACGCAGCGGCCGCCGCCGGGGCCGACGCCGGCGAGCACGCACAGAGCGAGCTGTCCGACGAGCTCGAGCTCGTCCCCGCGAAGGAGCGCCGGCGCCTGGAGCGGGAGGGCGGCGAAGCGCGGCGGCGGATCGAGCGGCGCGCGCGGACCGAGGCGCTCGACGTCTCGCTGCGGCTCGTCGAGCTGTGGCTGCGCGACGTGCTCTGCCTGTGCGAAGGCGCCCGCGAGCTCGTGCACGCGGTCGACCGGCGCGCGCAGCTCGACGAGGACGCCAGCGGTCGCGACCCGATCGCCCTGCGCGACGCGATCGAGCTCGTCGGCGACACCCGCCTGCGCCTCGCGCTCAACGTGTCCGAGGAGCTCGCGCTCGAGGCGCTCGCGTACCGCCTCGCCGCGCGGCTCGCCGGCTCGCCCGTGGGGTAAGCCGCCAGCCGTCGCAATCGGGGGCAGCCGCGCCCGCGATCGCCGCCTGGCGACGCGGCGCCGCGTCGCGCCGGGCCTGCTCGACGCAAGCCCGACCAATCATCAGATCAAGCCGCGATCGACCCGAGATTCGGCGTCAGGTCGTACGTCTCGAACGCCATGAATCGCGAGAACAGACGGTTGTCGGGGCCGTGGTAGTCAGACGAGCCGGTGCTCAGCAGCCCCAGCTCGTCGCAGCGCGCCGCGAGCAGGCGCGTCTGCGGCTCCGAGTGCGTGATGTAGAACGCCTCGACCCCATCGGCGCCCAGCGTACGGAAGCGATCGATGCTCGAGAGGACTTCGCCGTCGTCCTCGACGTCCCAGAACGGGTGTGCCCACACCGCGACGCCGCCCGACTCGTGGATCGCCGCGATCGCCTCGGCGACGGTCGGCGTCTCGCGCAGGCGAAACGCGGGCTTGCCCTCGATCAGGTAGCCGCGGATCAGCGAGCCGACGTCGTCGATCTGCTCGTCGCGCAGGCGCTCGGCGTTGGCCGGCGCGCTCAGCACCGCAGCGGCCAGGTGCGGGCGCCCGATCGGCTTGCCGTCGGCGATCCGCTGCTCGATCTCCGCTTCGTCGAGCTCGAAGCCGACCTCGCGCAGCGCGTCGCGCATCCGCAGCGTTCGCTTCTCACGGTCGGCCAGGAAGTCGACCAGCCGGTCGGTCAGTGGCGGGCCGGTGTAGTCGATGTCGTAGCCGAGGATGTGCAGTTCGCGCGCGACGTGCTCGCCCGGCGCGTCGCCGTCTCCGTCGGACCCGTCGTCGACTGCCGAGATCTCGACCGCCGGCACGATCCGCACGCCGTCTCGCTCGCCCGCGGCGACCGCCTCGGCGACGCCGCCGATCGTGTCGTGGTCTGACAGCGCGAGCAGCTCGACGCCCGCCTCGGCGCCACGACGTACGACCTCCGCCGGCTCGAGTGTCCCGTCGGACGCCGTCGAATGTGACTGCAGGTCGAAGCGGGGCGGCACGCGCGGAGCGTATGCGATCGGCTCAAGGGCGCGCCGGCCGACCGCGCAGCGATCGATGCATGCGACCGCGCACCGGCGTGTCCGGACGCGCGCGTGCAAGCGCGTCGGCGTCGGGCACGGCCAGCAGGCGCGCGACGCGCCGTTCGACGCCGTCGCGCAGGCGGCGCACGGCGACGTGGTAGCGGTGGGCCTTGTCCCACAGCTCCCGGTCGGTCGACCCGAGCGCATCGAGCTCGACGCGCGCGGACTCGGTCTCGCGGGCGCGCGAGCATGCCTCGATCCAAAGTACCTCTAGGTAGGCGAGCGCGGTCGCGAGCTGCTGCTCGGAGATCGACGCGCGCTGCTCGATCTCGCGCAGCACCGGCGCGAGCTGGTTGCTCAGCCAGCGCGCCTCGGCGTGTGCGCGCAGCAGCAGGCAGACATCGGCGACCGACGACTTGTCGGGATCTGATCGGTTGTCGAGATCGGCTGCCATTTGCACACTGCTGATCGGACCGGCCGGAGCCGCTTCGACGGCTCACTGCTGGCTTCGACGGGCGCGCGGCGCTGCTTTAGGAGAACGCCTCGCGCTCCACGCTTTTTGGGAGATTTCAGCGACTCGTGGCGTGCTCTCGCTCGGATGATCGGGCGCCCGCGCCGGGCCAGCGCTCACGATTCGTGCGCGTTCGGCCGATGAGAGCGTAAGGGACAGGAAACACCAGCGTCTGGCAGGAAGGTGGAGCAATGCACGTAGTCAGCGATGCGACCGGCCGCTCAGCTGGGCAGCACGCACGCGCCGCCGTCATTCGCCTGCGCCTGCGCACGCTCGTCACGCTCGGCGTGCTCGCCGTCGCGACCGCGCTGCTCGGGCGCGCGTTCGGCCTGCACGACGTGCGCTTTCTCGGGTCTGAGGTCGCACTGCTGCTGAGCATGTTCGCGATCTCGCGCTACGTGCTGCCGCTCGTCGACCGGCGCGACCGCGGCGCGAGCGCCGAGGAGCACGTCGGAAGCCTGCTCGACGAGCTGCCGCGCGAGGAGTGGCACGTGATCCACGACGCGAGCGTCGGGCACGGCAACGTCGACCACATCCTGATCGGCCCGGCCGGCGTGTACACGATCGAGACCAAGAGCCACCCCGGCCCGGTGCGCGTGGGGCGCGTCCACGGCGCGACGATCCGCCAGGCGCACGCTCAGCGCGACTCGATCGAACGCGTGACGGGGATGGGCGTCGAGCCGCTGCTCGTCTACAGCCGCGCCTGGGTCGACCGGCCCCTTGCGCGGCGCAAGGGCGTGCGGGTGCTGCCCGCGCGGATGCTCGTCGGGCACGTGAGCAAGCGCGCGAAGACGCTTTCACGCAGCGACGTCGCGACCGCGCACGCGCGCCTGGAGCGCGCGCTGCGCGAGCATGCCCGCTCCGAGCGCCTCGCCCGCTCGCGGCGGATCCTGCCGCGGTAGCGACCGGGCGCAGCGAATCGTGCCGCGATAGCTTGTAGCGATGGCTACGGCTTCGCCGCCGCAGGTCGAGGACTCGGTCGCGCCGGGCGGGCTGACGCGATCGCTGCCGCGCGGCCCGCGCGCGCACCCGTTCGTGCAGACGCTCGCGTGGGCGATCGCCCCGACGTGGGTGATGGACCGCTACGCGCGAAAGATCGGCGAGTCGTTCACGCTGACGTTCTGGCCGAGCGGGATGAAGCTCGTCGTCGTCAGCGGCCCCGAGGCGGTCAAGGACGTGTTCACCGCGCCCGCCGACGTCGCGCCGTCGGCCGCCGGCAACTCGCCCGTGCGCCCCGTGATGGGGCCGAGCTCCGTGATCGTGCTGACCGGCGCCGAGCACATGCGCCAGCGCAAGCTGCTGCTGCCGCCGTTTCACGGCGAGCGGATGCGCGAGTACCAGCGGACCATCGTCGACGCCACGCGCGCTGACATCGTGCGCTGGCCGCGCGGACGGGCGATGCGCGTGCAGGAGCGCACGCGCGCGATCACGCTCGAGGTGATCCTGCGCGCCGTGTTCGGCGTCGAAGCCGAGCGGATGGACACGATGCGCGCCGCGATCGGCGGGCTGCTCGCGCCGGTCAACCCGCTGCGGCTGCTCGCGATCGCGCTGCGTCGACCGTCGATCGAGCGTCCCACCGGGGTCTTCGGCGAAGCGCTCGACCGCCTCGACGCCGCGATCGCAGACGAGCTCACGCGGCGGCGCGCGCAGACCGACCTCGCTTCGCGCACGGACATTCTCTCGCTGCTGATGCAGGCGCGTGACGAGCACGGCGAGGCGATGAGCGACGGCGAGCTGCGCGATGAGCTTGTCACGCTGCTGCTCGCCGGTCACGAGACGACCGCGACGTCCGTCGCGTGGGCGATCGAGCGCCTCGTGCGCCACCCGGCCGAGCTCGCGCGGCTCGTCGCCGAGATCGACACAACGCCAGGCGGCGGCGACTACATGACGGCGGTCGTCAACGAGACGCTGCGCGTGCGCCCCGTCGTGCCGATCGTCGCACGGATGCTGACGAGCGAGCTCGACGTCGACGGGCGCACGCTGCCGGCCGGCACGCGCGTGACGCCGTCGATCTACCTGACCAACCGGAGCCCGCGCGTCTACGACGAACCGGCGCGCTTCATGCCCGAGCGCTTTCTCGACGGCGCGCCCGACACGTTCTCCTGGATCCCCTTCGGCGGCGGGATCCGCCGCTGCATCGGCGCGTCGTTCGCGCAGCTCGAGATGCGGCTGATGCTCGCGACGATCCTCGCCGAGCTCACGCCCAGCCTGCCGCCCGGTCGCCGCGCGCGCGCCGACGAGCGCAACCGTCGCCGCGCGATCACGCTCGTCCCGTCCCGCGGCGCGCGCGTCGTGTGGCGCGAGCGGCGCTGAGCGGACGCAGCCGAAGCGCGAAGTACCGTCTGGGGATGACCACGTCGACGATCGGCGCGACGCCGGACGAGCTCCTCACGCGCTTTGGCCTGACCACGTTCAGGCCGGGCCAGCGCGAGGCCGTTCAGGCGGCGCTCGACGGCCGTGACAGCCTCGTCGTGATGCCGACCGGTGGCGGGAAGTCGCTGTGCTATCAGCTGCCGGCGCTCGCGACCGGCGACATGCCCGGCCGACCCCTCGTCGTCGTCGTGAGCCCGCTGATCGCGCTGATGTCCGACCAGCTGCGCCGCATCCGCACGGCGGGCGTGAGCGCGACGATGCTCGCGTCGGGGATGGACGACGGCCACAACGCTCGCGCGCTGGCAGAGATCGAGTCCGGCGAGGCGCGGCTCGTCCTTGCAGCCCCTGAGCGCTTTGCCTCGGGCGCGTTTCGCGCCGCGCTCACGCGCCGTGAGGTCGCGCTGTTCGTCGTCGACGAGGCGCACTGCGTCGCCGAGTGGGGTCACGACTTCAGGCCGGACTACCTGCGCCTGCACGACGCGATCGCGTCGCTCAACGGCGCGGGCGCAGGTGGACGCCCCGCGGTGATGGCGGCGACGGCGACCGCAACGCCGCGCGTCGCGCGCGAGATCGCCGAGCGACTGCAGCTGCGCGAGCCGATGTCGATCCGCTCGGGCTTTGACCGGCCGAACGTCACCTTCGACGTAGTCAGCGTCGAGGGCAAGGGCGCGATCGCGCGCAAGTGGGCGGCGCTGCTGCACGTGCTCGGGGACGCCGACGCGCGGCCGGCGATCGTCTACTGCGGAACGCGCAAGGACACCGACGCCGTCGCGGCGCGGCTGCGCGAGGAGGGGATGGCGGCGGTCTCCTACCACGCGGGCATGGCCGCCGACGCCCGCCGCGACGCGCAGGACGCGTTCATGGACGCTCGCGCCGAGGTCGTTGTCGCGACGAACGCGTTCGGCATGGGCGTCGACAAGGCGAACGTGCGGACGGTCGCGCACTGGGCGCTGCCGACGAGCCTCGAGGCCTACTACCAGGAGGCCGGCCGCGGCGGGCGCGATGGCGTTCAGGCGCGCGCGCTGCTGCTCGGCGCGCGGATGGACCTCGGCCGGCTGATCCGCTTCATCAAGGAGCGCGAGACGAGCGTCGAGCAGGTCAAGTCCTACGTCGCCCGGTTGCGCCGCGGCGCCGAGCCGACAGCCGACGGCGAGGTGGCGACGGTCGGCCACGGTGAGCTCGGCGAGCGCGACCGCGTGCTGCTGTCGATCGCCGAGCGCGCCGGCGCGGTCGCGCTCGAGCCGGCGGGCGCCGAAGGCCTGCGTGTGCTGCTGACCGGGCGCGGCAGCCCGCGCAAGGCGGCCGAGGCGATCCGCGCGTCGCGCAACCGCGGCTGGGACTCATACCGCTCGATCGAGCGCTACATGACCGCCGGCGAGACGTGCCGCCGCCGCCAGCTGCTCGACCACTTCGGCGACGACGAGCCGGGCCGCCCGAGCGGCCGCTGCTGCGACGTCTGTGCTCCGGACGAGGCGCTGCAGCGTGCGCTCGCGGCGCCGGTCGCGGCCCGGGGTCGGCGCCAGCGCCGCGCCGGCGGCGCCGACGACGCGCCCAGCGGCCCGCCCGTCGACGAGCGCAGCTTCGAGGTGCTGCGCGCGTGGCGCTACGAGCGCGCCGACGGCAAGCCCGCGTTCACCGTCGCTGCCAACACCGTGCTCGAGGACGTGCTGCGCGCGACACCGCGCAGCGTCGAGGAGCTGCTGGAGATCCGCGGGATCGGCCCCGCGTTCTGCGAGAAGCACGGCCAGTCGCTGCTGGCGACGCTGGCCGAGATGGATGCGGCGTCGCTAGCATCTGCGCCAGCGCCGACGTAGCTCGGCTGGGTTCGCGTTCCGTACCCTGTTCTGCTTGTCGTTGTCGATCCCCGAGCCCAGCCGGCGCTAACGTGCGTGTGCGGGTCGTACTCGCGCTCGCCGCCGTGTTGACGGCAGGGACGTTCGTGATCGAGATGTCTGGGAGTGCTCCCCGGACGGCCGGGAGCGATCACTCGGGCAACCAGATGTTCTCCGCGATCCTGCCCCGGGGAGGACTGCTCTGTCAACCAGCTCCTCGACTTCCGCTAGACGCCGCACGCGTTCAGCTGCGGCTCGGCACCTACGATGGCTCGTTGCTCTCCGGCGCGGAGCTTCGCTTCGAGGATGCACGGGGAGGCACGGTCGCCGTGGCGCGGGTGCCGCCGGGGTCGAGGCAGGGAGCGGTGACGATCCCGCTGACCCGAACGCTCGCGGCGCCTGCCGCCACGAGCGTGTGTCTGCGCGCCGAGGGATCGGCGCGCCTTTTGGTGGGCGGTGAAGTAGGGCAAATCGCCGGCTACTCCGAGCAGGTGAACGGCAGACGCCGTCCTGGGAGGATCAGCCTGCTGTATTTGCGCGCGGGGGATGAGTCCTGGTGGCAGCTGCTGCCCGTGCTGAGCCACCGATTCGCCCTAGGCAAGGCGAGCTTCCTCGCGGCGTGGACGCTGCCCGTCCTGGCGCTGCTTGTGGTCTGTATCTGGTGCGCTACCTACCGCCTACTCGTTCGTGAGCTCGAGTGAGCACGACCGTCGAGCCGGACGGGCCCACGTCGCTCACCGCGGTCGCGCCGCGGATGACCTGGCGCCGGCGCGTGAACACTGGGGCGCGCGCTTCGCTGTCGCAATTGCGTCGTGTGCCTCGCGCTGGCCGGGCGTGCTTTTTGATCGCCTTCGTCAACGCGGCCATCTGGGGTGTGCTTGTGCCGCCGTTCCAGGTGCCCGACGAGATCGCTCATTTCGCGTATGCCCAGTACCTCGCGGAGACCGGCCGACCCCCTCCGGGGGGCGCGCGTGCCCCCTACTCACCCGAACAGCGCGTCGCGCTTGACCACCTGTTCACGTTCAGGGTCATCGGGCAGCCACGACTGCGCGGCATCCTCTCAAGCGAGGAAGAACGCGGCCTGCGCACCGCCTTGCGGGAGCACCCTGACCCGGTGGGCGGCGGCGGCGCGACGTCGGCCAGCAACCAACCGCCGCTCTATTACGCGTTGGAGGCGGTTCCGTACTGGCTGTCGCCGTCGCACGACATCCTCGTGCGACTTTTTTTCATGCGCCTGCTTTCGGCGCTGATGGCGGCCGGAACCGTGCTCGCGGTGTTCATGTTCCTGCGGGAGCTGTTGCCGGCGTGTCGGTGGGCGTGGAGTGTCGGCGCTTTGATCGTCGCCTTTCAGCCGACCTTCGACCTGATCGCGGCCGGGGTGCAGGCGGACAACCTGCTGTACCTCGCTTCGGCATTGGTGTTCTTGATGCTGACTCGCGTCTACCGACGTGGTCTCACGTTCCCTCGCGCGATTGCCCTCGGTGCATGCGTCGCGGCGGGGGTGCTCGCGAAGCTGACCTTCATCGGCCTGCTGCCCGGAATCGCCGCCGCGGTGCTTCTGCTTGGCTGGCGAGCCGCGAAGTCGGAACGGACGCGAGCGCTGCGGATGATCGCCACGACCATCCTTGTCGCGGCACTACCGGTCGCCCTGTATGCGCTGCTGAACGTTCTCGCGTGGCATCGTGGCGGCGTCACGGCGGGCGGGGTGGCTGGCGTCACCGAGAACGCGCTCCCCGGGGGTACGACGGTGACGCTCGCACAGACACTCGAATACTCGTGGCAGCTGTACCTGCCCCGGCTGTGGTTCATGAAGGCCTACTTCACTGGCTATCCCCTCTGGACCATCTGGTTGAACGGCTCGATCGGCCACCTCGGCTGGCTCGACTACACGTTTCCCTCGTGGGTCTACAGCGCCGGCCGTTACGTTCTCTTCGTGCTGGTCGGTCTCGGCCTGGCCGGCCTCTTCCGACTCCGGGCCTGGGCGCGGGAGATGCTGCCGATGCTCGTCTGCTTTGCGCTCATGGCAGCTGGTCTGCTGGGCGCGATCGGCTACGTCGGCATCCGCTATCGATTGGCGAACTACGGCCTCCCGTTCGAGCAGGCGCGCTACCTCTTCCCGCTGCTTGCCCTGTACGGGTTGTTCGTTGTGCTGGCCGCCCGAGGGCTCGGCTCGCGTTGGGCGGGAGCACTCGGTGCCGCGCTAGTCGCCCTAGCGATGTTCCACGGTCTGTTTGCCGAGACGCTGACGATCTCGCGCTACTACGGCTGAGCAGTGGCGCTCAGGCCGTGCGGTACGATCTCGAATTCGAAACCGCGCCACTTTCCGCCCTATACGTTCGGGCGCCTTGGGCACCGGCTGGAGACGATCTTGCCGCCGTTTAGGGAGTCGGAAAAAGGGGCGAGTTGCAGGGAATATGCCGACGTAGCTCAGCTGGTAGAGCACTTCACTCGTAATGAAGGGGTCCGGGGTTCGAGTCCCCGCGTCGGCTCTCTAGAAACACCCCGCAAACGCGTTGCTTTTCGGCGTCTAGGGGTTGCAGGGTTTGCTGGGGTTTGGATCGTGCGGCTTCGATCCGCTTAGTTGCCGGCGTCCGGTCTGCGGGGTCAAGCTCGGCGATCACTTGCGCGTAGGTCTTGAAAGTCTCCGACACGTTTGTGGCCGAGCCACGCGGCAACCTGCACGGGATTGATCCGCGCCAGTTCCGCCATTGGTCCTCAGTCCAGCCGCCGAACACCAGCGGCCAGCTGTTGGCGTGCTCGCGCCAAGCGCTCAGATCATCGGCCAGCGGCTTTAGCAGCACGACGTTTCGCGCCGGGCCGGTCTTTGTTGACTTGGTGCTTCCGTCGATGTCGGTGCCACCCTCGACCCGCAGCGTCGCCTGACCTACGTCTGACCAGCGCAGCGCCAAAGCGTGCCTGGCCGAACGCCGCTGTAGGCGAGCACGCTGACCAGCGCCTTTCCTTCATCGTCTAGATGGGCGCGAAGCTGCTCGACCTTCTCCGGCGACACGACGGCGATCGAACCTTTGCGCTTGCCCGACGGCTTCTTAACTTCGCGCGAAGCGTTCAGCTTGACCTTGCCGTCACGTTTGGCGCGCTCAAGCATCGCCTGCATAACGACCATTGCCTTTCGGATCGACTGTGCGCCGGCGCCGGCTTTCAGCCGCTCGTTTCGCCAGTCCTCGATCAGCTTTGGCGTTAGGTGTCGGAGCGACGTGTCGGCGATCTCGCGCCGCCATCGGCGGTCATCGCGGCCGGGCACGCGGGCATCGACGTGCGCGACCCAAACGTCGCGGTAGCCCCGGAAGGTGCGCGCCTCCAACTCTCGCTTAGCGATTGCCATGTGTTCGGCGGCAAGCTCTGCGAGCGTTTGCAGGTCGGCGTCGCTGGAATCGATCGCGCCGGTTTCGATGGCGCGGTGAACGTCGCGGTCAAAGCGCTCGGCGTCGCGCTTTAGCGTGAACGCCTTGGACTTGCGCGCGCCCTCGACGTCATAGCGGACCCGGTACTTTCCGGAGGGCAGCTTGTCGATCGCCATTACCAAGTCACCGCCTTCGAGCGCGACGGCGCGGCGATGTCCCTCGCCTTGATCGCCGGCTTAGCTGGCCGGCGCTGCGGCCGTGATTTCCAAGCGTCGAGCGCCGCCGGATCGATTCGCCAGCTTGATCGCTCGCCGTCGCTCGTTCGCTATGCGCCTTTGCCTAGCGCGCCGCTGCCGCACAGCCGCTGTATCGCTCGCTCGCTCATCGCCGCATACTGAGCAGCCTGCGCGACTGTTAGCGATGACGGCGGCGCTAGCGTCCGGCCGGCTGCGACGAGCCAAGCGCGGAAGTCGGCGTCCGGCTCGACAACTTGACGATCAAAGGACGTCAGGATCGACGCCGACGACTGGCGGATCGCGTCGAGCGTGAAATGCTCGCCATCGCCCATCAGATCGTGAACGTCGCAAACGGCCGCTACAAACTCGGACGCCGCGAGAGAGGGAACGAAAACCGCGCCGGTCGCGAACTTGCCCCATAGCAACGCGGAGCGCTTGCTAGCTTAACTATCGACATAGGGTCTACTCCTGTGTCAAACGCCCTGGCGGCGTTCATAGCACCGTCAGGGCACCGATTTATGTAGGCGTACAGCCTGCCAGAGCCGCCCAGGGGCGGTCAGCTAACTCCGTACGGCAATCCGGTCGCCGGCTGCCGTGAGGACGCAACGAATCGGCGGCCGGGGTGTACTTGAACCTAGCGTGACGCGTCGCCAGCAACTGCTGCACTGGCTCGACCCGGAAGGGCGCGGCGCGACGTGGCGCGCTGGCAACCTCGCCCTATTTGTCTTCGCGCTGGCCCTGGCCGTTGTCGTGATCTTCGCCGTCGCGCTGATTTTCGGTTGGCTTACGGGGCCGTCGTAATGGGCCTGCTCGACACGTTCGTCGTTAGCTTCGGGTTGATCGCGGCCGGCGGATTCCTTTTTCTCGGCTATCGCGACCTACGGGCGGCCGGCGCAGCGCTTGTCGGGCTTGGAACGCTGCTGTTGATCATTGCGGTGATCGAGGCCGCCAACTTCAATAGCTAAAGCCCTGACGTCGTGGCCGATCTGATCGCCACAGTAATCGGCCGAGCGTTTGGCGCGCTAGTCATTCTGATCATCGGCGGCGGCTTGATGCGCTATTGCCGGGACTACGCCGATGTGCTTGTCTCGCGGGAACGGCGGTCGATCGATGCACTGTTCGGCGCACGCCGCAGGGAATTCAAAAAGCAAGGCCACGAGTCGTCGGCTGCGGCTTGGCTCGCCGCCGTCCTGACTTTCGCTACGGGGGTGTTCTTCGTCGTAGCCGCTGTCATCGGGTTTGCGAGCCTGTAGCGCCCTTTCGTTACCTGCTGCCGGCCGATCTGGACAACATCGCCGAGCAGCTTGCGAGGGTCGAGCTTCAGCTAGACCTTGCTGAAATGCTGCGTCGTTAGCCAGCTAGGGCGCGCGGAGTAGCGGTTCACGTTCGAGCGTCGCAATGCCGGCGCGGCAGGCGCTGTATTGCCGCGCGCCAGCCATAAGCCGACCAAGCCGCTTGGCAAGGCTACGTTCGGCGGCCTGGTTGCCGGCGCGCTCAAGCGACTCCACACGCGATGTTGCTTCTAACAGCGCCGATTCCAGCCCGGCCTTGACGGCGGCCGTCGCGTTTGGCGTCGGAACCTTGCGGAGTTCGGCGAGAGTCGCGCTCAGAACTGCGGCACTGCCGCGCGCGGCGGCGAGGTAGCTCGCGACCCGATCGGTGGTGAGTTCGCGCTCCACTTCAGCGCGTATCTTCGGTCCGAGCTTCCCAGGGAGGCTGGACACGTTCGGTGCTTCCCCGCTAAAGGCGGCTCGCGCGACGACTGACCGAATCTGCGATGCCAAGGTCGAACACAGCGTCCCTACCTGCTGTTCGAAGCGCACGGTGGCGCTTTCGTGATCCTGCGACTTGCCGCAGCCGGCAACGACGATTGTGACGACGACAAGGCCGATCGCGAAAGCTGCGCGCATCGGCGAATCATACGGCTGGCGAAAGATTTACCTTTGGGCCGCCACGCCAGCCGCGCAGCGACCCAACTACAAAGCTAACACCGGCCGTGACGTGTGCGGCTGTGCCGCAAAGTCCGGCGACGCCAGGCGACCGCGAACACAAGCGCGATCCATAGAGCAAAGGGGATCGCAAACCACCAGTCGCCTTTTACGATCGCGATGGCTAGAGCGACGCCGCCGATTACGAACGGAGTGATCGGCCCGCGGATTAGTCGTCGCCACCACGCCATGTCGGAAAGTCTAACGGCCGGCGGTCTTGTGGCACTCGTACCACCTAGTTGTCGTTAGGCGCTGGCATCGCTGGGGGCTACTTTGTAACACTTTTGGCGTCACGCGCTTGTTACTATTTGTAGTGCAATAACGTCTATCAAAGGGAACTGAAGTGAGCATTGAAATGCGACGCCGCCGTCTTGCTAAATGCTTAACGCACATCCCGCCCCGCGTTACAGGGGAATCTGCGTAGTCAACTGGCCGACGCGTGCGAAAGCCTAAAGTCATATGCGACAGAACACGTTGATGAGCCGGAATTAGCAAAGCGCTTGGTCGCCGGCACCGTTGCATCGCTCGGCGACCAGCTTTCAGCAGAGGATTCGGACCGGAAACCGGCGGCCGCAGACTTTGACTTTGACGCCGAGTTACCTGCGCCGGATTGGTTAGTCAGCCGCGCGATCGAGCGAGGAACCGTCGTCGTGCTGAGCGGCGATACCGGCGCGGCGAAGTCGATCGTTACGAGTGCGCTGATCCCGGCGGCGCTGGAAGGCAGAGTGGCTCGGCCTGCGCACGAACATCGAGCGCTTGACGATCATCGACGAGGAGAACCCCGGCTGGCTTGTGCGAGCGCGCCTGCGCGCTCTCGGCGCATGGGGCATTTTCTGGCGGTCGTCGTTGTAGCGATAGCGTTCGGCGGTCTGAACGTCGCTACATCGGCTGCAAGGCCGAGCAGCACCCCCGAACCAGGATGCGTCGATCACATCGACCACGGCGTCGGAAACATCGGTGATCCTGGCGACGGGCAGGAACACCACAACGAGTCCAATGGAGTCGGCAACGCTGGCGACCCCGGTAACGGCCAAGGACACTTCTGCGAAACCGAGTAGCGGAAGGTCCCGGCGTTAGACAGATCCCAGCGACGGGAATAAGTAGTCCGAGGCCACTACGCACCCGCCTCCGAAGCGCAGCGGCGGCACGACGACGCGGAAACCGTCGTGCCGCCGCGTTGCGCTAGCGATCGGTCGTCGTCTCTTGACTGGCCTCGCAGACCATGCGAACACGTTCGCATGGACCTCGGAACGCCAGCGGCCGTCATTTACTACCAGCTTCGTGATCGACCGCGAACGCCTGCGCAGCTAAAAGGCTCGACTGCGCTCGATCAAGACGAGTTGACGGAGGCGCTTGAGGAGTTACAGGCGGCCGGCCTGGCCGTCGAGGATGGGGCGCTTTGGAGGCTTGGCGAGGTTGCCGGCGCGTAGCCGTCAGCCGCTTCCCTCAAGCCCCCGCTTGAGCCGATTCATGTTCTCGGGCATCTCGCTCGCGGCTTGTCGGCGGACGACGAGCGGGACGAGGAGCTTCCCAATGCCGTGGCCGGCGAAGTCAAGATCGATGGTCACTCGGGATCGCGTGTTGTCGCTCAGTGGCTGGACGGTGACTCCCACGATGGCGCGGATCGGGCCGTCGATGCCTCGGTCGGCCCACCGGCGCGGCGGGTCGTACTCCGTGATCTCCGTGGTTGCCTCGATCTCCCGGCCTCCGATCTTCCGAACCGTCGTGCATTTGGACCCTACGCGCGTTGGAGCGGCGTCCATGTGCCCACTCACGCAGCCCTGCTGCCACTCCGGCATTTTGCTCGGGTCGATGACGTAAGCGAACGCCTCCTCCGCTGGACGCGCAACCTCAATGCTGGCCGTGATCGGTGCCATCCATCCTCCTTCGGCTCGATTGCGCGAGAGCCTAGTCCCTAGCGCTCAGCGACCTTTCGGACGCGCAGACGACCACAACAACGCCCTAGCCGCCCCTGCGACGCCGGCAAAGCGCGTTTCCATGACCCATCCATGACCCATTGGGGTATCGTCACTGCCTGCCGGCGTCGTGATTGGCGCTCAAACCTCAATATTCTCGGGGGTGAGTGGGGCCGGGTTCGCCCAGCTTCCCTCGTAATGAAGGGGTCCGGGGTTCGAGTCCCCGCGTCGGCTCTGCATCGCAACGGCTATCCTTCGATCCCTAGCTACGTACACGTGTCGGAAGGGCGATGGCCTGTGACGCCAATACTGCTTGTCGTAGCCCCGTTGGTAATCCTCCTGCTGGTCCTGATTTTCAGGATCAATAACGCCGAGCAGTTCGCGGCGCAGGCGTACTATCGGAAAAAGAGGGGCGGCGCGCCCCTCGCTCTCGGGTTCGACTCGCTCGGTCCTCGCGCGCGCAAACCCGCGGCCACGGAGGAGCGCAAGGATCGCCTCCAGGCGGGACCGCTCTCCTAGTCGGACAGTCCCGCCGCTCGCTTCGCATCGCCGTGATCGAGGTAGGCCTGCGCGCGCGCGAGCTTGCCGTCGCGGAAGTGGAACACGCATCCCCAGGGCGTGTCGGTCGGCAGGCCACTGGCTCGGCCGCGCAGTTCGATCCGACCGATTACGAGAACCTGGTCGCCGAGGTCGCGAACCTCGTCGGCGATCAGCCTGTAAACGCCCCACGTCTCTTCGACCTCGCGGAAGTACGCTTCCATGCCGTCGCGGCCCCTGACACTTTCCCCCTCGAACCTCGCGACGATCGCCGGCACCCACTCGAAGTCGGCGATGGCGAGCTCATAGAGGCGGTCGATGTCGCGCTCGTTGTAGGCGTCGATTCCCCGCTTGACTGTCTGCACGTTCTCGGAGGTCGTGGAGTCCTCGCGCATCCCGCGCCGAGTATCGCGCACGCGCGCAGCGGGCACCCCGTCTGCCGGTCGCCTCCCCGATCCGGCCGGGCGTCCGCAGGGCTCCCGGCCCCGCATGGCGCCTACCGTCGCGCGTCGCCGTCCGCCTGGGCGCCCTGCCCCAGCGACCGCTCGATCTCCAGGCGCGATCGTTCGGCTTTCAGGCGCCTCGCCGCGATCGCGTTTTCGACCTCGTTCTCGAGTCGAAGGTGCCGTACGAGGACTTCCAACGTCACCCGGACGTCGTGAAGCGTCTCGACGATCTCACCTTCGAAGCGGCTGCTCTCCATGGCTTCCTCCGTTGCGCCTCGATCTCGAGGCGGCAACTACCCGGATCGACGCCATTTGTCCCACATCTTCGGGTTGACCCGTCAGGTGGGGCTGCGATCTGGCCGCGCCTCGACGCCGGTCGATCGTGGACGGCAGGCGGTCGCGCAGCGTCTCGAGACGACCGCCGCGGGCGCGACTGGTCCACACCGGTCCTAGGACGCCAGCCCGAATCCGACGATCCGCTCCGCCTGCCATACGCGGCGTCGATGTCGCACGGCAAAGAGGTATTGGATTTTCGGTCGCGGCCGATCGAAACTATTCGGACATATACAAGATCAGTTGCCTAAGAGAGGACAACTCGGGGTGCTGTGGATCGTGCTTCCACCGTCGTGGCTGGCGCTGGTCACCCTGTTCGCTGCGCTGTGTCGGGCGGCGGCCAAGGGAGACCATGCTCTGACGACCGACGTGCTTGCCATAAGACGTGGTCGAGTGGCATCGGTAGGTGCCGCTGTCGTTACCCATGTCCCGCCGCGGGGTCTTCCCTCCCCCGCTAGGTCGCGCAGGATGGGGACGTACCCCTCGCGTCCCCATCCTGCAGCGGCTCGCGCCCGCTCGACCCGGGGGTAAGGCGGCGCCGAGGCCAGACGGCTAGTGCGAGGTTGGCGCCGGTAACGCGGTGCAGCCGATGTGCGAGCTGACGAACGTGAGCACGGTCTCGACGAGCGGGTTGCGAACCCCCTTGTGCCCGACGAGCATGATCGACGACTCAGCCGCGTCGGTCAGCGCGATTGCTGCGATCGTCGGTAGGACACTGGCGATCACGCGCGCGACGGGCGCGGGCGCGGTCGTTATCGCGTCGCGCGCCGCGAGCGCCGCAAGCACCTCCTGTGGATTGGCTGCATGATCGAGCGTCGAGCGCTGCGGCGGCGCGCCACGGTGGTCGTCGAGGCTCCAGAAGCCAGCCCACTCCGGATCGATCGCAGGATGCAGCGAGATGAACTGCTCGTCGGCGACATCTGCCACGGCGAGCTCGGTTCGTCCGGCGACGACGCGATGGCGAGCGGGTGCGAGGACCATCCGAGGCTCACGACGCAGCGGGTGGGTCCACACCGTGGGATCGGCCGGAGGCGCGTGACAGACCGCGATGTCGACGTCGCCGATCCATGACGACGTCGGCCGCGTCGGAAACGGTAGGTCGCGGTAGCGGATCTGAATCGACGGATGGGTCGCGGTGAAGGCGGCCAGCGCGTTTGGGCTGTCGAGCCCGGGCGGCGCGCCGAGGAATCCGAACTCGACGGTGCCGGCTTTGGAGCGAGCCAGCGATCTCGCGGTCTCGAGCGCATCCTGGCTGGCGGCGACCGCGATCCGGGCCTTCTCGTACAGTCGGGTGCCGGCGGCCGTTGGCGAGACTCCGCGGGCATGGCGCTCGAGCAACTGCACCCCGAGCTCCGCCTCGAGTTGTGCCATCGCGTGCGAGAGCGCCGGCTGAGCGATGTGCAGCTTGGCGGCGGCGCGCGTGATCTGCCTCTCCTCCACAACGGTGACGAAATAGCGCAGGTGGCCGCGTCTGAACGACATCGGCAGGACCTATCGCTCGAGCGCTCGCCGCGACATGCCCATCACCCGGAAGGCGCGACGATCGCCCCGTCTGCGGCTGGATCCGAGGACAGCTCCTCGGCGATCCTCAACAGCGCCCCGACGAGCGGCGCGCGGTCGTCGGCGGGATAGACCAGCGAAAGCAGCGCGGGGCTGGCCCCGCTGAGCGGGATCGCCGTCAGATCGGAGATCGCGTGCTCGATGAGCTTCCCATCACACGCCGGAAGCGTCGTGATCGCGTCGCAGGAGGACATGATGCCGAGCATCTGCATCGACGTCTCCGCCCAGTGAGTCGTCGTTGACTCCGGCGGCCCGCCGCGGTGGTCGTCGAGACTGTGGAAGCTCGACCACGCCGCCTGCACGTTGGGGTGGTAGCTGATGAACGTCTGGTCGAGCACGGACTCGACGCCCACCTCGCCCGACCGGGACAGCGGATGACTCCGGCGCGCGATCACGACGCGCGGCTCCGTGCGGACAACGTGCGTAAGGATCGAGGGGTCGAGGTCCGGCTGATGACAGAACGCAACGTCCACGTGCTTCAGCCACGACCCGGTGGGCCCGCGCGGGAATGGCAGATCGCGAAACGCGATCTCCGCGTTGGGATAGGCGGTCGCAAACGCCGAGAACAGCTCGCCCGCGGTGATCGTCGGTGGTGGCCCGACGAACCCGACCTTGAGGACGTCGTGAGCGGTGCTCGCCAACGTCTGAGCCTCGCGCTCGGCCTCCAGCTCGGACTCGACCGCCACTCGCGCCTTCACGAGGAACGCCTCGCCCTCGGGCGTCAGCTTGACCCCGCGAGCGTGCCGCTCGAGCAGCTGCAGGCCGAGCTCGCTCTCCAGCTGCGAGATCGCCTGCGACAGCGCCGGCTGGGCGATCTCCAGGCGCCTCGCCGCACTCGTCACCTGCCCCTCTTCGGCGACCGTCACGAAGTAGCGAAGGTGCGTGGGCCTGAACGGCATCGACTTTCCCTCTCGTCGGTCTGCAACCGGCGAACAGCCGGAGAGTACCAATAAGCAGAACCTATGCGCCTGGCGGAGGATCCCGCCCTGACACTGCCGGAGGCGCGCGCGATGCCGTCTAGATCCGGGCGCTCGCGGCGCCGATCCTCCCGTCGACGAACGCCGCGACCAGCTCGGCCAGGCGCTCGGGTTGGTCCTGTGGGACGAACGCGCGGCTGTCGGCGATCTGCTCCAGGCGGGCGCCCGGAATCATCGTGGCGAGGCGCTCGGCGAAGCGCAACGGGAACATCAGATCGTCTGAGCCCCACGCGAGCAGCGTCGGCACGGGATGCTCGCCGAGGCGCTGCGCCGCCGCGAGCGTGTCCCGCCGGTCGATCGCCTTGAGCGTCGCCACTGCGTCGGCGCGCACGTCGGCCCGCAGCAGCGGTGCGATCCACTCCGCGGTCAGCGCGTCAGGGAGCGGCTTGTGGCTGAGCATGCCGAAGCCGAGCGGCGAGCGGCGCACGCGGGCAGAGCGCGCCGCCTGCGCGAGCAGCCAGTACGCGCCGGGCACGTGGGCGAGCCACTGCAGCGGGCGCAGCGCCGGTGGGAGGAAGTTCTCGAGGCAGTCGCAGTTGGTCAGCACGAGCGCGCCCAACCGCTCGGGGCGCTCGCTCGCGAGGATCTGCGAGATCGCGCCGCCGGTGTCGTTGGCGACGACCGTCACGTCGCTCAGCTCGAGCGCGTCGAGGAAGTCGGCGATCAGGTGCGCGATGCCCCTCGGAGAGCGGTCGGCGGCTTGGTTCAGCGCCGCGCGGTGCGAGCCGAGCGGCCAGTCGGGGACGATGCAGCGGTGCGCCCCGGTCAGCATCGGCGTGACATTGCGCCACAGGCGACCGTCGACCAACAGGCCGTGCACGAACACCAGCGGCGGCCCAGCGCCCTCCTCGCGGTAGTGGATCGTTCCCTGCTCCAGTACTACGCTCGCGTCCATCGTCCGCCACCTCCTCTAACGTGTGAGTTGCATACAAGCTGTACGAAAGTAACATACATACTGCATGAATGTCAATCGGCAAGCTACGCGATCGGCGTCGACCCGGGCAAAGCTGATTCGGGCGGCGCGGAGGTTGTTCGCGCGCAACGGCTACGCGGCCGTCGGCACCGAGGAGATCGTCCGCCGGGCCGGCGTCACCCGCGGCGCGCTCTACCACCAGTTCGCCGACAAGCAGGATCTGTTTCTCGCCGTCTACGAACAGGTCGAGCAGGAGCTGACCGAGCGCGTCGCGGCGACGCTCGGGGAGGTGTCGAGCCCGTTCGCCGCCCTGCGGGCCGGGATCCGCGTGTTCCTCGACGCGTGTCGCGCTCCCGAGATCCAGCGGATCGTCTTGACCGACGGACCCGCGGTGCTCGGTTGGGAGACCTGGCGCGAGGTCGCCGAACGCAACGGCCTCGGGCTGATCGAAGCCGTCGTCGCCGCCGCGATCGAGGCCGGCGAGATCGCCGATCTCTCACAACCGGCACTAGCTCATCTGCTGATGGGCGCGCTCGACGAGGCGGCGCTGCTCGTCGTGCGCGAGCCCGAGTCCGGCGAGGCGGTCGCGGCGACGCTCGAGCGGCTGCTCGACGGGCTGCGCGTTCCGCGCGGAGCCGTGTCGCGGTGAGTCTCACGCCGAGCCGCCGCGCGGTCGCTTCGACGGGCGCAGCCGCGCTCGCGCTCGGCGCGCTCGGCGTCGTGTTCGGTGACATCGGGACGAGCCCGCTTTACGCGCTGCAGACGGTGTTCACGTCCGATCACCACGCGGTCCACACGACGTCTGCCGACGTCTACGGCGTGATCTCGCTTGTGTTCTGGACGATCACGCTGGTCGTCTCGATCAAGTACGTGACGTTCATCATGCGGGCCGACAACGACGGCGAGGGCGGCATCATGGCGCTCACCGCGCTCGTCCAGCGGGCGCGCGTCAAGAGCCCGATGTCGAAGTTCGCCCTCGTGACGCTTGGCATCCTCGGCGCGTCGCTGTTCTACGGCGACGGCGCGATCACGCCGGCGATCTCGGTGCTCTCGGCGGTCGAAGGCGTGAAGGTCGCGGTCCCGAGCCTGCACTCGATGGTCCTGCCGATCACGGCCGTCGTGCTGACGGCGCTGTTTGCGATCCAGCGCTACGGCACGAAGCTCGTCGGCAACCTGTTCGGCCCCGTGATGGCGGTGTGGTTCGCTGTGCTCGGGCTGACCGGCGCCGTCGAGATCGCGCACCACCCGGACGCGCTGCGCGCGCTGTCTCCGTCATACGGGGCGAAATTCATCTTCGACAATGTCCACGTCGCGTTCATCGCGCTCGGCGCGATCGTGCTGGCGGTGACCGGCGCCGAGGCGCTGTACGCCGACATGGGCCACTTCGGGCGCTCGCCAATCCGCCGCGCCTGGTTCCTGCTCGTCTTCCCGGCGCTGACGCTGCAGTACCTCGCGCAGGGCTCGTTGATCGTGCGGTCGCCGAAGTCGATCGCCAGCCCGTTCTTCCTGCTGATGCCGGGATGGGCGCAGGTCCCGATGGTGCTGCTCGCGACGGTCGCCACGGTGATCGCTTCGCAGGCGGTCATCTCCGGCGCGTTCAGCGTCACCAACCAGGCGATCCAGCTCGGCTTCCTGCCGCGTGTGACGATCCGCCACACCTCGCGGCGCGAGGTCGGCCAAATCTATGCGCCGGCCGTCAACGCGGCGCTGTTCGCGATCGTGCTCGCGATCGTCTTCGGGTTCGGCTCGGCGACGGCGCTTGCGTCGGCCTACGGCGTTGCGGTCACCGGCACGTTCATCATCAACACGATCCTGTTCCTCGCGGTCGCGCGCCTGATGTGGCACAAGCCGCGCTGGTGGATCGCGCTCGCCGCCACAGCATTCTTGAGCGTCGAGGTGACGTTCTTCGCTGCGAACGTGACGAAGGTGGTCCACGGCGCCTGGCTACCCTTGGCGATCGCGGCGGTGCTGTTCGTCGTGATGACGACGTGGCGCCGCGGGCGGGAGATCGTCAGCGCCAACCGCGTCCGCGAGGAGGGCGAGCTGCAGGACTTCATCGACGCGCTCAACGGTGGTCGCCCGCTCGTTCGCGTCCCGGGCACCGCGGTCTATCTCAACGCGCACGCACGGACGACGCCGCTCGCGCTGCGCGCGAACGTCGAGCGAAACCACGTGTTGCACGCGCGCGTGATCATCGTGTCGATCGAGACCAAGCGCGTGCCGCACGTCCACCACAGCGATCGGCTGCATTGCGACGAGCTCGGTCACGCCTCCGATGGGATCACCGGTGTGACCTTGCGCTGTGGGTTTCAGGACTCGCTCGACGTTCCCGCGATGCTCGACCTCGCGATTGAGCAGCGCCTCTTGGAGCGCACGGTCGACCTCCAGAGCGCGTCCTACTTCCTCTCGCAGATCACGATCGTGCCGACACGCGCGAGCGGAATGAACCGCTGGCGCAAGCAACTGTTCCTCGTGCTCGCGCGCAACGCCGCGACTCCCGTCGTCTACTTCCGGTTGCCCGACGATCGCACGGTGACCGTCGGCGAGCGAGTTGCGCTGTAGGAGCGGTATGAGCCGACGGCAGGAGCTGATCGAAAAGGAACCTCGGCCGTTCGTCCTCGCCGACCGCTGAGCGGCCCTGCAAGCGGGTATGTTCCGGGCGTGCGGAAGAATGGACTTTTCCGATTGCTTGGCGGAGTAGCCACGGCCATCGCGTCGACATTCGTCTGGGCGGGGTGCGGCGGAGGAACGTCCACGTCAAGTACGCCGACGGGCGCCGATGCCTCATATCTCGCCGCCGTGACCGCGGCGGCGGCGGCGACCGATCGCGTTCCCGGCTACAAGATGGCGCTCACGTCGACCACGACGCAGGGCGCCAACACGATCACCGTGTCCGGCAGCGGCGCGATCGACGACCGTGGACGGGAAGGCTCGATCACGGTGCAGGTGGCCGGCCACGAGCTCACCGAGATCCTCGCCGAGCCCTACGTCTACATGCATCTGCCGACGGGCGCCAACACGAGCGTGACACACGGCAAGCCGTGGATCCGGCTCGACCTCTCGACATTGACCGACTCATATGGCGGCGGATCGGCCGTTGGCGGCTCGCCCGACCCTGCGCAGTTGCTCACCTACCTGAGAGGAGCGGGCGCCGTCACGCGCGTCGGCAGCGAATCGGTCCGAGGGGTCGCCTCGACGCGTTACCACGCGATCATCGACTTCGCCCGACTCGAGGCGGCGGGACCGGCTGCGGAGCGGGGCGCGATGAAGCGCGCGGGAGCGCTGCTCGAACGAATGACCGGCGAAAAGAGCTTGCCGATGGATGTGTGGATCGGCGACGATGGGCACCTCTCGCGCTTCTCGTTCGGGTTCCCGCTGTGCACTGCAACCGGTCGGCTGCGCGAGGACCTCAACGTGGAACTGTTCGACTACGGACGCCAGCCCGTCGTGTCGCCCCCGCCCGCATCGCTCGTGACCGACGTCGACGCCCGGATCAAACGCGCGGTCGCCAAGGCGCTGTCGCAGCTCGGCTGCGGCTGATCGCGGCACGCACGCGGCAGCGGACGGGGAACATCTCAGCGATCGTCGGCACTCGCTGGGTGCCGCGCTAGCCTCGGCCGATGCGCACCGGTGAGCTCGGCTTCTGGTGGCGGTCGCTCGGCGGCCAGCCGCCGCAGCGCGATGCGCTGAGCGCAGACGCGGAGGCCGACGTGGCGATCGTGGGAGCCGGCTACACCGGGCTGTGGACGGCCTATTACCTCAAGCGGGCGCGACCGTCGCTGCGGATCGTCGTGCTCGAGGCCGAGCGCGCCGGCTTTGGCGCGTCGGGGCGCAACGGCGGGTGGGTGAGCGGTTTCTTCTCGGGGGCGCCGCGTCTGTACGAGCGCACCGGCGGGCGCGCGGCCTACGTTGCGCTCCAGGGCGAGATGTTCGCGACGGTAGGCGAGATCGGCGAGGTGCTCGAGCGCGAGCGGATCGATGCGGACTTCGTCGCCGGCGGCCAGCTGCAGATCGCGCTCAACGCCGCGCAGGTGGCGCGCGTTCGCGAGCACGTCGGCCAGCTGCACGCGTACGGGTTCGACGAGAGCGACCTGCGCGAGCTGACACGCGACGAGCTCGATGAGCGCGTGCGCGTGCGGGCCGCCCGGATGGCGGCCTTCTCGCCGCACGTCGCTCGCGTCCACCCGGCGAAGCTGCTCGTCGGGCTCGCGCGGGCGGTCGAGCGCAGCGGCGTCACGATCCACGAGCGCACGCCCGTGCGTGAGCTGGCTCCCGGCGAGGCGCGAACCGATCGCGGCGTCGTGCGCGCGCGTTGGATCGTCCGCGCGACCGAGGGCTACACCGCCTCGCTGGGCGGCCTGGGGCGGGCGCTCGTGCCGATCAACAGCTCGATGATCGTCACCGAGCCGCTCGCGCCGAGCGTGTGGGGCGAGATCGGCTGGCAGCAGCGCGAGGTGATCGACGACGCCGCGCACGTGTTCGTCTACCTGCAGCGCACCGAAGACGGACGGATCGCGATCGGCGGGCGCGGCGTGCCCTACCGGTTCGGGTCGCGAACCGGCGGCGATGGGCAGATCGCGCGCGCGACGGTCGATCAGCTGCGCGCCAAGCTTCACGCGATGTTCCCGGCCCTCGCGGGCGTGGCGATCGAGCACGCGTGGTCTGGCGTGCTCGGGGTGGCGCGCGACTGGGGCGTCAGCGTCGACGCAGACGCGCGACCGGGTCTCGCGTGGGCTGGCGGCTATGTCGGCGAGGGCGTGGCAGCGGCGAACCTCGCCGCCCGCACGCTGCGCGACCTGCTGCTAGAGGAATCGAGCGAGTTGACCGCGCTCGGATGGGTCGGGCGGCGGCCGCGCCGATGGGAGCCCGAGCCGCTTCGCTGGGCGTCGATCCGCGGCGTCTATGCGCTCTACCGCCTGGCAGATCGCGACGAGCGCCACAGCGGACGGCCTTCGCGCCTGGGCTGCATCCTCGACCGCGCCTCCGGACGTCGCTGAGCGCCCGGGCGAACGCGCCAGGGCATTGAGCGCGGGCGCGTCCGACGCCGGCGCCGCGTCTGACGCCGGTCAATCGGCGAGCAGCGCCTCGGCCACGCGCGAAGGATCTTCGAGCTGGGGCCAGTGGGCCGCCTCTGCAAGCGCGAGCAGCGGCGCTTCGGGCAGGCGTTCGGCGATTCGCTGGGCCATGTGGGCGCCCGAGACGGGGTCGAGCATCCCCCAGACGAACGAAAGCGGCACGTCGGCGCGGTCGAGCGCGGCGACCCAGCGTGCTTCGTGACGTTCACGGTCGACCATGTAGCGCGCGAGCAGATGGATGATCCGCTGGCCGCCGTCGCGCTCCATCGCGCGCCACATCGCCGCGCTGTCGGCGCCCGCGTCGTAGCCGTCGGCGAACGTCGGCCGCAGCCCCTCGGTGAACAGCTGCTCGTTCATCAGCTCGCCGACGCGCGGCCCCTGGTCGGGGTCGAGCAGCAGCTCCTGCGTCGGCTGGCGCCGGTGGAGGTCGGGGTACACGCCGCCGTTGAGCAGCCGCGCGGCGCGCACGTCGGCCTCGAGCCTGCCTTCGGCGCGGCGCGCGAGCAGCTCCTGCGCGACCGATACGGCGTAGTCGTGCGCGACGAGGACGGTCTCGCCGATGCCCTCGCGCTCGAGGATCGCCTCGACGAGGTCGGCCTGCTCGAGCAGCGAGTACTCGTGCTCGCGCGGCTTGTCCGACGCGCCGAAGCCGAGGAAGTCGAACAGCAGCAATGATCGTCGCTCCGACAGTGCGGGCACGATCTTCGCCCAGTCATAGGACGAGCTGGGGAAACCGTGCAGCAGCGTCACCGCCGGACCCGCGCCCAGCCGGCGCACGAAGACCGATCGCTCGACGCCGCCGAGCTCGATCGGCACGCGCTCGCCCTCGGACCACCACTGCTCGATCTCCACCGCGCGATTATCGCGCCGGCGCCTTGGCGCGTGCGTCGCGTGGAAGGATGGATGCGTTGTCACTGCTGCTCGTCAAGCTCACGCTCGCTCCCGCGCTGGTCGTCGGCTCGTCGCTCGCCGGACGTCGCTGGGGGCCCGAGGCGTCGGGCCTACTCGTCGCGCTGCCGCTTGTGGCCGGGCCGATCCTGTTGATCGTCGATCTCGATCACGGGGCGCACTTCGCCTCGCGCGCCGCCGCGGCGTCGCTGCTCGGCCTGGTCGCGCTCGCGTCGTTTGCCGTCGTCTTCGCGCGCGTGTCGCGCCGCCGCGGATGGCTCGTTTCGGTGGTCGCCGGGTGGCTCGCGTTCCTGGCCGTCGCGCTCGCCTTCTCGGCTGCCGCGCTGCCCGCGGGCGTGGGGCTGGCGATCGCGCTCGCGGCGTATGCCGTCGCTCCCCGGCTGATGTCGCCCGCCTCGCGTCGCCCCACCTCGCCGCGCGCGCAGCTGCCGCTGTGGGACCTCCCCGCGCGGGCGCTCGCCACCGCGGTGCTCGTGCTCGGGCTGACCGGCGCCGCGGCCGGCTTCGGGCCGACGCTGACCGGCGTGCTGACGCCCTTTCCGATCTCCAACACCGTCCTCGCGGCGTTCGTGCTCGTGCTCGAGGGGCCCGCGCACGCCAACGCGTTCCTGCGCGCGTTCCTCCGCGGCGCGTTCGGGTTCGTCGCGTTCTGCTTCCTGGTCGCCGTCCTGCTCGTCCCGCTCGGGACCGCGGCCGCGTTCGCGCTCGCGTTGTGCGGTGCGCTCGCCGCCCAGCTCGTCGCACGCATGCTCGACTCACGCCCGGGCGCGGCTGCTCCGCTCGAGACGGGCCGCGCGGGCGGCCTGACGCCCGTCGGTGCGGAGCGCGTGGCGGCGCTCGCCGAGCCGTCCGCCGCTAGGGCTCCAGCCCGGCCGAGTTCATGATTTCGCCCCACGTTTCGACTTCCTTGGCTTCGAAGTCGACCACGGCCGCTTCCAGGCTCGACGCGCGCCGGGCCAGCGAGACCTCGGCGCTCGTGAGAAACGGCGCGAGCTGTCTCTGCGGAAGCAGCCCGATCGCGACGTCGACCGCGTAGTAGGCCTGGTTGAAACGCAGCGTCGCCGGCGTAAGCGTCGTGTACCCGCTCGCCTTCCACGCCTGCAGCTGGCCGCAGAAGTCGGGGACAGCCAGGCGCACCTGCGCAAGCAGTTCGCGAGCGTAGGTGTGAACCGCGCGCATCAGCGCGCCGTTGCTCCAGCGCAGCGCCGAGACGGCGTGCGCGTAGCTCGCCGCCGCCTTCGCGATCGAGGCCATCGCGCTGACGCGCATCGTGCCGATCAGCGCGGCGGTCAGCTTTTCCGATGCTTCGTTCTGCGGCGAGCCCGCGACGACGCCCGGGCAGTCACGGCGAACGCGGTGCAGCAGCGACCGCAGGATTGATTCGGCGGCGCCCTGCTTGGCGTGGGCCGTGACCACGAGCGCGTAGTCGGCGCGTACATATGCCGCCGTCGCCGCGCGGTCGTCGGCGGACGCGGTCGCCGGCAAGCAGGCGCTCGTCAGCGCGACCAGGGAGATGGCCGCGACCGTCGTCGCGCCGATCAGCCGGGCAGTGATCGCAGACGGTGACACACACGCGAGGCTACAGCGACGTACGTCGCCGTGGATGCAGTCGTCTCTGACACGCGCGACGCACCGGCAGGTTTTGCGGCAACTCTTACATTGCGCCGACGGCGATGTGGCACCCTTCCGCCGCGGCACCCGCGGCGACTCGGTCGGCTCGCGGCCGGTCGCGCACTCGCACATGCGCCGCAACGTACTCATCATCCTGGGGGTCGTCGCGCTCGTGTACGGCGCCCTCGCGATCGCGCTCGACTCGGCCACCTTGAGGCTCTCGTCGGGCAAGGCCGCGGGCGCGCTGTCGCCGGCGTGCCTGCCCGCCACGCTCGACCACAATGCAGCGCTCGGTGAATCCGGCGTAGACGTGTCCCCGGCGCCTGGGACCGACTCGGCCAATCCGCACACCCAGGTCAGCTTCCTCGGAGTTCCCGCCGGCGGGATCCGAGAAGTGTCGGTCGTCGGCGCGCATAGCGGCCGCCACCCGGGTCGCCTGCGCGCGTACTCGCAGGGGGATGGCGCGAGCTTCGCGCCCGACCACCCGTTCGCCGTCGGCGAGCGCGTGTCCGTGCGAGCGGTCATCGTCGCGCGCGGGCGGTCGACGCCGGTGTCGTTCGGCTTCGAGGTCGACACGCCGTACTCGACGGCGAACACGACCGACTTCGCCAATCTGCCGGCAGCTCCAGCCGACTCTCAGAGCTTCTACACGCTGGCGGGCGCCCATCCTCCGGTGATGACGGTCACGACGCCCGACCGCGACCCGACGGCGGGCGACGTGTTCACCACCAACGGGCCTGGGCCCGGGCAGTATGGTCCGCTGATCTACACGCCGCAGGGCACGCTGGTCTGGTTTCAGCAGCAGCCCCAGGGCGATGCCGCCGAGAACCTGAACGTCCAGAGCGACGAAGGCCGGCGATACCTGACGTGGTGGCGTGGGCACGTGCTCTCGCTCGGCTTCGGCCAGGGCGAAGACATCGTGATGGACGCGCGCTATCGAACGGTCGCCCGGTTCGCGGGCGCCAACGGACTGCCGGCAGACCTGCACGACTTTCGCCTGGCCGGCCACGGGACCGCGTATACGACCGTCTACAACCCGATCCGCTGTGATCTCTCGCAGGTCGGCGGGACGCCGAACGGCGCGATCATCGACACCGCGATCCAGCAGGTCGACATGCCGACGGGGCTCGTGCGCTGGGAATGGCACAGCCTCGACCACGTCGGCGCGGCGGAGTCCGAAGTCGAAGCTCCGAACAACTCGACGCCGTGGGACTACTTCCACCTGAACTCGATCGAAGCAGAGCCGGGCGGCAAGATCCTGATCTCAGCGCGCAGCACGTGGGCCGTCTATCAGCTGCAGGGCGCCAGCGGCGAGATCCTCTGGCGGCTCGGCGGCAATCGCAGCTCGTTCGCGATGGGCCCCGGCACCCGTACGGCCTGGCAGCACGATGCGCGCGTCCTCCCGGACGGCGAACTGACGATCTTCGACGACGGCTCGAACCCGCCGATCCACAAGCAGTCACGCGCGATCCGCGTTCGCCTGGACCTCAAGCACAAACGCGCGACCCTCGTCGCTGCCTACACCCACCGCGATCCGCAGCTGCTAGCCGCCAGCCAGGGCAACGCGCAGACGCTGCCCGACGGCGGCACGCTGGTCGGCTACGGCGGCGTTCCCGCGATCAGCGAGTTCGCTCGCGACGGGTCGCTGCTGTTCGACGCCCACCAGCCGTATGACATGTCGTTCTACCGGGCGTTCCGCTACCCGTGGAACGCGCGCCCGGCGAGCCCGCCGAGCGTGCTCGCGGCCCTCAACGACACCGGCGAACAGACGGTCGTGCACGCGAGCTGGAACGGCGCGACCGGAGTCGCCTCGTGGCGGGTGCTCGCCGGCAACAACGCGGCGTCGCTGACAGCGCAGGCGGTGATCGGCGCCGACGGCTTCGAGACCTCGACGACGCTGCCGAGCAAGTACACATACGCAGCCATGCAGGCGCTCGACGCAGCCGGCCACGTGATCGGCACGTCGGCGACGGCGAAGGTGATCGGCTACTACGCGTCGCTGTCGGCCGGGAGCTAGCCGCGATGAGCTCTGCGCCGCCGAGCGCGAGGACCGCTCCGACCGCGAGGACCGCTAGTAGGCCGGTTTGGACTTGTGCTTGTGGGTGGTCGTCGTGCTCGTCGGCGTCGTGCTCGACGTCGGCGTCGTGGTCGATGTCGACGTCGTCTTCGACGAGGAGGAGCTGCTGCCGCACGCCGCCACGGCGACGGTGCATGCCAGGAGGGCGAGCAGCGTTAGCATGGCGGTCAGTGGCGTTCTTCTCATGGGGCGTGCTCCAGGCATCGATCCGCGGCTCGGCGGCCCACCCTACCAAGCACCCGCGAAGCCGGCCGACCCTCGATGATCGGTCGCAGTCGGGCGGGCGCCGATGAGCGTCCAGACGACCACCGGCCCCGCGACGCCCGCTGCCCCGCCGGCCGGCGTCAAGCAGCGCGCGGGCTCGGGGTGGCTGCTGGCCGTCTGCTGCGTCGCGCAGTTCATGGTCATCCTCGACCTGAGCATCGTCAATGTCGCGCTGCCGTCGATCCAGTCGAGCCTCGAATTCTCCTCGCCCGAACTGCAGTGGGTCGTCGACGCGTACGCGATCACGTTCGCCGGCTTTCTGATGCTCGGCGGTCGCGCCGCCGACCAGTACGGCCAGCGGCGCACGTTCGTCATCGCGCTGCTGCTGTTCGCCGTTACGTCGCTGATCGGCGGCGCCGCGCCGAGCCAGGGCTGGCTGATCGGCGGCCGCGCGATCCAGGGGGTCGCCGGCGCGCTGATGGCCGCGTGCTCGCTGGCGATCATCACCGCGTCGTTCCCGCCGGGTCCGAGGCTGCACCGCGCGATCGGGATCTGGGCGGCGATGAACGGGCTCGGGGGCGCCTGCGGCGTGCTGTTCGGCGGGATCATCGTCGAAGCGCTGAGCTGGCGCTGGGTGCTGCTGATCAACCCACCGATCGCGATCGGCGTGGCGATCGTCGCCTACACCGTCGTCACCGAGCGCGTGCGCAGTCGCAAGCTGACATTCGATCTGACCGGTGCGCTGACGCTCACGCTCGGGCAGATCGTCCTCGTCTACGGCGTCGTCGAAGCCGGTCTGAAGGGCTGGAGCACGTTCGACGCGCTCGGCCCGATCATCCTCGGCATTGCGCTGCTCGCCGTGTTCGGCCTGATCGAGGCGCGCTTTGCGTCGAACCCGCTGATCCCTTTCAAGGAGCTGACCAAGACGCTGCGGGCGTCGAACAACATCGTGCTGCTGTTCAGCGCGGCGCTGTTTCCGATGTGGGTGCTCAGCTCGCTCTACCTGCAGCAGGTGCTCGGGCTCTCGCCGCTTCACACGGGACTGATCTTCCTGCCGATGACGCTCGTGCTGATGCTCGTCGCCCAGCGGGCGGGCAAGCTAGTGAACCTGTTCGGCGTGCGCCCGGTGCTCGGCGCGGGCCTGGTGATGCTGACATCGGGGCTGTTGCTGCTGAGCTTCATCGGCTCGAGCGGCAGCGGGATCGTCTACATCCTGATTCCCGGCCTGCTCGTGGCGGCGGGGATCGCGATGTCGATCGTCCCGTCGACGATCGCGGCGACAACCGGTGCGAAGGAGGGCCAGGCGGGGCTTGCCTCGGGCCTGGTCAACACCTCGCGCCAGGTCGGCGGGGGCCTCGGCCTGGCGGTGCTGATCACGCTGGCCACGCAGCACACGACCCACCTGCTCGGAGCCGGCGAGCAGGTCCCGGAAGCGCTGACCCACGGCTTTCGCCTGGCCTACAGGATCGGAGCCGGCTGCGCCGGCGCGGCAGCGCTGCTGACGTTCGTCTCGCTGCCTGCGCCGGATGCGGCGCTCGCGAAGGGCGTGCGGCGCTTCGCGCTCGCGATCGGCCTGGTCGTGGCCGTGTTCGTCGGGCTGACCGCCGCCCTCTCGGGGTCCAAGGCGCCACCGGTCGGTCACTACACAACCAAGGACACCTACAGCTACGTGACGGCGCCGACGCTGCACCCGCCGCAGATCCGGATCGCCAAGACCTCGCCGACCTCCCAGCTCGCGCCCGGCTACATCTTCACGGCGAACTTCCTCGACCTCAACGAACCGCCGATCGTCGGGCAGAGCGGACCGCTGATCCTCGACCGCAGCCTGCAGCCGGTCTGGTTTCAGCCGGTCCCCGAAAAGGTCGTCGCCGCGAACCTCAGCCTTCTGACCTACCAGGGCAAGCCGGCGCTCGCGTGGTGGCAGGGCAAGGTCACCAACACGGGCGCGACCGAAAGCGGCGAATACGTCGTGGTCGACCAGCACTACCGCACGATCGCGAGGCTGAGGGCAAAGGACGGCTGGGTGCTGACGCTGCACGAGCTCGTGCTCGATCAAGGCCACGCGTGGGTGACTGCGAACAAGAACGTTCCGAGAGACCTGTCGAAGTACGGCGGCGCCTACAACGGCGCGCTGATCGACTCGGCCGTGCAGGAGTACGACCTCAAGACGGGCCGGCTCGAGCGCAGCTGGGACGCGCTCGACCACATCCCGCTGAGCCAGTCCCAGGCGTCGCTTCCCACGAACGGGTTCCCGTGGGACGCCTACCACATCAACTCGATCCAGCTGATCGGCAACGGGGAGTTCCTCGTCTCGATGCGCGACACGTGGGCCGCGTACCTCGTCGAGATCGCCAGCGGAAAGATCCGCTGGACGCTCGGCGGCAGGAGCTCCAGCTTCAAGTTCGGGCCGGGCGCCCGCTTTGAATGGCAGCACGACGTCCGTCTGCAGGGCGCCTCGACGGTCACCGTGTTCGACGACCACTGCTGTCAGCTGACCGGCGGCGGGACCTCGGTCGACCCGACCGGGCCATCCAGGGGCCTGGTGCTGAGCCTCGATCAGCGGGCGGGCCGCGCGGCGCGCGGCGCGCAGTACGGCAACAAGGGGGGCTTCCGCTCGGAATACATGGGCGACACGCAGCCCCAGCCAAACGGCAACGTCTTCGTCGGCTGGGGCTCGGAACCGTACTTCTCCGAGTATGACCGATCGGGCAAGCTGCTGTTCGAAGGCCAGCTCCCCGGGCCCGACCTCAGCTACCGCGCGACCCTGCAGCAGTGGGTCGGCCTGCCGCTGTCACGCCCGGCCGGAGCCGCGCGGGCGGGCGGCGGGCACACGGTGGTCTACGCGAGCTGGAACGGCGCGACCGAGCTCGCGTCGTGGCGGGTCCTGGGCGGCTCGGGCGCGGGGCCGCTGACCGCCGTGGCCTCGCACGCCCGCTCCGGATTCGAGACGGCGATCGACGTGCCGAGCTCATCCAAGCGCTTTCAGCTGCAGGCACTCGCGGCCGACGGGCGAGTGATCGGGACGTCCGCTTCGTTCGCGCTCGGGCAGTAGGCAACCGGCCCGCGCCGCCTTTGCGACGGGTACGATCGCCGGCCGAATGACGCGCAGGCTGACAACGAGCGGCGGTGCGCTGGCGGCCCTGCTCAGCGCCGTCGGACTCAGCGCGTGCGGCGGCACCGCGCCGGCGGCGTCGGTCACGCTGAGCGCGTCGGTCAAGGCCGCGACGAGCAGCGTCGTGGCGATCTCGCCGCAGCCCGGCACGCCCGACGCGTCGCCGTCGACCCAGATCAGCTTTCTGGGCGCGGCGGGGACGCAGGTGAGCGCGGTGCGCGCGGTGGGCTCGCGCAGCGGCGCGCACAGCGGGGTCGTTCGCCCGTACTCGACCCGCGACGGAGCGAGCTTCATCCCGAGCAACCGGTTCAGGGCGGGGGAGAAGGTGACCGTCCACGCGCTAGTCGGCACGGTCGCCGTCGGCACGAGCTTCACGATCGCCCATCAGGCCGCGGTCAGCCAGAAGGAGTTCCCGCTGAACCCTGGCGACCCGCGCGCGGTCCAGCACTACAGCTCGGCGCCGTCGCTGACGCCTTCGACCGTGCGGATCACGACGAAGGCCAAGCCGGGCGCCGCTCCGGGCGACCTGTTCCTCGCCCCGTACCAGGGCAACGGCTCGCCGGGACCGATGATCGCCGATCAGGCCGGCAACCTCGTCTGGTTTCAGCCGCTGCCCGCCGGGGTCTCTGCGACCAACCTCCAGGTCGAGCAGTACCAGGGCAAGCCCGCGCTGGTCTGGTGGCAGGGTCGGATCATCCAGGTCGGCTTCGGCGAGGGTGAGGACGTCATCTACGACAGCTCCTATCACCGGATCGCGACGGTGAGGGCGGGAAACGGCTACCACGCCGACCTGCACGAGATCCGCGTCACGCCGCAGGGCACCGCGTGGATCGATGTGTTCGACCCGATCCACATGAACCTTTCCGGCGTGCACGGCTCGGCCAACGGGATCATCACCGACTCGATCGTTCAGGAGATCGACATCAAGACGGGCCTGGTCATGTGGGAGTGGCACGCGCTCGGGCACATCGCCCTGTCGGAATCGAACAACCCGGCGCCGAAGAACTACCCGTGGGACTACGCCCACCTGAACTCAGCCGACCCGGGCTCTGCGGGCGACGTGTTGGTGTCGGTGCGCAACACGTGGACGGTGTACGACATCGATATGCGCACCGGCTCATTCACGTGGCGACTCGGCGGGCGCCACAGCAGCTTCACGCAGGGCCCGGGCGCCCGCTTCTACTGGCAACACGACGCGGAGTTCCAGCCGGGCGGCCTGATCTCCGTGTTCGACAACGGCTCGGACCCGCCCAAGGAGAAGCAGTCGCGTGGGCTGTTGCTGCGCCCCGACATGTTCAGCCACACGGTCAGCCTCGTCAAGCAGTTCGCCAACCCCGGCAAGACGCTGCTCGCCGAAAGCCAGGGCAACGCGCTCAGCCTGCCGGGCGGCGACTGGCTGCTCGGCTACGGGCGGCTGCCGAACTTCACCGAGTTCGACGCGGGCGGGCACGTCCTGCTCGACGGCACGCTCGGCCGCGAAGTCCAGAACTTCAAGACGTTCCTCTCGCCGTGGAGCGGGCAGCCGACGACGCGGCCGTCGATCGCCGTGCGCCGGGCCGGTGCCGCTGCCTTCAGCGTCGCCGTCAGCTGGAACGGGGCGACGCGGGTCGCCACCTGGCGCGTGCTCGCCGGCCCGTCATCGAGTGCGCTCGCGCCGGTCGCCACGGTCGCGAAGGCAGGCTTTGAGACGACCGTGACGGCGCCGTCGCCGGGCCCGTACGTCGCGGTGCAGGCGCTCGACGGCTCGGGCGCGGTGCTTGGAACGTCGGCGACGGCCAGGGGGTGAGCGCCCGGCGCGCGCCGGCGCGCGTCGCGCTTGCCGGCGCGACGTTGGCGCTGCTCACCGCCGCGGTAGGGCTGCTCGTGCTTCGCTCGCCACGGGTCGGGGCTGACCCGACCGCGACGGCCGGCCGATTCGTCGAACCGAAGCTCTCGCCGAGCTGCGCGCCCGCGCGCTCGGACGCGTCGGCCGCGCTCGCCGACGGACGCGTCACCGTCTCGCCGATGCCCGGCGCGCGCGACGCGTCGGTCTCGACGCAGATCAGCATGCTCGGGCCACCGGCCGGCGAGCTCTCGCACGTCACCGCGACGGGG
The DNA here is from genome assembly GCA_036498045.1 of Solirubrobacteraceae bacterium. Lineage (GTDB taxonomy): Bacteria > Actinomycetota > Thermoleophilia > Solirubrobacterales > Solirubrobacteraceae > Palsa-744. The sequence continues at coordinate 35,401 of DASXIJ010000002.1, forward strand.
TCGCTCAGCGGGGCGCACGCCGGCCAGCTGCTCGCCTACTCCGAGGGCGACGGGGCGAGCTTCGTGCCGTCGCACCCCTTCACCCAGGGCGAGGTCGTGAGCGTCCGCGCCCAGCTCGACGCCGGCGACCACCCCGTCTCGCTCGCGTGGAGCTTCACCGCCGCCGTGCAGGATCACGGCGGCGAAGCCGGAGGCAGCCCCCGGCCGGCCCCGCGACCGAGCGTCTATCAAGGCTTTCGCTCGCGCCCGGACCTGCAGCCGCCGACGGTGACGGTCACGACGCACGTTGCGGGAACGACGCCTGGTGACATCTTCCTCGCGCCCTACTCCGGCCCGGGCCAGTACGGGCCGATGATCCTCGACGAAAACGGCGCCGTCGTCTACTTCCAGCCCCTGCAGCCGGCGGGCACGCGCGCCGCCGACTTCCGCGTGCAGCAGTACGAAGGACGACCAGTGCTGACCTGGTGGCAGGACCCGCTGATCGCCGGCGGGTCGAGCAAGGCCGGCGAGGTGATCCTCGACAGCTCCTACAGGCGGGTGGCGGTCGTCCGGGCGGGGAACGGCTACCAACCCGACCTGCACGAATTCCAGATCACTCCGCAGGGGGTCGGATTGATCACGGTCTACGACGGGATCGACTGCGACCTGGCCTCGGTCGGTGGCTCGCGCACCGCGGCGGTCGCCGACACGCTGCTGCAGGAGATCGACCTGAAGACGGGCCTCGTGCGGTACGAGTGGCACAGCCTCGACCACGTGCCGCTGGGCGACTCCTACGCCTCGGCCCGCGACGCGAGCCGCACGACACCGTTCGACTACTTCCACATCAACTCGATCGATGGGCGAAGCGACGGCGACCTGCTGATCGACGCGCGCAACACGTGGGCGGCATACGACGTCGATCCGCGGAGCGGTCAGATCCGCTGGCGGCTCGGCGGCAGGCACAGCAGCTTCGCGATCGGCCGCGGCGCGAGCGTCGCCTGGCAGCACGATGCGCGCGAGCAGTCCGACGGCACGATCACATTCTTCGACAACGGCGCCACGCCCGTCGTGCACAGCCAGTCGCGCGCGATCGCCGTGCGCCTGGACCCCCAGCGGCACAGCGCGACGCTCGTGCGCGAACAGGCGCACCCGGGCAAGCCGCTGATCGCGGGCAGTCAGGGAAACGTCCAGGCGCTCCCCGGCGGCGCCTGGACAGTCGGCTGGGGCGAGTCGCCGTATCTGTCGGAATTCGCCGCCGACGGCCAGCTCGTGTTCGACGCACACCTGCCTGCGTCGTATGAGTCCTACCGCGTCTACCGCCTGGCGTGGAGCGGGCGCCCGGCACAGGCGCCGGCGCTGGCGGTCGTGCGCGCTGTCTCGGGCGCTCGCGCGAAGGTCTATGCGAGCTGGAACGGCGCGACCGAAGTCGCCTCCTGGCGCGTCCTCGCCGGGCCGTCGCCGGCGCGCCTCACTGCGGTCGCGAGCGTCCCGCGCCACGGCTTCGAGACGGCGATCGACATCAGGTCGCTGCCCGCCGGCTACGTCCAGGTCCAGGCGCTCGACGCCGCCGGCGCGGTCATCGGCGCCTCTGGCGCCCGGAAGGCCTGAGCTTGCGAAAGCGCGTTTCGCCCGGCGACGTCGTGGTCGGCGTGCCGCCCGCTTCTTCGAGCCCCTCGAACACTTTTTCGGCGCGCCGTTCGCGGGCGGCGGCGACGCTGTCGGCGACGCCGCGCGCGGTCGCGAAGTAGTCGCGGAAGCCGCGCGCCTGAGCGGCGCCCAAGCGGTCGGGCAACGGGCGGCGTAGCTCGTCTTCGATCGCGCGTTCCAGGCCGTGTGCCATCGAATTCTCGAGCTTGCTCTGGCCGATCGAGTTGTGCAGCTCGAGCCGCCCGCTGTCGTCGCCGTAGTCGTAGAGCTCGCGTTCCTGGCGATCGGTCAGCAGGCCGATCCCATTCGGTTCCCAGTCGGAGTACGTCGCGTACTTGGCGTCGGGCGTGCGCATCGCGATCACGTGGCGCGGGGCGTCTGCCGAATACGGTTCGACCGCGAACTCGGTCACCGTCTCATCGGTCGCGTGCAGCACGTACGGGCGCCCCGGCGCGTTCGGGTCGCTCAGCATCGCCGCGAGGTCGGCGCGTTCGGCCAGATGCTCGTAGTGCGGACGCTCGCGCCACGCGTTGGACCCGGTCGCGAGCGTCAACAGCAGCGGTGCGAGGTCGACGCTCGAGGTCAGCTGCGCGCGGCCGGTCTCCGGCGCCTGCGTCAGCTCGCCGCGATTGTCCTTGACCAGCAACGGCACGTGGATCGCCTCCTCATACGCGGCCGCGCCCTTGCCACGCAACCCGTGTGAGCCGCCGTACTCGCCGTGGTCGGACGTGAACACGACGATCGTGTTCTGAGCGATCTCCGGTCGGCTATGCAGCGTCTTCAGGACCGTGCCTACGTGGCCGTCGACGGCGCGCTGCAGCTTGGCGTAGAGGTTGAGGAATTCAGTCCACTGCGACAGCACTTCGGGGCCTTCGAACGGGACGGGTCCGAACGAGGCTGCGGCCGTTTCCTGCAACGAGTGCTGCAGGCGCGGCTTGCCCCGCTCGGCGAGCAGTTCCGGAGTCTCGAAGTTGGGCGGGAGCGTCTGCGCGACGCGGCGCGCGCTGGCCTCGGCGAGCACGCGGTCGCTCCACACGTACCACCACGCGATGTCGTGAGGGTTGACGAACGAGACCGTCGTGCACCACGGCTCGCCGCCCTGCTCCCCTGCATACCACCGCGCGAACTGGCGCGCGATGTGGCCGTCCAAGCGCCAGCCCTGCCCGGGCGCGCCGTTGGGCGACGGGAACGTGCCGCCGGCGAAGCCGTAGCGCTCGAGCGCGCGCGCCCCGCGGACGGGCCCCCACTTGCCGTCGCGCCGCGTGAGGTGCCACTTGCCATACCAGCGCGAGCGGTAGCCGTGCTCGCGCAGCATCGTGCCCCACGTCGGAAAGCCCGGATCGAGTGTGCTGCCGCCGGTGATCAGGCAGCCGGTCTGGTGCGTGTAGAGACCCGTCAGCATCGCCGAGCGCGAGGGCGTGCAGTCGTTCGCGGCGGTGTAGTGGGAGTCGAACGAGACGGCGCCGTCGCGCAGGCGCGCGATGTTCGGCGGCAGCCCCACGCCATCGGCCGTCGGCGAGAGCCATACCGGATAGCGCAGCTGATCGACGACGATCACGAGGATGTTCGGGCGTTTTGGCGTGGTGCTCGGCGGAGGCGCCGTCGGGGCCGGCGTGCTCGCCGGGCCGCTTTCGTTGCCGGTCGCGTCGGCCAGCCGCGCGATCCCCAGGCCGGCCCCGGCCAGCAGTCCGCCCGCGGCAGCCCCGCGCTTGACGAAGGTCCGCCGGTCGACTCTCTTATCCTGCTCGGGGCCGATGCTGTCCATGCGCGCTCTGATCGTAGGGCTGACGACGGCGTTGTGGGCGGCTTCTGCGGCGGCGGCTCCGGTGGCGGCGCGCTCGCCGATCTGCGTGCCCCCGGTATTGAACACCTCCGCGGTCAAGGCCGCGTCCGTGACGGTCTCGCCGCTGTCGGGCAGCCGCGATGCGACCCCGCGGACGCAGATCAGCTTCCTCGGGGTCCCGGCCGGCGCGATCTCGCACGTCAGCGTGACCGGCTCGCGCACCGGGCCCCACGCCGGCCGCCTGCTCGCCTACTCGCAGGGCGACGGCGCGAGCTTCGTCCCGGCACAGCCGTTTGCCGAAGGCGAGCGGGTCCTGGTGCGCGCGCGAGTCCGCGCCGCGGGCGCGACGGGCGCGATCAGCGACGCGTTTGCGATCGCCGAGCAGGACACGCTGACGACGACGCCCGAGACGATCCATCCTGGCCCGCCGAGCGAGGTCCAGGGCTTTCGCTCGCGCACGGACCTGCGCCCGCCGGCGGTGACGGTCACGGCGAGCTCGCCCGCCGTGGCCGCCGGGTACGAGTTCGCCGCCCCGTACACCGGACCAGGTCAGGCGGGGCCGATGATTCTCGACCAAAGCGGCGCGCTCGTCTGGTTCCGGCCGCTGCCGACGAACACGTTCGCGACCGACTTCCGCGTGCAGGAATACCTCGGCCAGCCGGTGCTCACCTGGTGGCAGGGCGACATCTCGGTGCACGGCTTCGGGATCGGCGAAGGCGTGATCGCCGACGCGTCGTACACCGACATCGCGCGCGTGCGCGGCGCAAACGGCCTGCAGGCCGATCTGCACGAGCTGCAGCTGACGCCCCAGGCGACAGCGTTGATCACCGCCTACGAGCCGGTCGCGTGCGACCTCTCCTCGGTCGGAGGCTCCTCGGATGCCGCGGTCACAGACGGCGTGCTGCAGGAGATCGACGTCAGGACCGGCCTCGTGATGTTCCAGTGGACGAGCCTCGACCACGTCGCGCTCGACGAGTCCTACACGAACCCTCGCGGTGCGTCGACGTCGACGCCGTTCGACTTCTTCCACATCAACTCGATCAACCTCGACCCCGACGGCACGCTGCTCGTCTCGGCGAGGAACACGTGGGCCGTGTACGAGCTCGACCCGCGGACGGGCAAGATCGTCTGGCGACTCGGCGGCAAGCGCAGCAGCTTTGCGATGGGCCCCGGGACCGGCACGGCGTGGCAGCACGACCCTCGCGTGCTGCCGGGCGGTGCGATCAGCATCTTCGACAACGGCGCGTCGCCGGGCATCCATCGGCAGTCGCGCGCGATCGTGGTCGCGCTCGACGCCCAGCACAGGCGCGCGACGCTCCTGTCGCAGATCGTCCATCCGCCGCCGCTGCTGTCCGAAAGCCAGGGCAACGCGCAGGCGCTGGAAAACGGCGATTGGCTGATCGGCTGGGGCCAGGATCCGCACCTGTCGGAGTTCAGCGCGTCGGGCGCGCTGCTGTTCGACGCGCGCTTCCCCGCGCACACGCAGTCCTACCGCTCGTTTCGCTTTCGCTGGAGCGGAGACCCCGCCGAACCGCCGGCGTTCGCGTTTGAGCCCGGCGCCGATGGCGCGGGCACCGTCTACGCGAGCTGGAACGGCGCGACGTTGGTGGCCTCCTGGCGGGTGCTGTCGGGCCCGAGCCCAGGGGCGCTCACGCCCGTCGCACAGGCTCCGCGCAGCGGCTTTGAGACTTCGCTGGCGCTGCCGCCGAGGGCGGCGGGGCGCTACCTGACCGTGCAGGCGCTCGACGCCTCGGGGAGGGTCATCGGCACCGCGCCGGTGGCGAAGGGTTGAGCGTTCAATCGGGCTCGTCCGGGCGCGGTGACGAGACCGTGACCGTGCGGCATTTTCGCGGCGAGGACGAGACGGCCGTGCTCGCGATGCTTCAGGTCGCCTTCGGGCGATGGCCGCGCGGGCTGGACGGTGTCGGCGGCGCCGAGTTCTTCGCGTGGAAGCACCGCGCCAGCCCGTTCGGGCCCTCGACGCTGCTCGTGGCCGAGCTCGCCGGGAGCGTCGTCGGATTCGTCGGGCTGATGCCGTGGCGCCTGCGCTTCTCCGGGCAGATCCGTCAGACGATCCGCGGCGTCGACCTCGTCGTCGACCCGTCTCATCGCCGCCGCGGGGTGTCGATGCGGCTGATCGAGGCCGTCCGCGACTCCTACGGCCCGGACATCGCGCTCGGCTGGAGCAATCCCAACGAGCGCAGCAGACCAGGAGTCCTGAAGTCCGGGCGCGAGCGCGTCGCGGGTCTCCCGACCTACATCACCGCGGGCCTGCCTGCGCCCGGCGCGAGCCGGCGAGGGGCCGCCCCTGGCCGCCGCGACGCCGCAGCGCAGGACGGCACGCTCGATGCCGCAGCGGCGCTCGGCGACGACGAGCTCTTCGCCCGCGTCCTTTCGCGTGACGCCGAGCGACGCGACCGGATCGCCACCGCCCGCGACGTCGAGTTCCTGCGCTGGCGCTACGGGCAATCGCCCGTCTATCGAGCATCCGTCGCAAGCCGCAACGAGCGCGTCGCGATCGCGATCTTTCGCGTGCAGCAACGCGGTCGCCTGCGCCTGGCTCGGATCTGCGAGCTGCTGCCCGGAGACGGCGATGTGGCTCTCGCCCGCCGGCTCGTGCGCGACGTGCGTCGCGCGTCGGCCGCGCACGCGCTGACGTGCGCCTTCCCTGCGTCGCGCACGGCTGCGCTCTGCGGGTTCGTCCGCAGTCCCCGCGCGACGATTATCGCCGCAAACCAATTGCACCACGACCTCGTTCCCGACCCCACGTCGCCCCGCTCGTGGGCGCTGTCGCTCGGCGATCTCGAGCTGATCTGAGCGTCGGTCGAGCGGCGGCTAGGGCTCAGCGGAGGTTGCGTCCGGGGTCAGTAGCGCAAGGCGGAAGGGGGGGGATTCGAACCCCCGAGGCGGGGATCGCCCGCCTGCTGGTTTTCAAGACCAGTGCATTCAACCGCTCTGCCACCCTTCCAGCGGCCACCAGATGCTACGCGCTCGCTCGGCAACGCCAGCGCGCTCTAGACTTGGCCCCTTCCAACCAGGAGAGGTGGCCGAGAGGCTGAAGGCACTCGCCTGCTAAGCGAGTATGGGGGTCAAACTCCATCGCGGGTTCGAATCCCGCCCTCTCCGCTTCACCCGAGCCCAGCCCGACCTCTATGCGACTCGTCAGCTACGAACGCGATACAGGACCGGAGGCTGGTAGGGGACCGGGTGACAGGGGAGGATCGGGTGCTGGCGCGGGACTGGGTGGCGGGGCAGGATCGGCTGCGGGGGTTCTGATCGGGGACGCGATCGTCCCGCTCAGCGCGCTCGACGCCGGCGACGTGACGGCGCGAGAGCTGTTGCGGCGGCTCGATACGGACGGACTGCGCAAGTTGGAGGAGCGCGCCGAGAGCGCGTCCGAGCGGATCACGCTGGCGGACGTCGGCCTGCTCGCTCCAATCCCCGACCCACAGAAGGTGATCTGCCTTGGGCTCAACTACCGCGACCACGCCGAGGAGACCGGGCAGGAGATTCCCGCCGCACCGATGTGGTTTGCGAAGTTCGCCAACTCCGTGAGCGCGAGCGGAAGCGACATCGTGCTGCCCGCCGCCCACAGCGAGTTCGTCGACTACGAGGCTGAGCTCGCGCTCGTGATCGGGCAGCCGGCCAGGAACGTGGACGCGCGCGACGCGCTCTCGCACGTCGCCGGCGCGATGCCGTTCAACGACGTGAGCGCGCGTGACCTTCAGCTCCAGAACCCGCTGTGGACGAGCGGCAAGGCGATCGACACGTTCGCTCCGTGCGGGCCCGCGCTCGTCACGTTGGACGAGATCGACGACCTGCAAGCGCTCGGGCTGCGCACGCGGGTCAACGGCGAGCTGCTCCAGCGGGGTACGACGGCCAGCCTCATATTCGGGCCCGCCGAGCTCGTCTCGTGGCTCTCGCGGACGATGACGCTGCTGCCCGGCGACATCATCGCGACCGGTACGCCCGCCGGCGTCGGCGCGGCGCAGGGGCGCTTCCTGCGTGCCGGCGACACCGTCGAGGTCGAGATCGACGGGCTGGGCACGCTCGTCAACGGAGTCCGAAACGAATGAGCAAGCCGATTCCGACGGGCAGGCTGCGGCGAACCGCGAAGGTCGGCGGCCTGGTCGGCGGCGAGGCGGTCCGCGGCTACGCCACGAAGGCCGCAAACGTGGCTCGCTCGACCGACGCCCGCCAGGCGGCTGAGGAGCGGCGGCAGATCGAGGAGGCCGAACGGGTCGTCGACGTACTCGGTCACATGAAGGGCGTGGCGATGAAGGTCGGCCAGATCGCATCCGTGATCGACCTCGAGGGACTGCCGCCGGACGCGCGCGATCGCTTTCAAGCGAAGCTCGCGTCGCTGCGCGACTCGGCGCCGCGGGTGTCGTTCAAGGAGATGCGCAAGGTGATCGAGCAGGATCTCGGCGAGCGGATCGACGACGTGTTCGACGAGTTCGAGCCCGAAGCGGTCGCCGCAGCATCGATCGGGCAGGTCTATCGCGCGCGCCTGCCCGATGGCCAGCTGGTCGCGGTCAAGGTTCAGTACCCGCGCGTCGCCGCGGCGGTGCGAGCCGACCTGCAGAACATCGGGCTGCTCTTGCGGGCGGCAAGGCGGTTGGCCCCGGCGATCGATGCCAAGGCCGTCGCGGCGGAGCTGCGCGAACGCCTCGGTGACGAGCTCGACTACGAGCAGGAGGCGCAGGCGCAGCGCCGGTTCGAGCGGCGCTTCAGCGGGCATCCGTTCATCGTGATTCCGAAGGTCTTCAGCGACGTCTCCGGGGAGCGCGTGCTCGTCAGCGAGTGGGTCGACGGCCTCGAGTTCGATGACGTCAAGCGCCTCGACCAGGCCGCGCGCGACCGCTTCGGCGAGATCGTGCTCCGGTTCTTCTTCGGATCGCTCTACCGCGACGGCGACTTCTCGGGCGACCCGCACCCGGGCAACTACAAGCTCCTCGACGACGGACGCGTCGCGTTCCTCGACTTCGGCATGACAAAGCAGCTCCCGCAGGAGCGCTTGGCGCACGAGAAGGCGGCGATCCGGGCCAGCCTGCGCGGCGACGCCCCGGAAGTGCGAGCCGAGCTTGCGACGCTTGGGTTCTTTGCGCCGGACGACCGCAACGTCGACTCCGACGAGCTGCTCGCTTACGTTCGCGCCTTCCACGACTGGCACGCCGACGATCGGCCGTTTCAGTTCACCCGCGATTACGTCGCAAAGCTCGTCTCCAGGTCCGCGCCGGGCTCGCCGAGCTGGCAGCTGGAGAAGCACCTGAGCCTGCCTCCCGACGCGATCACGTCTCGGCGCCTGGAGACCCTGACGCTCGGCGTCCTCGGTCAGCTCGAGGCTACGGCCAACTGGCATCGGATCATGGGCGAGCTGATCGACGACGCCGAGCCCGCCGATCAGCTCGGCCGCGAGGAGGCGGAGTTCTTTCGCGCGATGCAGCAGTGATCTCGATAGCCGCGGTGGCATGTCCAAATCGCCTCCCGTGGTGCGTCGTATTGACGAACCCGCGTACCGTGCGGTTAGAACGACCCCAGGAGGTCACCGATGCCCAACTACATGATGCTGCTGTACTCGCCAGAGACGCCGACCGCCGAGCAGGCCGACCACGCCACCGAGATGCCCAAGTGGATCGCGTTGAACGAGGAGTGGGAGCGGGCCGGCTCGCTCGTCGCCAACGGACGCCTGTATCCGGTCTCGAGCGCGACGACGATCCGCACGCGCGACGGGGAGACCGAGCTGACCGACGGACCGTTCGCAGTGACCAAGGAGATCCTCGCCGGCTACTACATCCTCGCGTGCGCCGACCTCGACGAGGCGCTCAAGCAGGCCGAGCGCTTCCCGATCGCGCGCTATGGCTCGGTCGAGGTGCGTCCGATCATGGACGATCCGACCAAGAACCCCGTCGGCGACAGGGCGGCCGCGGCGGCTGCGTGAGCGCAACGCGCGGCCACCCCGACGTTCGCGCGGAGTCCGCCGCGGCTGCGGCCGCGGCGGCGTTCCGCGACGAGCGCGCGGCCGTGCTCGCCACGTTGATCAGGCATGTCGGCGATTTTCAGCTGGCCGAGGACGCCGTCCAGGACGCGTTCGCCGCGGCGCTCACCGCGTGGCCGCGCGACGGCGTTCCCGAGCGCCCCGGCGCGTGGCTCACGGTCGCCGCGCGCCGTCGCGCGATCGATCGCCTCCGGCGCGACCGCTCGGTCGCCGACCGCGCCGCGCGGCTGGCTGAGCTTGTCCGCCTCGACACGCACGACGACGAGGCCGCCATGAGCGAGCAGAGCGCGATCGCCGACGACCGGCTGCGGCTGATCTTCACGTGTTGTCACCCGGCGCTCGACCTCGCCTCGCGCGAGGCACTGACCTTGCGCGCGCTCGGCGGCCTGACCACGCGCGAGATCGCGCGCGCGTTCCTGACCAGCGAGCCGGCGATGGGCAAGCGGATCGTCCGTGCCAAGCGCAAGATCGCCGACGCCGCGATCCCGTATCGCGTGCCCGCCGACGACGAACTGCCCGACCGGCTGCGCGGCGTGCTGCGGGTCGTCTACCTGATCTTCAACGAGGGCTATGCTGCGGCCGAAGGCGAGCGCCTCGTGCGCGGCGAGCTGTGCGCCGAGGCGGTCCGCCTCGGGCGGCTGCTGTGCGAGCTGATGCCCGACGAGGCCGAGGCGTGGGGGCTGTACGCGCTGATGCTGCTGCACGACTCGCGCCGCGCCGCCCGCGTCGACGCCGCCGGGCGCTACGTCGCGCTCGACGACCAGGACCGCGCGCTGTGGGATCGCGAGCAGATCGCGCTCGGACTGCACGCGCTCGAGCGCGCCGTGCGCCTGCGGATGCCCGGGCGCTACCAGCTGCAGGCGGCGATCACCGCGCTCCACGTGCAGGCTGCCGATCCCGACGTGACCGATTGGCGCCAGATCGCCGGCCTGTACGGCGCACTCGCCGACCTCGACCCGTCGCCCGTCGTCCAGCTCAACCGCGCCGCCGCCGTTGCGTTCGCCGACGGGGCCGGCGACGGTCTCGACCTGCTCGCGCCGCTGCTGGCCGATCCGAAGCTCGCCTCCTACCAGCCGCTGCACGCGACGCACGCCGAGCTGCTGCGTCGCGCGGGTGACACCGATCGCGCGGCGCAGGCGTTTGCGCGTGCGATCGAGCTGAGCTCCAACACCGTCGAGCGGGCCGAGCTGCAACGCCGGCTCGCTGCGCTGCGCGTCGCGTGAGGCGCGCTCAGGCGGTGTCCGCGTCGGGCGGCACCACGAACACGATGTGGCGCCGGGCGAGCGTGATGTAGTCGTGCAGCTCGACCGGGCCGCCGTCGAGCGGTGTGACCGTCGCGTCGGTCAGCGTCACGAAGTCGCGCTCGGACGCATTCAGGACATCTGAGACGCGGCTGCGATAGCCGTCGCGCGCGAGCGTGATCTCGCCCTCGATCCGGTGGCGCTCGGTCTCGAGCCTGATCCGCTCGCGTCGGTGGTCCATGCTCATGAGAGCACTATCGGCGCACCGCGTAGATTCGATTAACCGTCGTGCGACGACCGGTCGGGCCCTCGGCGACGAGCCGCACGTGCGCCGTCAGCGCGGTGTGCCGCCCCAGCGCGCGCCGCAGCCGCGCGAGCGCGCGTGGCGAGACGCGCAGGCGTACGTGTCCCGTACGCGCCCGCGGCAGGCCGCGAGCCGCCGCGACGAGCGCCACCGAGCCCCGCACGCCGGGCGCGGAAAGCGTTCCGCTCGCCAGCACCTTGCATTCGCGCTGGCAGCTGACCGTCAGCGCCAGCGCGCGGCGCGCGAGCACGCCGCTCGACCGCGGCACGGCGACGTTCACCACCGGCGCGACGTCGAGCGGCGGGGGCCACGATGTCGGCGCGAGACACCCCGTCACCACCGGCGCGACCGGGTTGAAGCGCTCGACGCGGTTGTTGTTCGTGTCCGCCACGTACACGTCGCCGTTGCAGTCGATCGCGATCGCCGACGCCTGCGAGAAGTCGCCCAGGCCGGTGCCGCGCAGGCCCCACTTCGCGAGGAATCGCCCGCTGGTGTCAAACAGCTGCACGCGGTTGTTTTCGCTGTCGAGCACGTAGACGTCGCCCGCCCCGTCGACCGCCACGCCCGCCGGCGCGTGAAAGCGCCCGTCGCCTGCGCCCCGCGAGCCCCACTCACGCAGCACTTCGCCGCTGGCGTCGAGCTCGACGACTCGGTCGTTGCCCTTGTCCGCGACGAACACGCCTTCCTGGCCCGGCGCGTCGCTCGCGACGGCGACTCCCGACGGATGGTTGAACGAACCCGCGCCGGAGCCCGCCGTGCCGTCGCCGCCTTCGGCGCCCCAGCGCGCGAGGAGTGTGCCGCCCGGGCCGTACACGAGCACCCGGTTGTGCCCGGCGTCGGCGACGTACAGCCGTCCCGACCCGGGTGCGGCCGCGACCGCGTCGGCGCCGTTCAGCGCCGCGCCCCCGAGCTGTGCCGGGCCGCCGATTTCGGTCAGGTACGTGCCGTCGCCCCACATCCGCGCGATTCGCGCGTCGCCTTCGTCGGCGACGTACACCGAGCCGTGCGGGTCGACCGCGATCCCGGTCGGCTCGGTGAAGCTCGTGCGGTTGCCGCCCGCCGCCGTCCACTGGCCGGCAAACGCGTCGCTGCCCGGCGCGAACAGCTCGACGCGGTTGCCCACGGTGTCGGAGACCAGCAGCCCGCCCGCTGGGTCCAGCGCGAGCCCGCGCGGCCCCGTCAGCGTGCCGAGGCCGCGCGCCGAGAAGCCGATCGTCCGCAGGAAGCGCCCTTCCGGGTCGTACACCTCGATCCGATCGTTCGCTGTGTTCGCGACATACGTGTCGCCCGCCGGGTCGCTCGCGACCGCCCGCGGGAACGCGAGCTGACCCGGTTTCGTGCCGTAGCCGCCCCACGCACCAGCGAAGCCGAGCGCGGGGTTGAGCTTGACGACCCGATGGTTGAGGTCGTCGGCCACGTACGCGTTGCCGGCCGCGTCGAGCGAGACGCCGTACGGGAAGCCGAACTGCCCCGGGCCACTGCCCTGCGACCCCGCTTCGCCGAGGTAGGCCCCCGACGGGTCGAACCGCTCGATCCGGTGGTTGTCGTCGTCGGCGACGAGCACCTCGCTCGCGGACGCGGCGACCCCGCGTGGGTATCGGAAGTCGCCGGGCGCACTCCCCTTCGAGCCCCATTCCATCGGTTCGCCGCCTTCCAGGTCAAAGCGCTCGATCCGGTTGTTGCCCGAGTCCGCGACGTACACGTAGTTGCCCGCGACCGCGATCCCGCCGCCCGGGGGCTTGGTGTAGTCCTGCGAGGAGCCGAAGCTGAACTGGCTGGGGCCGTTGCCTTTATGGCCCCACTGCGTGATGAACGCCCCTTCCGGCGTGAACTTCTCGATCCGGTTGTGGCTCGAGTCGACGACGTACACGTTTCCCGCCGCATCGGTCGCGAGGCCGCCGATCGGGCCGAACTGCCCGTGGCCGCCGCCGTAGGAGCCCCACTCGGTCTCGAACGCCCCTGCCGCCGAGAACTTCTGCACGACGTAGCTCAGCTGGTCGGCGACGTACACGTTGCCCTGCGTGTCAAGCGCGACCGCCTCCGGAAAGCGCAACACGCCCTCGGCGCGCTGCCCGACGATCTGCGCCGACGCGTACGGACATGGCGCGGCGCCGACGCCCGCGCATGCCTCGGCGCCGGCCGCGCCCGGGAGCGCGAGCTGTGCCACCGCAGCGAGCGCCGCAACGCAGATGCCCGTCAGCCAAAGGCCGAACGACCTCGGGCGCGGGCGCGTGCGGGCCGTCAGCGTCATCTTGCAAGACAACACCAGATTCGCCGCCGCGGAGCGGTCGTTTGGCCGTTGCGTGGTGTCCGCGTCGGGCTAGCCGACGCGCTCGGTCTCGCGCGCCGCGAGCCCCGCGCGTGCGACAGGTCCCGCCGTCGCGGCGGCGCCCGGCGACAGCGGCCGATTGCGCTCGTCGCGCACGATGTACAGAGGGCGGTGCTTGACCTCGTCGTAGATCCGCCCGACGTACTCGCCGATCACCCCGAGCGCGATCAGCTGGATGCCGCCGAGCAGCAGGATCGCGATCGTGATCGAGCCGAACCCCGGCAGGTAGGAGTCGAACACTCGCAGCACGATCACGACCGGGATCGCGATGAACGCGACAGACGCCGACAGCAGGCCGGCCCACGTGGCCAGCTGCAGCGGCAGGTGCGAGAACGACGTGATCGCGTCGAGCGAGAAGCGCAGCATCTTGCGCAGCGTGTACTTCGTCTCGCCCGCGTGGCGCGCGTCGCGCTCATACGACACTGCCGTCTGGTTGAAGCCCACCCACACGGTCATCCCGCGCAGAAAGCGAGAGCGCTCGGTCATCGCCAGCAGGGCGTCGAGCGCCCGCCGGTCGAGCAGGCGGAAGTCTCCGGAGTTCGGCTCCAGGTCGACCTGCGCGAGCTTGTCAAAGAGCTTGTAGAACCACGAAGCCGTGGCGAGCTTGAACGCCGTCTCACCCTCGCGCTGGCGGCGCACGGCATACACGACGTCCGCGCCCTGACTCCATTGCGCGATCATGTCCCGGATCAGCTCCGGCGGGTCCTGCAGGTCGGCGTCGAGCATCGCCACGACGTCGCCGACCGCGTGCTCGAGCCCCGCAGTCAGCGCCGCCTGGTGGCCGAAGTTGCGCGACAGGTGGATCACCCGCACCCGCTGGTCGGCCGCTGCGATCCGGTCGAGCAGCGACGGCGTACCATCGCTCGAGCCGTCGTTGACGAGCACCAGCTCGAACTCGTAGTCGGCCGCCGCCGCACACGCGCGCGCCACGAATTCCTGCACGAGCTCCTGCTCGTTGTAGACGGGCGCGACGATGCTCAAAAGATTGGGTGTGCGAAGTGCTGTGTCGGGCATCTGCCGGCTGAAGCGGGGTCGTGGCGGAGCGCTCTCGAGTGCGATTCTGCGACGGGGCCCTAAGCCCACGATGAATTTATCGGTCATCCTCTCTGGCAATGCGCTCGGGCGACACTCCACCACAGAGAGAGACCAGAAGGGTACACGCAGCCGTAACCGTCGCAGGCCGGCGGTTGAGCGCGCCCGTCGTCGTGCAGTTCGTCAAGTTCGGCATCGTCGGCGTCTCCAACACGCTGCTCTCGTTCGCGATCTACACCGTGCTCTTGAAGGTGTTCGGCGTGTGGTACCTGGCCGCGTCGGCGATCGGCTTCATCATCGGCGCCGTCAACGGCTTTCTGCTCAACCGCCGCTGGACCTTCGCCGGGCACGTTGGCGACGCGCTGACGCCCGTGCGCTGGGGCGTCGTGCAGGGCTGCGGCCTCGCCCTCAACCTCGGGCTGCTCTACCTGTTCGTCGACGGTGCCGGAGTCGAGAAGCTGCTCGGCCAGGCGCTCGCGACGGCGATCGTCACCGTCGTCACCTTCCTCGTCAACCGCGCCTGGACGTTTCGCATGCACCATGCGCCCGTCGCCGCTGCCGACGTCGAGGCCAGCTAGCGGGCCCGGGGCCGTGGCGGGTCGCCGCCGCCGATCTCCAGGCCAGCTAGCGAAAGACCGCGAGCAGTGACAGCCCCGCGGGAATCCGTCCGCCGCGGCCGATCAGCGCAGCCTCGAACGTCAGCGGGCGCTCGAGCAGCCAGTTCAGCGGCTCCGGCGGAACCCACAGGTCGAGGCTCGACTCGGTCGTCTTGCGGCTGAAGCGGTCGAGCACGCGCAGCAGGATCGCCGCCGGCAGCAGTAGCGAGTTGAAGTACGTCGTACGCATCTGCTGCCAGCCGGCCTGCTCGCCGGCGCGCTGCAGCGAGCGACGCGTGTAGCGGCGGTGATGGTGATTGACCTCGTCGTGTCCGCTCCACAGCCACTGATACGCCGGCACCGTCACGAGCAGCGCACCCCCCGGCTTGACCACCCGGCGCATCTCGCGCAGCGCTGCGAGGTCGTCCTCGAGGTGCTCGATCACGTCGAGCGAAGCCGCGAGGTCGAACGTGCCGGCCTCGAACGGCATGTCGAGCACCGACCCCTCGATCACCTCACCCGCCCCGCGCTCGCGCGCGAGTCGCACGCTCGTCTGCGACAGCTCGACCCCAGTCACGATGCCGTGGCGCGCGAGCTCGACCATGTTGCGGCCGCTGCCGCAGCCCGCGTCGAGGATCTCCGCGCGGGCGGGCAGGCGCAGGTCGTCGATCACCCGCTCGAGCACGTTGCGCCGCCCGCGGTACCACCAATGACGATCCTCCGCGCGGAAGGTCTGCAGCTCGTAGTCGCGATCCATTCGCGGTGCATCCTGTCCTAAAGGGCGGTCGTATGAAGGTCCAGCAGTGCCTTGACGAAAATCTTGGCGTGCCATAATATTTGTTTCATGGCCACAAGAGAAGTCACGCGCTCGCCGGCGGTCGAGGATTACTGCAAGGCGATCTTCACCCTCGAATCGCGCGCGGAGGAGCCCGTCGCGACCAACCGCCTCGCCGAGCGCCTGGCGCTGACTCCCGGATCGGTCTCGGCCATGCTCAAGCGTCTCGGTGAGGTCGGGCTGATCGAGCACCACCCCTACCGCGGCGTGCGGTTGACCGCCGACGGGCGCGCCGTCGCGCTCGAGGTGATCCGCCACCACCGGCTGCTCGAGCTGTTCCTCGCCGAGTCGCTGCAGATGCCGTGGGATCGCGTTCACGCGGAGGCCGAGGTACTCGAGCACGTGATCTCCGAGGAGCTCGAGCAGCTGATCGCCGCCCAGCTCGGTGATCCGACGATCGATCCCCACGGCGACCCGATCCCGAGCGCGGAGCTCGAGCTGAACGAGCTCGAGACGCTCGCGCTGGAGCTGCTGCGCGAGGGGGACTCCGGCTTGTTCGTGCGCGTGTCCGATTCCGATCCCGAGATGCTGCGCTACCTCTCCGAGCGCGGGATCGCGCCGGGCGATCGCCTCGACGTGCGCGAGCGCCAGCCGTTTGGCGGTCCGCTGCTCGTCGCGTTCGGCGAGGGCGAAGACCGCCGCGAGCACGCGATCGGTGGCCGTCTGGCCGGCGCGATGCGCGTGCAGCTCGACCGCGAGCCGGCGCAAACGGGGAGCGCGTCGCTACCTCCGACCGCCTCGCTACCGGGGAGCGCGGCTTGACGCCACTTCGGACCGAGCCGGCGCTCGAGAGTGCAGGCCTCTCGCCCGGTGTCGGTGCCGGCGCTGTCGTTGTCGGAGGCACGAGCGCTCCGAGCGCCGGAGCGCCGGGCACCGGCGTCGCCCTCGGCGCGAGCCAGCTCGAACGGCTTCTCGCACGGGGCCGCCTGCGCGCGACGCTTACGATGCTCGGCCCCGCGTTCGTCGCGGCGATCGCCTACGTCGACCCCGGCAACTTCGCCACAAACATCTCCGGTGGTGCCAAGTTCGGCTACCTGCTGCTGTGGGTCGTGCTCGCCGCCAACCTGATGGCGATGCTGATCCAGTATCTGTCCGCCAAGGTCGGCATCGCCACCGACCGAACGTTCCCCGAGCTGTTCCGCGACAACTACCCGCGAGCCGCGAGCAGGGTTATGTGGCTGCAGGCCGAGATCATGGCGATGTCCACCGACGTCGCCGAGTTCGTCGGCGCCGCGCTCGGCCTGAACCTGCTGTTCGGCGTGCCGCTGCTTTGGGCCGGCGTGATGACCGGCTTCATCGCGTTCGCGATCCTCGAGCTGCAGACCCACGGCATTCGCCGCTTCGAGCTCGCGATCACCGCGCTGCTCGGGATCATCTTCCTCGGCTTCCTGTACGAGACGCTCAAGATCGGCCCCTCCGTGCACGGCTCGCTGTCGGGGCTCGTGCCGCACTTCGGCAACTCGGAGTCGCTCTACGTCGCTGTCGGAATCATCGGCGCGACCGTGATGCCCCACGCGATCTACCTGCACTCGGCGCTGACCAAGAATCGCATGCCGATGCGCGACGAGTCAGAGCGCCACCGCGTCCTGCGCTTCGAGCGCCTCGACATCGTGATCGCGCTCGCGTGCGCCGGCCTCGTCAACATGGCGATGCTCGCCGTCGCCGCGAAGCTGTTTCACTCGACCGGGCACACCGGCGTCGACTCGATCCAGGCCGCCTATCACGGCTTCGGCAACCAGGTCGGCGGGCTCGCGGCGCTCGCATTCGCCGTCGCGCTGTTCGCCTCCGGCGCGTCCTCGTCGAGCGTCGGAACCTATGCCGGGCAGGTCGTGATGAGCGGTTTCATCAACGTGCGCGTGTCGATGCTGCTGCGCCGCCTCGTGACGATGGTTCCCGCGCTCGTCGTGCTCGCGATCGGCGTCAACCCCACCGACGCGCTGATCCTCAGCCAGGTCGTGCTCTCCTTCGGCATCCCGCTCGCGCTGATCCCGCTCGTGATGCTCACGATGCGCCCCGACGTCATGGGCGCGCACGTCAACCGACGTGTGACCACCCTCGCCGGGGTCTCGCTTGCCGCGCTGATCACCGCGCTCAACCTGTTCCTGATCTACCGGCAGCTTTTCTGAGCCGCCGCGCGTGCGAGCGCGCGAGCGTGCGCCAAAGCCTGGTTCCGCGTTGAAGTTGCCGATAGCTATCGCTATCGGGTTCGATTCGATGCTTCGGGCGCTACGCCGCCGCGAGGCGAACGCGCACGTGGGCTCCGCCGAGGCGGCCGCTCAGCTCGAGCCGGCCGAGCGTGAGCTCGCCGGCGAGGCGACCGCGAACGACCAGGTGCCCGGTGATGTCCAGCGGGGTTTTCGCACTGGCTCGCACTGTGATGTCGCCGCTGAGGGCGACGCCGAACACATCTCGCATCGCGTGCAGCACGAACCCGTTGGGTCGCCGCGCCCAGGAGCCGCCGCGCAGCCCGCCGCCCGCGAAGCCCGTCTGACCGAACAGGTCCTCGAGCGTGCTCGCCGCGGCGGCTGCTACTCGCCGCACCAAACCTGAGCGCGACGCCTTCTTCGACTTCGCGCCGAGCGAGGCCGCCGGCAGCGGGAGCGCCTGTGCTTCTGTTGAGCCCCCACAGGACGCAGGCGTGGCGCCGGTCGACACGAACTCGATCATCGCCGTCCGGGCACAGCCCGTCGGGTCGGTGCTGACGGTCGAGTGCCCGACGTCGGGCACCCGCAAGAGCCGCCCGTCGCTGTAGCCGGCCGCGACCGCGAGTGCCTGTTCGTAGGGCGTTCGCAGGTCGTCAGTCCCCGACAGGATCAGGGTCGGAATCTTCGACGGACCGCTCGGTGAGGGTGGCGCAGGCGTGGTCGCGGGCCAGCCCTTGCACACCGCGAGCACCGACGAGGCGACGGCCGTGGCGGGGGCGAAGGGCGCGGTGGCGCCCGCGGGCAAGCTGGTGAGCCAGGCACGCACGATCGCAGCACGGTCGCCTGGAGCCGAGTCCGACGGCCACGGCAGTTCGTTCTCGATGCAGTAGGTGGCCGCGAACAGCGCGAACGAGCTTTCCGAGTCGAGTTCGGGCGCCTGCGCGAACGAGTTCGCCGCAAACGGGTCCGATCTAAGGAGGCCTGGCGGAGGCGTCCCGGAGTAGGCGAGACGACCTCCGACCGCGGCGGACTGCAGGGGGCTGGTGAGGCGCGCAAGCGGCCGGGCGTCGCCGTGGGCGGCGGCGGCGATCGCGGCGGGTGCGATCGCGCGCATCGACTGCGAGACGTCGAGGCTAGAGAGCAGGCGCAGCACGCCGGCTTCCGTCACGCGTGCCGGCCGCAGGCGGCCGTGGGCGTCGTAGATCCTCGCGTGCAGCACATGGCGGTGCAGCCCGCCCACGACGCGCGTGAGGTCGGCGTAGACGTCGCGCGAGAACGACCGGCAGCCGCCCGCGCCGCAGATCCCTTCGTCGATCACCCGCCGCAGCGCGCGCAGCCGTTCGAGGCCGATCGCGCTAGGCCCTGCGAGCGGCGTGGTGGAATCCAGGACCATGCGCGTCACCCCCTGCGGATGCTCGCGCGCATAGATGCCCGCAACGCGCGTGCCGTAGGACACTGCGAACAGCGAGAGCCGCGCACCGCCGAGCGCTTGACGCAGCGAGTCGAGGTCTTCGACCGATTCCTGGCTGGTGTAGAACGATCGCGTTGGCCCGAGCGCCTCCCCGCATGCGCTCAGATACGAGCTCAGTCCACCCTTGAACAGGAGCGCCGCCGCTTCCGGCGTTGTCGGTTCCAGGCACTGCAGCCCCTGCGACTGACCCGTCCCGCGCTGGTCGAACGCCACGAGTTCGAAGTCCCGCAGGGCGGGATCGCGCGCGAGCGGCGCGAGCAGCTCCTCGAAGGGGGGCAGCGCCGGCTGACCGGGGCCGCCGGCGAGCAGCACGACCACCCCGGCGCGCGGCGCGCTCGCGGGTACTCGCTGCACGGCAAGCGCGATGCTGCCGGCGCCCGGATCGGCTCGGTCGAATGGCACGGTCAGCCTGGCGCACTGCACCCCCGCCGCACTTTGGGCCACCTGTGTGCGAGGACAGACGCCGAAGGCCAGCGGAGCGGGTGGCACAGAGGCTCCGGCCGGACTCGACAGCGCGAGGGCGCTGCAGACGAGCGCGGTCGAGCCGAGCAAGCGGTGGCCGCGGGTCACAGTACGGTGACTCCCAGCCCGGCCGCGAGTTTGGTCTCGGCCGCGCTTTCGGCTCGCCCGAGACGTCTTTCGATCGCCGCTCCGTCGCGCTCGATCCGCTTGGCAGCGCGTCTCTCGGCACGACGCTCGTAGCGCCTGAGCAGGCGCATGATCACGACGTCCCTGGCTTCGCCCCTCCCCACGATCGAAGGCGACGCGATCGCTTGCACGCGCGCGCTGAAACTCGCCGCACTCGGTGGCAGCGCCGCATACGCGCTTGCCTTCCATCCAGCGATGTCGGCGCACACGTTCGGGGTCCCCAGCTCGACGGCCGCACGTTCTTCGGCCGTCTGGCTGCGCACGAGGCGCGTGAGCCTGTGATCGCTCCACTTCAATCGTGCGTCGGCGTGGCCGAGCCGCAACGTCGCCGCGCGTACGGGCGCCGTCCCGGCAAGGAACATGCTGATGCCCGCCTCTTCGCCAATTTCTTCGAAGGCCGCATCGCGAGGGGCGTATGTCAGCGCCGACGGGCATTCACCCGCGATCCTGCCGCCACGCGCTTCGACCGCCGCGATCCTCGCGGCCTCCTCGGAGCGAGCTGCACTCTCATAGGTGGTCGCAGCGCGCAGATAAGCGCGGGTGGCGACGGCGTCGCCGGATCGAACATCCGCGCGCGCGGTCGCCGGCAGAGCCGCGCAGGTCGCGCACGCAAGCGCGACGATCGGCCTTCTCACCGCCGGCCGACCGGCTTACGCGATGACCGCGCCCGGGCTCGACCCGCGACGACGAGCCGTGGGTCGAGCGCTGGTCGCGCGGCGTCGGACTGGTCGCCGGGACTCGCGCAGCCGGCCCGAATGAAAGAACAGTCCCAGTCGCACGCATCGGCGAACATCGACGGCGATCCTATACCCCTCCACGCTCGTCCAGGCTCCCGGCGAGCGCCTCCCTCGGGCTACGTCAGCGCGTCGCGCAGGAAGCCGACGGTGCGTCCCCACGAGAGCTGCGCCGCGTCGGCGTCGTAGGTCCCGAGTCGGTCGGTCTCGTTGAAGAAGGCGTGACCGGCGCCGTCGTAGTAGTGAAACGTCACGTCGACCCCGGCGTCGCGAAGCTCGGACTCGAGCGCCTTGGCGTCGTCGTGCGGGATGAACTGGTCGGCCGTGCCGAAGTGGCCGAGCAGCGGGCCTTTGACCGTCGAGAAGTCGGGCTTGCCGTGGGGCATCACGTAGTAGTAGCTGACGGCCGCGGTGATCCTCGGGCACGTCGCCGACGCCCAGACGGCGAGGCCGCCGCCCAGGCAGAAGCCGAGCGCGCCGACACCGTCGCCATCGAATCCCGGCTGCTGCGCGAGGTAGTCGGCCGCGCCGCACATCTGCGGCTCGACGCGCTCCATCGACAGCGCCATCATCTTCTGTTCGGCCTCGCTCGGCTGCGTCGTCGTCTCGCCCTCGAACAGGTCGGGCGCGAGCGCGTAAAACCCCTCGGCTGCGAGGCGATCGCAGACCGAGCGGATGTGCCCTTCGACGCCCCACCACTCCTGCAACACGATCGTCGCCGGGCCGCTCTGATCGTCCGGCGTCGCCAGATAGCCTTTCGCCGGGCCGGTGCTGGTGGGGAACTCGATGTCGGGCATCTCTCGCTCCTTCGACGTCGTCGTTTGTCGTGGTCGCTGCCGTCGTGCTGCGGGCGCATCCTCTCACGACGCGCTCGCCGGGGGGACGCCCGGTGGGGTGGGCACCGTCGCCGTTTACAAAGTGTCAACCGTGGGTAATGCGGCCGCGTGAGGAGATGGGGTGTGGGGAGCATTGGGTTGCTCTCGGCGGTGGTTGCGGCGGCGCTTGCGTTGCCGGGTTCCGCTGCCGCGGCGGGTGAACCGGCGCCGTTCGGCCACGCATGCAAAGCGCAGGACGGTGTGCGCTTCTGCCCGACGGAAACGCTCGCGCAGCGGGTCCCGTCGTTCGACGGCGTCCCGCTTGACGCCGACGTGACGCTGCCGCCGAGCGGCGCCGGTCCGTTCCCGACGATCGTCATGCTCCACGGGTGGGGCGGGAGCAAGACCGACTTCGAGTCGAGCAGTCCGTCCGGCGACGGCAACGAGACGTTCGACTACAACAACGTCTACTACGCCCAGCACGGGTTCGCAGTGGTGAACTACTCGGCGCGCGGGTGGGGCAACTCGTGCGGGTCGCCGTCGTCGCGTGAAGATCCCGGCTGTGCGGAAGGCTGGATCCGCCTGGCCGACCAGCGCTACGAGGTACGTGACACGCAGTACCTGCTCGGGCTGCTCGCTGACGAAAAGCTCACCAAGCCCTCATCGATCGGCACGACCGGGATCTCCTACGGCGGGGGGCAGAGCATCGAGCTCGCCTACTTGAAGAATCGGATCCGCCTGCCCAACGGTGAATTCCAGGAATGGACCAGCCCGAAAGGCAAGAGAATGCATATCGCGGCCGCGTATCCCCGCTGGCCGTGGAGTGATCTGGTCGACGCGCTGACGCCGAACGGACGCTTCCTCGACACGCAGGTCGCGCCGTTCGCACAGAGCTACGAACCGTTCGGCGTCGAGATTCAGAGCTACACATCCGGCCTGTACGCGCTGGGCAACGCCAGCGGCTATATAGCGCCGGCGGGCGCCGACCCGGAAGCCGACCTGACGAAATGGTTCGCCGCGACCAACGCCGGCGAGCCCGCAACCCCCGAAGACGAAGCGATCGCCAAACAGCTCTACACCTACCACCAGGGGTACGGCCTGTCGGGGAAACCGGCGCCGATGCTGCTCCAGAGCGGATGGACCGACGACCTGTTCCCGCCGGAGCAGTCGCTGCGCGTCTATGACGCCGTGCGCGCGATGAAAGGCTACGCGGCGCTGCAGTTCGCCGACCTCGGACACAGCCGCGGCTCGAACAAGGAAAACGCCGACCACGCCCTGCAGGAACAGGCGGCGGGTTTCTTTGAAGCGCGGCTGAAACGCACCGGTACCGCGCCGCGCAACGGCAGCGTGACCGCGTACACCCAGACCTGCCCGCAGAGCGCTCCCGCAGGCGGTCCGTTCTCGGCCAACTCGTGGTCGAAGCTGCATCCGCACGCGGTGAGCTTCGGGGCGTCGACCTCGCAGCTGTTGACGTCCGCCGGTGGCAACCCGAGCATCGCCTCCGCGTTCGACCCGATCGCGGGGACGAGCGAAGCGTGCAAGACGGTGGCAAACGAAACCGAGCCGAACACCGCCAACTACACGATGACCAGCCCCGGCTTCACGCTGATGGGACTGCCGACGGTCACCGCGACGATCAAGACGACCGGTCCGTTCGGGGAGCTCGCATCCCGGCTGTGGGACGTCCTGCCCAGCGGCGAACAGCGGTTGATCAGCCGTGGCATCTACCGGCTCAACGAAAATCAGCAAGGCACGATCACCTTCCAGCTGCACGGCAACGGCTACGAATTCGCGCCCGGCGACACGGTCAAGCTGGAGCTGCTCGGTCGCGACGCCCCGTACTACCGGGCTAGCAACGGGACGTTCAGCGTCGAAGTCAGCGCTCTGACGGTCTCGTTGCCGACGCTCTGAGCGCGCGAGCCCCGTTGGCAGGCGCCGCCGTCGCCGACGCCTTCTGCGACCTCGCGCGCGTGCCCGACCGCGCTCGGGTGGCCGCGGCCCGCTTGGCACGCGCCGGCTTGGCCGGCTCGGCGAGCGCGAGCAGCTGCTCCATGCCCTTGCCGACGCCCGCGGTCAGCACGTCGATGTCCGGCGCCCCGTCGTAATCGCCGGTGACGCCGAAGTACAGCCCGCCGTCGTAGGAGAAGATCGCGACGACGATCCGGATCGAGCCGACGACCGGCACGAACGGGTAGGACTCGAGCAGGCGCCGGCCGAGCGTCTGTACCGGCTGCTGCGGGCCTGGCACGTTGGTCGTCGCGGTGTGCATGTTCAAGCGCGGCGAGAGCGTCACCAGGCGGCTGCCGAGCGCGAGCAACAGCGGCGGCGCGAAGCCCGAGAGCGAGCTGAGCACATCGCCGGCGACGGCCTGCTTTGACTGCTTGATCCCGTCCATCTCGGCGCGGATCTGCTCGAGCCGGCGCGCGGGGGACGTCAGCCCGACGGGCAACCCGGCGAACACGGCCGACACGCGGTTGTTGTAGACGCCCCGCTCGCCGCGCTGGCGCACCGAAACGGGGACCATCGTCCGAACGACGCGGTCTTCGGCGATCCGCTCGCCGCGTGACTCGAGCAGGTCGGAGAAGCCGTTCGTGATCAGCGTCAGCACGACGTCGTTGACGGTGCCGCCCAGCGCAGCGCGGACGATCTTGACGTCGGACAGACGCACCGACGCCCAGCTCCAGCGTCGGTGCGGGCCGATCGGGCCGTTCAGCGACGACGCGCTGACCGGGCGCAGGCTCGAGCTCGCCGCGATCGCCGCGCGCGCGACCTCGGCGAGCCCGCGGATCGTTTCGCGCGGGGCGCGCAGCGC
Source organism: Solirubrobacteraceae bacterium (assembly GCA_036498045.1). Classification (GTDB taxonomy): domain Bacteria; phylum Actinomycetota; class Thermoleophilia; order Solirubrobacterales; family Solirubrobacteraceae; genus Palsa-744. The sequence continues at coordinate 59,769 of DASXIJ010000002.1, forward strand.
GCGCTGCAGCGCCTCGATCTGCCCGGCCGGGCTGGTGCGCCGCACGGCCGTGCGCACCAGTACGTCGAGCGCCGAAGGCTCGGGCGCCGGCGACCACCCGCGCTCGGCGAGCTGCGCCGAGGCGTCGGCCGGCGAGGTCTCATCGGAGAACATCACCGACATCAGGTCGGTCGCGGCGACGCCGTCGACCATGCAGTGGTGGACCTTCGACAGCAGCGCCCAGCGCCCGTCGCCGAGGCCCTCGACCATCCATAGCTCCCACAGCGGCTTGTCGCGGTCGAGCGCCTGCGAGAAGACCCGTGCGGCCATCTGACGAAGCTGAGCCTCGCTGCCCGGTGGCGGCACGGCGGTGTGTCGCAGGTGGTAGTCGAGGCTGAAGTGCGGGTCGTCGACCCAGATCGGCGGTCCCGCCGCGAGCGGGACGAAGCGGACCTTCTGGCGATAGCGCGGGACGAGCGCGAGCTTGCCCGCGACCATCGCGCGCAGATCTGCGATCGGTGGCGGCGGTCCGGCGAAGATGCTGACGCCGCCGATGTGCATCGGCGTCGTTGCGTTCTCGATGTGCAGGAACGACGAGTCGATCGGACTCATCCATTCCATGCGGGCTACTTCCTCGCTTCCAGTGCCCCGTCGAGCACGCGGTACACGTTGACGTTGACCGACATGCCGCAGTGACTCGACTCGACGGCCACGCTGTGCGCGTCCGGATCCATGCACGCGCGCCAATCGACGATCCCGTCGCTGTGAGAGTAGATCGCCGTCGCCGCCAGCCCCCGCGGCAGTCCCCCGGCGAGGTCGACGCGGAAGTCCGCGCAGCACTCGCCGTCCTTGCACGTGCTCGAGAACACGCCGGGCACACCCAGGTCGCCGAGCGCCGCGACCCAGCGCACGGTGCGCAGGACGGGCGTGGACACCGCGAGCGAGTCGGTGACCGGAGAGCCGAGCATCGCCAGCCCGCAGACGGCGTCCGGCGCGCGCACCGCGAGCGCCCGCGCGAGCGATCCGCCGCGGCTCTGGCCGATCAGGAAGACCGGCTCACCCGCCTCGTCGGCAAGCGCGCGCAGGCGCTTCTGCAGGCGTTGCACAACCTGTTCGGCGCAGCCGACGTTCGTCCGGATCCCGCTCGTGAGCACGCGGTGGCCGCGGCGGCGCAGCCATCCGCGCATGATGTTCAACGACCGGTCGCCGGCCATGAAGCCCGGGATCAGCATCACCGGCGGCGCGTCGGCGCGCCGCTCGACCGAGCGGAACTCACTGCTCGCGAGCAGCTGCGCGAGCTCGGCGCCATAGCGCAGCTCGCCCCGCAGCGGCGCAACCGCCGCCCCGGCGCGCTCCTCCCAGACGACTGCCTCGGCCCCCATCGCTCAATAGAGTACGCCGCTATGCAGATAACCGGAAGGCACGTCGTCGTGACCGGCGGCGGAGGCGGGATCGGCGGGGCGCTCGCGCGCCGCTTCGACGCCGAGGGCGCGCGCGCCGTGGTCGTCGCCGATCGCGACCTGGCGGGGGCCTCAGCCGTTGCCGATGAGATCGGCGGCCTCGCCGTGGAGTTCGACGCGGGGCGCGAGGACGGGGTCAACGCCTTGATCGCGCAGGCCGTCGCGGCGAACGGTCCGATCGACATCTTCATCTCCAACGCCGGCGTACCCGGGGAGGGGGGCGGACCAGAGGCGTCGGACGGAGCCTGGGACGAGGCCTGGCGCGTCAACGTGATGGCGCACGTGTGGGCTTCACGCGCGCTGCTGCCCGAGATGCTCGAGCGCGGGGAGGGGTATCTGATCAACACCGCCTCAGCCGCCGGGCTGCTGACACAGGTCTCCTCGCTGGTCTACAGCGTGACCAAGCACGCCGCGGTGGCGCTCGCCGAGTGGATGGCGATCGAGTACGGCGACGCCGGGATCCGCGTCTCGTGCATCTGCCCGCAGGGCGTGCGGACGCCGATGCTCGAACTGGCGATGGACGAGCCGGCGGCAGCAGCCGCGCTGACTGCAGGCGGCCTGCTCGAGCCCGGCGAGGTCGCCGACGCCGTCGTCGAGGGGATCGAAGCCGAGCGCCTGCTGATCCTGCCACACCCCGAGGTCTCGAAGTTCATGGCGCTCAAGGGCTCTGACCCTGAACGCTGGATCGCCGGTATGCGCCGGCTCGTGCGCAACGCTCGCGCCGGCGCCTAGCTCGACAGCGCGATCTGGATCAGCGGCTGGCGCGTCGGGCGCGAGCTGCCGCCCTGCGGCTCGCTCGTGACCATCACTTCGCGGATGCCGCGCAGGTCGCTGGGGACGGCGGTCGCTCCGCGGCCGGTGGCGGTGACATCGAACAGCGCGCTCGTCGGCTGGACGTCGCCGGCGCCGCGGCTGAGCCAAACCTCATAGACACGGCCGACACCCGGCGGGGGCATGTGCGAGACGAGCAGCTCGGCGCGCCCGTCTCGTTGGCGCAGCGTCGCGTGAGCGCCCGGCGCGCCCGCTGAGACCCTGGCCTGAAAGACCCGTTCGCCGCCGCCCGAGCCAGTCGAGAGTACGAGCGCGAGGATGACCGCCAGCGCGCCGGCGGCGGCCAGGGCCCCGCCGATCGCCAACCGGCGGCGGGGCCGGCGAGCACGTCGCGGCGCGCGGTCGGCCTCGTCTCCGGCGGCGCGCAGCACGGCCGCCTCCGAGCGCACGGTGGCGAGGATCCGCTCGCGCAGGGCGTCCGGCGCCCTCGCCGGCGCAGCGCTCGCCGGAAGCTCGTCGACGATCGGTTGCAGCGCGGCGACTTCGGCGCGGCACTGCGTGCAGCCGTCGAGGTGCGCTCGGTAGCTGCGCAGCTCGCCCTCCTCCAGCGCGCCGAGCACGTACGCCGCAGCGTCGGGCGTGTGGGGGCAGTCGAAGTCCGACTCGCGCAGGCTCATGCTCCGACCGTCTCCCAGCCCTGCAGCTGATCGCGCAGCTTGTGCAATCCCAGGCGCATGCGACCCTTGATCGTGCCGATCGGCGCGTCGAGCATCGACGCGATCTCGGCGTGGGTGAAGCCGCCGAAGTACGCGAGCTCGATCACGCGGCGCTGCTCGTTCGGCAGCACGTCGATCGCGCCGCGGATCTCCAGCGAGGTCGAGTTCTCGATCGCCTGAGAGTCGGTGCGCTCGTCGGCCTCGAGCGTTTCCTCGATCCCCTCGTCGCTCGCGCGCCGTCGCTCGTGTACGCCGCTGCGACGCAGCGCGTCGACCGCGCGGTTGTGCACGATCCCGAGCGTCCAAGTCCGCACGCTTCCCCGTGTCCGGTCATAGCGTCCGCCGCTGCGCCAGACCGCCAGCAATGCGTCCTGAACGATGTCTTCCGCCAGCGCGCGCCTGCCGCAGATCCGGTAGGCGAGCGAGAACGCCGCGTCGGCGTGACGCTCGAGCACGACCTCGTACGCGTCGGCGTCGTTGCCCGCGACCAGCGCCATCAGCTCCTCGTCGGCGAGGCGCCTGAGCTCCTCCTTGGAATCGACGCTCGTGCGCCGCAAACGCGCCATCGCCTGAATCTACGCGCGCACGCCGCCGGCGGATCACTCGGGCGCAAGTGATCCGGCGCCGTCGCCACTGCGTATCAGCCATCAGCCCGTTGCAGCGCAACCGGGACCACCGACCTTCAGGAGTTCAACGATGGGACTCGACAACCCGCTTCACATCGCATTTCTACTGATCATCGCCTTGCTCGTGTTCGGCGCCAAGCGCCTGCCCGAGATGGGACGCTCGCTCGGCGCAGGCATGCGCGGCTTCAAGCAGACGCTCAGCGGCGAGGACGTGCCGGCGGCGCTGGTCGCGGTGCCGGCCCCGCCCGACGGCGTGGCGCACGCCTCCGCCACCCACCCGGCGTCCGCCCCGGCCGGCGCCAGCGGCGTCGATGAGCCGGCTCGCGAGCACGACCCTCTGGTGGCCTGAGCCGCCTAGCGTGGCAGCGAGAGCACGTGTGCCTGAGCTGGATCGATCCGCCCGTCGAGCAGGTCCAGGTAGGCGCTCTGAAGCGCGTCGGGGCCATCCTGCTCGATCACCTCGAGCCAGCCGTCGCACCACTGCACGTATGGGCGCCAGGCCTCTGCGAGGCGCCGTTCAAAGCCGTCGCGTCCCCAGTCGGCGGTGCGCTTGACGACGCGGTCGGGGGCGAAGAAGAACGTCGGGCGAGGCCCGGGCAGTGAAGCGGGGACGTCGCCCATGCGATCGTGGTGGGTGGCCCCGACGACGGCTGAGTGCGCGAGCGCTGAGTCGAGCCGCGCGTGAACCGCCGTGCGCACCTCGGCATCACCGGCCATGTCGACGTAGACGGCCGGATCGGTGCCGAGCGAGTCGAGCTCGCCGTAGCTGACGACGTCGTCGTAGACGCCGAGGCCGCGCGCGAAGTCGACGCTGCGCGACGACGTCAAGCCGATCACATCGACGTCGCTTCGTTGCGAGAGCAGGAAGGCGAGCGCGCTGGCGGTCTTGCTCGACGCGCTCGACAGGATCGCCGTTCGCGCGCCGAACATCGAAGCGTCCGCGAGGAAGTCGTCGATCAGATACGACGTGAAGAACAGCGGCCGCAGCAGCATCTGCTCGGGCTCTGAGTCGGAGTCGTAGATCGCGTCGGCGTCAACTCGCGCATAGGCGTTGTACGCCCCGGGCAGCTTCGCGCGGTGGGGCGACGCGTCGACGAAGCCCTGCTCGCCGACCGACGTGGGCATCACGACGAGCTCGCTCGACGGCGGCAGGTATCCATAGACCCGCGTGCCCGACGCGAGCCCGTCGACGCGGCTGTCGGTCACCTCTGCGAACCCCCACACGGGCATCCGTCCCCAGCCCTCCGGCGCCGGGAAGAAGTCCCAGTAGGACATCGCCTCGCCGAACTTCGCGTACGTGATGTTGTTCGACGTCAGGCCGAAGCGCTCGACACGCAGGATCGCCTCGCCGGCACCCGGCTCGGGCGCGTCGCGCTCGTCGAAGCGGCAGCTATGCAGATCCTCGCGCTCGATCAGGAAGTCCACGACGCCAACCCTATGCGCTGGGGGTCGATCGTGACCCTGCGAGGTGGTCGTCGTCGTGGCGCGCCCGCGAGCGCGGCTAGCTCTCGCCCTCGTAGTAGCCGACCTGGCCGTCGGCGCGGCGCAGCATCACGTGGTCGTCGGGGTTGCCCGGCCACACGCCGACCTTGTCGCTGTCGGGGTAGACCGCGACCGCGGGCTCGCGTGCGCTCGAGAACATCACGATCCGCGCGTCGCGTTCGCCGGCGTTGGTCACCTTGTGGGCTCCACCGGGTCCGGCGGGGAAGCACGTCAGGCCCCCGCGGCCCAGCTCCCGCTCGCCCTCGGGCGTCCGGACCACGACGTCTCCGTCGAGCACGAGCAGCCACTCCTCGACGTACTCGTAGTGATACGGACACAGGCTCTGGCCCGGCGGGAGCGAGAACGCCTTGACCGCCAGTTCCTCGCCGCCGGCCGCCTTGCCGACGCGCGCCATTCCTGCGCGGTAGCCGTCGGGGTCGCTGTCGTCGTACTCGAACCTGTCGCTCAGCACGTTGGCGTTGCGCACGAGCGGGATCATCTCACGCGTCCACCGCGCTCCGCGCGATCGCGCTCGCGATCACGGCGCTCGCGCTAGTTGCAGCCGGTGATCCCGCCGTCGAGCGGGATCACGGTGCCAGTCATATACGACCCCGCGCGCGAGGCGAGCAGCAGCGTGAGCCCAACCACGTCGTCGGGGCGCCCGACACGCCCGAGGGGGACTTCGGCTTCGATCCGGGCGCGCCACTCGGGGTCGTCGAGCACGGACATCATTTTGCTCGGGAAGGGCCCGGGCGCGATTGCGTTGACCGTGATCTTCTCGCTCGCCAGGCGCTTGGCGAGGTGGCGCGTGAGCATGTGCACGGCGGCCTTGCTCGCGCTGTAGCTGTAGTTCTCGACCGACGGGGTCCGCAGCCCGTCGATCGAGCCGATGTTGATCACGCGCGCGGGATCGTCGGCGTCCGCCGCAGCGCGCAGCGCGCCGAGCAGCGCGACGGTCAGGTGGAAGACGCCCTCGACGTTGGTGTGCAGAACCTTGTCCCAGCCGCCGGCCGGGAACTCCTGCAACGGCGCACCCCACACGGCGCCGGCGTTGTTGACGAGGATGTCCAGCGATGGGAAGCGCTCCTGCACGGCGCTCGCCAGTGCGGCGGCGCCCTCTGGCGTGGAGATATCGCCGGGGATCGCCACGCAGTCGCCGAGCTTCGCCAGCTCTTGTCCGGTCCCCGTGACGTCGTCGACCTTGCGCGAGGAGACGATCACGCGTGCGCCAGACTCGACGAGTCCCCGCGCGATCATCAGGCCGATCCCGCGCGAGCCGCCGGTCACGAGCGCCGTCTTGCCTGACACGTCGAACAGGTCGGCGGTCATCCTCGCCCCGCGCTCATGTCAGTCGGCGAACTCCGCCGGGCGCTTCTCGAGGAAGGCACTTACCGCCTCGGGCACGCCGCGGCTGAACGTGGCCATGATCTGCTGGCGATCCTCGTATTCGATCGCGGCCTGCTCGGAGGGGATCTCGAGCGCCGCCCACATCCCGCGCTTTGTCAGGCGTACGCCGAACGGCGCGAGCGCCGCGATCTGCGAGGCCGCCTCGAGGGCGCGCTCGAGCAGCTGTCCCTGATCGACGACATCGGCGACGAGGCCGATCCGCAGCGCCTCCTGGGCATCGACGCGACGTCCCGTGAGCATCAGCTCGTGCGAGCGCGACGCGCCGATCAGCCGCGGCAGCAGCCAGCTGACCCCCATGTCGCAATTCGACACGCCGATGTTGATGAAGGCTGCGCGGAACACCGCCTCGGGCGCGGCGTAGCGGATGTCGCTGCCGAGCGCAAGCGCCAGTCCCCAGCCGGCCGCCGGGCCGTTGACGGCGGCGATCACGGGCTGGGGCAGCGTCCGCAGCTGGAGGATCAACCGCGACATGTGCTCCTGGTTGGCGAGACGGTCGCGTGGCTCGTCGCTGCCGTCGTTGTCGGGTGCCGCGCCGTATCCGCGCAGGTCGAGCCCCGCGCAGAAGCCGCGCCCGGCGCCCGTGACGACGACCGCGCGGCAACTGCGGTCGGCCGCCGTCTGCACGAGCTCGCCGTGGAGCGCCTTGCACAGCTCCGCGGTGATCGTGTTCAGCTCGTCCGGGCGGTTCAGCGTGAGCTGGCGGACGTGCGGACGGGGCTCGTCGACAAGCAGGACCTTGGCCATCGCTCGCGCCATCCTATGCCTCCTCGGGCCGGCCGGGCCGCCGGGAGCGCCCGCGGCGCGGCGAGCCGGGCTCGACCTCAGGAACGCGGGTAGTGGAAGGCCTGCGTCTGCGTGACCTTGGCCGCCATCGCGCCGTCGGCGCGGGCGATCTCGGTCTCGATCACGATCGTCGTGCGCCCCGCGTGCAGCGGGCGGGTGCTCGCCGTGATCGCGCCGTCGCGCACGCCCCGCAGGAAGTTCGTCTTGGACTCGATCGTCGCCGTGCCGATCGCGCCATCGGGGAGGTTGAGAAACGCACAGACGCCGCCGCAGCCGTCAGCGAGGGCCATCAGCGCGCCGCCGTGGAGCAGGCCGCCGGCAGTGCACAGGTGTGGCGCGTAGTCGAGCCGTGCGGTGACGAGCTCGGGCGTGGCCTCGACCAGCTCGACGCCGAGCAGCGCAAACAACGGCATCGAGTCGCGGAACTGCTGTGGCGTAGCGGTCGGCGCCGGGTCCGGAGGGTTCGCCATTTGGCGATCATATGAGTGTGTGAGACTGACCCGCGTGCACGCCCAAGCCGATCAGCCGGGGCGCAAGCGCCGGCCACGCGTCGCGGTCAGCGGCCACGTCGAGTGGGTGCAGTTCGCCCACGTTCCGCACGTGCCGCTCCCCGGGGAGGTCGTGCACGCGACCGAGCCGTTCGAGGAGCCCGCGGGCGGCGGCGCAGTCGTGTCGGTGCAGCTCGCGCGACTCGCACGCGACTCGCTGCTGCTGACCGCGCTCGGCGACGACGAACCGGCCAGGCGCTCGCTCGCGCGCCTGGCAGAGCTCGGCGTACGCGTCGCCCACGCCACCCGCGAGGAGCCGACGCGGCGGGCGGTGACGCTCGTCGACGACCGGCGAGAGCGCACGATCACGACGATCGGCGAGCGCCTGCAGCCGCTCGGCTCCGACTCGGCGCTGCCGTGGGGCGAGCTTGCACAGGCGGACGGCGTGTACTTCACGGCGGGCGACGCCGACGCGCTGCGTGCATCGCGTGCAGCGCGCGTGCTCGTCGCCAACCCGCGGGCGCGCGACGCGCTCGGACACGGCGTCCGGATCGACGCGCTCGTGCTCAGCGCCAGCGATCAGATCGAGCGCGAGGCGGCCGCGCCGGTCGAAGCGGAGGCCGAGCTGGTCGTGATGACCGAAGGGGCGCGCGGCGGCACCTACCGCACGCGCTCGGGCACGTCGGGGCGCTGGGCGCCGGTCCCGCCGCCGGGGCCGCCGGTCGACTCCTACGGCTGCGGCGACTCGTTCGCGGCGGGGGTGACGTACGGCCTCGCCGCCGGCATGGCGCTGTCGGATGCGCTCGCGCTGGGCGCCCGCTGCGGCGCCGTCTGCCTGACCGGGCGCGGCCCGTACGAACGCCAGCTGACCGATCCGGGCTAGAGCGCGGGCAGCTCCTGCGCGATCGAAAGCACCGGAGCGAACAGATCGCCCTGGTCGCTCACCCGCTCGAGCACGGCGCCGGCATCGAAGCGCAGCGCGTCGGGGTCGCCCCGGTCCAGCGCGGCGCGCACCTCATCCCAGTGCAGCGGCGTCGAGACGCTCGGCAGCGGGGTTGCGCGCAGCGAGTAGGCGCAGACGGTCGTCTTGTTGCGGTCGTTCTGGCTCCAGTCGATCAGCACCTTGCCCTCGCGCCGCGCCTTGGTCATCCGCGAGACGATCAGCTTCGGCTCGCTCTGCTCGAGCAGCTCGGCGACAGCCTTGGCGAACGGCTTGGTCTGCGCAAACGACACGTCGTCGACGTTCAGCGGGACGTACAGCTGCAGCCCCTTTTTGCCCGACGTCTTGACGAAGCTCTGTAGGCCGAGGTTCTCGAACATCGCCTGCAGCGTCAGCGCGACGCGACAGCACTCGATCACGGTCGCCGGCGCGCCAGGGTCGAGGTCGAACACGAGCGTCGTCGGTCGCTCGGCGGCCGGAGCGCGAGCGAGCGGGACGTGCAGTTCGAGCGCAGCCAGGTTCGCCAGCCAGACGAGCGTCGCGCGGTCCTCGACGAGCAGGTAGTCGATCGGCTTCTTCTCGCTGGGCAGCGTCACCGTGCGGACCCACTCAGGGCGGTGAGCGGGCGCCTGCTTCTGAAAGAACGCCTTGCCGTCGACGCCGTCGGGCCAGCGCTTGACCGTCAACGCGCGACCGTCCAGGTGCGCGAGGATCGTCTCGGCTACACCCGAGTAGTAGTCGATCACGTCGCGCTTGACAAAGCCCGCGTCTGCGTACAGCGGCTTGTCGAGGTTCGACAGCCGCAGCTCGCGGCCTTCGAGTGTGATCGTCGCCGTCTTCACGTTCGGCTCCCGCACGATCGCCGTCGTCGCGCCATCCTCGCGCACCACTTCGTCGGCCGCCTTGTCCTCGCGCAGGCCCTTGTATGAAGGATGGCGCAGACTGCCACGCGCGGTCCACTCGCTGAACTCGACCTCGACGACGAGCTGCGGCTCGCAGAAGACCGCGCCGCGCGGGGGCGGCTCGCCGGCCTGAAACGGCGACTCGTCGCGTCGCAACGGCTCGAGCAGGCCGGCGAGGCGGTCGAGCTCGGCGTCGCTGAAGCCCGTGCCGACGCGCCCCGCGTACCGGAACGCCCCGTCGGCGTCGTACACGCCAACGAGCAGCGCGCCGATCCGCGACGAGCGGCGTCCCTCGCCGGGCAGCCAGCCGCCGACGACGAGCTCTTGGCGGTCGAAGTTCTTGATCTTGATCCAGCTTCCGTTGCGCGCGCCCGGCTCATAGCGCGCGTCGAGCCGCTTGGCGACGATTCCCTCCAGTCCCTGCTCGGCGGTCGCGGCGAGGACGTCGCTCGCCTTGCCGGTCAGGTGATCGGGCGTCTGCCAGCGCTCGCCGTCGAGCGCGAGCGTGCTGAGGCGCTCGCGCCGCTCGGCGTATGGCAGGCCGAGCAGCGAGTGGCCGTCGAGCCACAGCAGGTCGAAGATCATGTACGTGACAGGCGTCGCCTTGGCCAGGCGCTTGGCCTGTGCGCTCGAGCCGACGTGCATCCGACGCTGCAACGCCTCAAAGCTCGGCAGCCCGCGCTCGTCGAACGCGACGATCTCGCCGTCGAGGATCGCCGAGTGCGAGCTGAGCGCGCGGTTCAGCCGCGCTAGCTCCGGATACTGCGCCGTGATCTCTTTCAGGTTGCGGCTCTCCACGCGAAGCTCGCCGGGCGTCGAGTAGGAGATCGCGCGCACGCCGTCCCACTTGATCTCATACGCCCACGCACGATCGTCGTGCGGCAGCTTCCCCGCCCGCGCGAGCATCGGCTTGACGTGCTCCGGCATCGGCTCGCGCGCCTCGTCGGCGGGCGGGTCCATCCGGTGAATCATCCACTCCTTCGGGGGGCCGGTCTTCGATCGGTCCCTCGCTCCCGCCGGCGGCGAGGAGATCGCAAACAGCGCGTAGCGCGCGTCGAGCCGCTCGCCGTGCAGCGCGACCTCGATCTTGCGCGGCTCCCACTTGAGCACGTCGTAGGTCCCGCTGTCCCAGATCGTCATCGTCCCCGCGCCGTACTGCCCCTTGGGGATCTCACCGTGGAAGTCGACGTACTCGAGCGGGTGGTCCTCGGTCCAGACGGCGAGGTGGTTCTCCTTGGGCTGCTCGGGGATGCCCTTCGGCACCGCCCACGAGGCGAGCACGCCGTCGCGCTCGAGGCGCAGGTCCCAGTGCAGCCGCGTCGCGCTGTGCTCGTGGATCACGAATCGCGGCACGCGCGGCGAGTCCTTCGCGGGGCGGGGGGCTCGGTCCCGGTGCTTCGCGGGCGAGCGCTTTGGTTTGCGCGCTGGCTTCGCGGTCGTGGCACCGCTCGGCTCGCTCGTCGCGTCGAAGTCGCGTTTGGCGCGGTACTCCTTCAGCTGCACCCCGCGCGCGCGATGACCCTCGCCGGCGTCGTCGTTCGCGCGACGGGGCGACACCTACCGTTTGGCGGTGGCGCGTTTGGCTGCGGCTTTTTTCGCCGGCGTTTTCTTCGCGGCGGCTTTTTTCGCCGGTTTGCTCGCGGCCGGCTTTCGTTTCTTCGCCGGCGCGTCGTCGCCGGAGCCGCTGCGCTCGCGCACGGCATCGAGGCTCGCTTTCAGCGCGCTCATCAGGTCGGGGGTCGGCGCCGCGACCTCCTCGGCCTCGGGCTGGATCGCGATCTCCTTGCCCTCGGCCTTGCGCTCGATCAGCGCGAGCACGTCCTCGCGATAAGTGTCGTGGTATCTGTCGGGTTCGAATTCGCCGGCGAGCGAGTCGATCAGCTGCTTTGCGATCTCGACCTCGCGCTTGGTCGTCTTGACCTCTTTGGGGTCGGGCAGCTCGTCGAGCTGATCGGGCGATGCGATTTCGTCGGCGAACAGCATCGTCGCCATCTCCAGCACGTCGCCCATCGCGCGGATCGCGACGAGCTGCTCCTTGGAGCGGATCACCACGCGCGCGATCGCCACGCGTTCGCTCTCGGCCATCGCCTCGAGCAGCAGCCGGTAGGGCTTGGCGCCGCCGGGTCCTGGCGCGAGGTAGTACGGGTGGTCATAGTAGATCGGGTCGATCTGGGAGAGCTCGACGAAATCCTCGATCTCGATCGTCTTCGTCTTCTTCGGCTGGAGGGTCGCCAGCTCATCGGGCTCGACGACCACGTAGCGGTCGGGAGCCAACTCGTACCCCTTGACGATGTCCTCGTAGGGGACCTCCTCGCCGCTCTGCGGGTCGACGCGCTTCTGCGCGATCCGCACGCCGCTCGTGCCCGACAGCTGGTGGAAGCGCACGGTCTTGCGGTTGACGGCGCTGTACAGCTTGACCGGAACCGTGACCAGGCCGAAGCTGATCGCTCCTGTCCAGATCGAACGGGGCATGGCTGATTACTACCACGTGGGCAAAAAAACACCCCCCGCTGCAAGATCGCGCGCGTCAGGCGGCGATCGGCTGCGGCGAGGCGCAGAACGCGCACTTGCGCGCCTGTAGCGGGATCTCCGAGAGGCATTCGCTGCACGGGTGCGTCTCGGACTCGACGTCGCGCCCGGTCCTGCGCCGCTCCATCAGCACGTTGACTGGCTTGACGACGAAGAAGAACACGGCGGCCGCGATCGAGACGAAGGCGATCAGGTAGTTGATGAAGTCGCCGTAGTGGAAGGTGCTGCCGTTGATCGTGAACATCAGCGTGGAGAAGTCGTGCTTGCCGAAGATCGCGCCAATGATCGGCGTCAAGAGGTCGCGCACGAGCGCCGTGACGAGAGCGCCGAAGGCAGCGCCGATGACGATGCCGACCGCCAGGTCGACGACGTTTCCGCGCAGCAGGAACTCCTTGAACTCCTTTGCCATCAGATGCCTCCTGTGTCGGGTCGGGTGGCCGCCCCTGCGACGCGGCCGAAGCTTCCCACCGGGCAGCGCAGCCGTGCCAGCTGAGTGCGGTAGATGTGCATGTCGGCGCTGTTCCAGTCCGAGTGCGTCTGGTGCTGCAGCGATGCCACGCGCTCGCGGTGATAGGGAGAGGAGAGGCTCTCGTTGTGGCCGATCACGTTCGTCAGCGTGATCGCGTACGTGCAGCGAAGCCAGCGCGTGAGCGCCAGCGACGCTCGCATCTGGGCCCGGTCGGTGAGGATTTCGTGGTCGGAGAAGCCGACGTTCTCGATCCCGATCGCAGTCCAGTTGAGGCCGACCGTGTGGCGGCAGCGCAGTGACAGCGACACGAGCTGGTCGATCCGCCCGCTGCGCTCGACGAGGAAGTGCGCGCACGTGTTCGGCAGCTCGTGCAGCTCGGCGTCGGGCACGTCGGGAGCGAACGTGTTATACGCCTCAGTGGCCGTCGCCGTGTCCGTGAAGTGCTCGACGATCACTTTCGGCTGGCGCAGCACGTAGCTGTCTTCGCCGTAGTGGCGCAGCGAGTACGCCGCCATCTCGCGCCGGCGTGTCGCCCCGAACGGAATCGACCACTCGTGGATTGCCGGCCGCAGGGTGGCGATGACGCTGCGCGCGCCCGCGGTTGCAACGCGCTCGCGCGGCGGCCCGCTCGCCGCGCCCGCCCCCGCTACACACGACATGATCAGCGCGACGCAGATGCCGGTCGCGAACGGGTGCCGCACGCGTCGATCGTACGGGCTGGCTATGACGAGGGGCCGGGCGCCCGCGCAGTGACGATCCACGTGGACGCCGGCCCTCTGACGCTGCCGTGGGGACCGGCCCACTCGGCCATGTCCTCGCGCAGCGCCGCCGCGACCGGCTCGTGCAGGTGGGCCGCGCGATCGCCGGCTAGGCGCAGGATCTCGCCGGCAGGGCCGATGCTCATCACGAACTCGACCGCCTCGTCGAGATCGGACCCGATCAAGATCGGCTTGTCGCAGCGCTGCAGCGAGATCTCCTCGAATCCGGCGCTCACGAGGATGCCGCTCGTAGTGTCGGCGTTGCCCATCGAGAACGGGCCCGGACCGCATGTCGGCTCGTCGTACTCCTCCGGCTTGGTGACGAACCGCTCGGTGATCAGCTGGCTGCGGTAGAAGCCCTCGTTCTCGACCTTCGAGCGCCACACGACCATCGCCAGGCGCCCGCCGGGCGCGAGCGCCCTGCGAACGTTGCGCAGCGCGGCGACCGGGTTGGCAAAGAACATCGTGCCCATCCGTGAGAAGGCGAGGTCGAACTGCTCGTCGAACCTGTGGGCCTCGACGTCGACGACGGCAAAGCGAGCGTTGCCCACGCTGGCCTCGGTTGCCTCCTCACGAGCGGTCTCGATGAAGCGCGGCGCCGCATCGACGCCGAGCACGCTGCCGTCCGGACCGACGAGCTCGGCGAGCTGTCGCGTCGTGTCGCCGAAGCCGCAGCCGATGTCCAACGCGCGCTCGCCCGGCGCCGGAGCGACCACCCGCAGGCCTTCGTCGCCGTGGACGCCGAGCCCGCCAACCAGCAGATGGCGGAAGTGAACGAAGCGGTCATACAGCGGACCGTCCCAGGCTTCGATCGCCTCCTCATTGGCCGTGACGACCGGCTCCATGCCGTGGATGGTAAGCGAATTGCGTGCGCAGATGTGTGCGATCGGCGACACTCCCGACGTGCCCGAGAACCGCCTGCAGGATCGCCCCGTCGAGCTGCTGCAGCGTTTGCTGCGCTTTGACACCAGCAACCCGCCGGGCGGCGAGCGCGAGTGCATCGAGTGGATTCGCGGACTGCTCGAGCAGATCGGGTGTGAGACGCGCGTTCTCGGCGCCGCGCCCGAGCGCCCGAACCTGATCGCGCGCCTGCGCGGGCGCGGCGAGAGCCCGCCGCTGCTGCTGCAGGGACACGTCGACGTCGTCGCCGCGCGCGGTGAGTGGCAGCACGCGCCGTTCGCCGGCGAGCTCGCCGACGGGTACGTGTGGGGACGCGGCGCCCTGGACATGAAGGGCGGCGTCGCGATGATGCTCGCGGCGTTCATGCGGGCCAAGGCGCGCGGCGAGCCGCCGCCGGGCGACGTGATCCTGTGCCTGCTCGCCGACGAGGAGGCCGGCAGCACGCTCGGCGCCGAGTTCCTCGTCCGTGAGCACGCCGAGCTGTTTGACGGCGTGCGCTACGCGATCGGCGAGTTCGGCGGCTTCACCACCGACGTCGCCGGCCGGCGCTTCTACCCGATCATGGTCGCCGAGAAGCAGGTGTGCTGGACGCGCGCGACGTTGCATGGGCCGGCTGGCCACGGCTCGATGCCGGTGCGCGGTGGAGCGATGGGAAAGCTCGGCCGCCTGCTGCACGCGCTCGACCGCCGACGACTTCCGGTGCACGTCACGGCGGTCGCCCGTTCGATGGTCGAGTCGATCGCCGCCGACCTGCCGGCGCCGCTCGCGCTGCCGGTGCGCGGGCTGCTCGTGCCGGCGATCACCGACCGCCTGCTCGACGCGCTCGGCGACCGCGGCGCCCTGTTCGACCCGCTGCTGCACAACACGGCGAGCGTCACGATCGTCCACGGAGGCGAGAAGGTCAACGTGATCCCGGACACGGTCACGCTCGAGCTCGACGGGCGGCTGCTGCCGGGGTTCGCTCCCGAGCAGCTGTTCGCCGAGCTGCGCGCTCTCGCCGGGGTCGACCTCGAGCTCGAGGTGATCCGCCACGACCCGGTCGCGGGCGAGCCCGACCTGACGCTGTTCGACGCCCTCGCGACGACGCTGCGCGAGCTCGACCCGACGGGCAAACCGATCCCGATGCTGCTGCCCGGCGTCACCGACGGGCGCTTCTTCTCGCGGCTCGGGATCCAGACATACGGGTTTCTGCCGATGAAGCTCCCACCCGAGCTCCCGTTCATGCGCCTGATCCACGCCGAGGACGAGCGGCTCCCCGCCGACGCGCTCGAGTTCGGCACGAGCGCGATCGAGCGCGTGCTCGAGCGCTTCTAGACAAACGTGTGACCGTTCGGACAGACGTGTGACGGTTGGCCGTCCTCGCGCGTAGTTCAGGTAGTGAGGCGGAACGTGTTCTCCAGTGACGAGCGATCCAAATCCTCGTCGGCCGGCGAGGCGCTCGACAGCGCGGGCTTCGAGCAGGTCTTCCGCGATTGCGCAGTCGACCTCCACGGTTACGCCTTCTCGCTCCTGCGCGACGCCGCGGCGGCCGAGGATGTCACCGCGCTGGCTTTCGAGCGGCTCTATCGATCGCGCGCGCGCCTCGATCGCACGCGCGGCACGCCGCGTGCGTGGCTGTTCGCGATCGCCCGCAACGCGGCGCTCGACGAGCTCAGGCGACGCCGGCGCCAGCCGCTCGAGACACACGGTTCTGGGCACGCCGATACAGCCGTCGCCGGCGGGGAGGAGATTGCGCGTGTCGAGCGCGGTGCCGCGCTGCAGACAGCGCTGCAAGCGCTGATGCCGCGGGAGCGCGAGCTCGTCCTGTTGAAGTTCCACGGTGAGCTGACCAACGCCGAGCTCGCGCGCGTGCTCGGCATCAGCGAGTCGAACGCCGGCACGCGCCTGCACCGCGCGCTCCTGAAGCTGCGAGACGCTTGCGCCCAACTCGGGATCGAGGACGTCGCATGAGGATCATTCGCTTCCCGCACCCCGACGACGCCCCCGACGTGCCGACCCCGCCAGAGGTCGAGGCGGCGTTGCACGGCGACGCCGTCGGGCCGAGCGCCGAGTACTGGCGCGAGCTGCGCGCCGACGTGCGCGCGCTCGCGCCGCCGCTGCCGCCCGCGCTCGAGCAGCGGCTGCGCGAGCGGATCGAGCAGCGCGCGAGCGCCGGGTGGCAGCGAACGCCCGGCCGCGCGCGGATCCGTCGAGCGCTCGCACGGATTACAGACGTCCTGGGCTCGCGCGGGTACGCGACGGCGCTCGCCGTCCTCGTGCCGGTCGCGGTGGCCGCGATCGTCGCGGTCGCGCTCGTCGACCCGGGGGCCGCGCCGCAGACGAGATTCGCCAAAAGCGCTGGGCGCGCGACATCGAATTTCTCCGGCGCCGCCGGCTCGAGCTCCTCGGCGAAGGCGAAAGGCCTGGGGGCGCCGGCCTCGGCGCCGGTCGCCTCGCAAGCGCTCGCGCCGCAATCCGCCGACGCAGTTGGCCCAGCGCAGCGCGTCCAGCAGCGCGGCGCGTCGATCACGCTCGCGGCCAAGCCCGAAGAAGTGCAGTCCGTCGCCGACCAGGTCGCGCAGCTCGCCGCGCGCGAAGGCGGCTTCGTGCAGAGCTCGCACGTGCAGGTCCAGGCCGGCAGGCCCGGTGAAGCGAACCTCCAGCTCAGCCTGCCCAGCGAACGGCTGTCCGCCTCGCTCGCGTCACTCGGACGGATCGCGTCGACGCGCGCCGAGAGCCAGTCGCTGCAGGACATCTCAGACGTTTACGACGCCGCCAAGCGCAAGCTCGCCGACGCCGTCGCCGAACGCCAGGCCCTGCTGCGCGCGCTCGCGCGCGCGAGCGCGCAGGGTCAGATCGAAAGCATCCGTGCGCGGCTCGCGCTCGTCGGGGGCGCGATCACGCGAGACCGCGATGCATTTCAGAGCGTGTCCCGGCGCGGCAGCAGCTCGACGGTCGAAGTGACCGTCCTCGGCAACGCGAACGCCGGCGGCGGCGGGCTAACGCTCAGCCGCGGGCTGCATGACGCCGGTGACGTCCTGCGCGGCGCGCTCGCTGCGCTGCTGATCGTGCTCGCCGTGCTCGTTCCGCTCGCCGTGCTGCTCGCGGTCTCGCTTGGGGCGTGGCGTGTGACCAGAAGGCGGCTGCGCGAGCGCGCGCTCTCCTGAGAGCTGCGCGGGCGCCGCGCGAGAGCTGTCGCCGCGTGCCTGCGATCCCGATGTCGAGGCAGCCCGCAACCCCATCCTCGAAAATCATCGAAAAAACTGGCTGCGCAGCCAGTATGATCTCGAGCGCATCCGGCATCGGCGAACGTGGAGGTCTTTTCCGTGGCAACCGCTGGTCGCGACATCGAGAGGCTGGAACTGACCGAGCGCGAGCTCTGGGTGGAGGGCCCGCCGCACGAGGCGTTCAAGCAGATGCGCGGCAAGTGCCCGATCCACTGGACCGAGAGCTTCGAAGAGCTCCCCGACGAACCCGGGTTCTGGTCGATCACGACGGCCGACGACGTTCACGCGGTCAGCCGCGACTGGGAGACCTACTCCTCGGAACTCGGCGGCGTCGTCGTCGCCGCGGCCGGCTTTCCGATCGAGCTAGCGCGGGCGATGTTCATCGGGATGGACCCGCCCAAGCACGACCGGCTGAAGGCGCTGTTCCAGCGTGGCTTCACGCCCAAGCGGATCGCCGACCACGAGGACGCTATCCGCTCGATCACCGTCGACGTGCTCGAACGCCTACGCGGGCGGCAGACGTGCGACCTCGTGGCCGACGTCGCCCAACCGGTCGTCTCGCGCGTGATCGGGAGCTTCATGGGGATCTCCGAGGAGGAAGACGCGATCTGGGCGCGGCTGATGAACTCGACGCTCGGCGCCGGCGACCCCGAGATCAACCCGGACGGCTTCGAAGGCGCGGTCAACAAGGACATCCCGGAGATCTTCGAGCGCTGCCAGAAGCTGATCGCCGAGCGTCGCGAGCGCCCGACCGACGATCTGACGAGCGTGCTCGTGCACGCCGAGGTCGACGGGCAGAAGCTCGAGGAGCACGAGATCGTGATGGGGTTCTTCCTGCTGATGGCGGCCGGCAACGACAGCACGAAGGCCACCTACTGCAGCGGGATGCGCGCGCTGATCGAAGACCCCGAGCAGATGCAGCTCGTGCTCGACGACCCGTCGCTGATTCCAGACGCCGTCGAGGAGGCGCTGCGGATGTTCCCGGCGTTCGCGCACTTCCGCCGCACGGCGACGCGCGACACCGAGCTGCACGGGCAGAAGATCCGCGCCGGCGACAAGGTCGTCATGTGGTACGCGTCGTCAAACCGCGACGAGAGCCGGTTTGAGGATCCCAACCGCTTCGACCTGCGCCGGAGGGCCGAGCACCAGGCGTTCGGCGCCGGCGGTCGCCACTTCTGCCTCGGCACGGCGCTCGCGCGCCTCGAGCTGCGGATCCTGATCGAGGAGACGCTGAAGCGCTACCCGCAGATCACGCTGGACGAGCAGCCCAAGCACGTCGAATCGCTGTTCCTCAACCAGCTGAAGACGCTCCCTGTGCGCCTGGCGCCGTAGGCAGCGGCGGCGCTCCCCAGCCCTACCCGCATCGAGCACGCGCGCCGCAGTGTTTACTGCTGCGGATGACTTGGCGACGCTCAATCGCGGCCGGGGCGCTGTTGGCTGCGCTGGCCGTCGTGCTCGCGGTCGCGTTGGTTACGGCCGGCGCCGTCGCGGCCAAGCCACGGGCGAAGGCGCACCGAAAGCCCAAGCCGGCGGGTCCGCTCGTAACGGTCGCCCCGGATCTGGGGCACCCGGGGCCGGCGATCCAACCGGGCTTCATCGGGCTATCGTTCGAGGCGTCGGCCCTGCCGCAGATCGCGCGCTACTCCGACCGCGGGGACTTCGTGACGATGCTGCGATCGCTCGGTCCGGGCGAGCTGCGCTTCGGCGGGGTCTCGGCGGACACGCGGATCGCGTGGACCGACAGCCGCACGCCACGCCCGGCGTGGGCAACGAACGTGGTCGACGCCGACGACCTGCGCGAGCTCGGCGCGCTCGCGGCGGCGAGCGGTTGGCACGTCGTGCTGACGCTCGGGATCGTCCACTACGAACCGGTCGCGGCCGCGCGCGAGGCGGCGGCGGCGAAGGCGGCGCTCGGTCCGTGGCTCGCGGGGATCGAGATCGGCAACGAGCCGAACTCCTACGCGCAGCACGCGATGCGCGAAGAACCGTGGACGTTCGCGCAGTACGCCGAACAGGTCGCGGCGTATCGGGCGGCGATCGAAGCCGCCGCGCCGGGCATCCCGCTGATCGGCCCCGACGTCTCGGGGTCGGCGGCCTTCGAAGCGTGGGGACCGGCCGAGGCGGTCGCCGAGCGCCCGGCGGTGCTGACCGGACATCACTACCCGCTCGGCTGCGCACAGCAGCCGCCGCCGTCGATCGTGCGCCTGCTGAGCAAGCGGATCAACGCCAAGGAGGCCGCCTCGCTGCACCGCTACGTCGCGATCGCGAACGCGAGCGCCACGCCGTTTCGCCTGGATGAGACCAACTCGGTGTCGTGCGGCGGCGTGGCGGGCATCAGCGACACGTTCGCATCGGCGCTGTGGGCCGCCGGCTTCTTGCCGCAGGTGATGAGGGCTGGCGCCGTCGGCTTCGACATGCACGGCAACCCGGCGCGCTGTGACGGCTACACGCCCGTCTGCGCGCCCGATGCGGACACGCTCGCCGAAGGCGCGCTCGTCGCACAGCCGGTGTGGTATGCGCTGCTGATGCTCCGCGGGCTCGCGGGCGATCGTCCGCTACCAGCCTCAGTCGGGCTCTCGTCACGTTCGATCAACGTGCGTGTCGCGGCGTTCGCCGATCCGAAGGGCGGCCTCGAATTCGTGCTCGTCGATGACGATCCACCGGGCGCACGCGCGGTCACGGTGCGCCTGCGCGTCGGCGCTCGGATTGCGCGCGCCAGCGTGCTCTCGCTCAATGGGGAATCGCCGACGGTCCTATCTGGCGTATCGCTGGGCGGGCGCGAAGTCGCAACCGACGGCCACTGGACAGCCGGGCGCCTGCCGACGGTCGGGGTCAGGGCAGGCGTCGCGACGCTGCAGCTCGCGCCGAGCAGCGCGGCGCTCGTGCGGGTCGCCCCCGGCTGACCGCGACGGGCCTTCACCTCGATTGGGGGTGTCGCGTTCGGGCCGCGTGCCGATCGGAGCCCCCGGGTCGGCTCACGCCTCACTGTCTCTCGCCTGCTCGGTCAGCGCGAGCGAATGGACCCGCCCGAGGTCAGGCTCGTCGACCTCGTCGAGCAGGCTGCCGACCCCGGCTTGGGTGAACGCGCGGTGCATCATCGGCGATCCAGCGACGACCGCGAACTCGTAACCGCGGCGCTCGCATAGACGGCTGCGGAACGCGATCACGGCGACGCCGATCGAGTCGATGTGCGCGAGCTCGCGCAGGTCGAGCGTGATCGCCGTCACGCCATCGGCGCAGCGCTGCTCGATCTCGACCTCGAGCTCGTGCGCCGTCCGGTGTGTCAGGGCGCCCGTGAGCACGATCGTGTGCCTCCAGACGCCGACGCTCGTCAGTGCCATGTCGCGGCTGCTTCGCCTTTGCGCGACAGGGCCCAAAGCGCGCGGGGTCAGCCCCCGGCCCGAGGCGTCGCCAAACGGGCCTGGGCCCCGCGAGCCGGCCTTGCGTGCGTCGCGCCTGATGCGTGACGATGTCAGATGTCCCTTCATTTGCCACAGCTCCTTCCCAAGAAGCTCGAATTGATTCCAATTGGCGCCCGACCGGTGCCGGACGTCTGCGGGGTGAGCGTTCGGGCTTAGCCCGGACGCTCTGGAATCAACGCGAAGCAGGCGGTGCGCCACGGCCGGCAGAGCAGCCGCAGCCGGCGCATCGCGCGCGGAGCTGCAAGGAGGAGGAGTCCGGCGAGCGAGAGAAAGCCCGACGTCGCGAGGCCGCCGCCACCGCCACCGGATGAGGCGCCGCCGGACCCGCCACCCGGCTGGGGACCGGGGGTGGAGCTGCCGGGAGGCGCAGAGACGACCGAGTGCCCGCCGCCGCCGGTCGCCCCCCCGTTCGGGCCGGGTGGCAGCGGTCCGTCTGGTGCGCCGAGCGGAAGGACGCTCGATTCCGAACGCTGCGGAGCGACGACCCAGCTCGAGCAGGCTTCGCCGGAACCGGCTTCGAGGACTTTCGAGCAGTCGAGCGGCCCGGCGCCGAAGGCGGCGCTCTTCCTCGCCGCGATCGTGGCAGATGCGGCGCGGGCGTCTGCCGCGGTCAACGGCTCCGCGGTGCCGTCCGCCGGCGAGCCCCTCGCCGCCACGACCGGATCGACTGACGCGCCGATCGCCAAGCTGCCGGGGGGCGGTTCGGTGGGCGCCGCACCGACGCCGCCCACGGATTGCGTGCCCTTGATCGACGACGTTTCGGTGCCGCGTGTCGCGGCTTCGCTTTGTGAGGCGGCGCTCGCAGCTTCCTGGGGATGTTCGGTCACGGCTTTTTCGCCCGCCGGTCCGGCGGTGGGTTCAGCGGTCGCTTCCCGCGCCGGGACTTCCACATGCACTTCGGGCGCCGGGACTTCAACATGCACTTCGGGCGACGGGACTTCGACATGCACTTCGGGGGTCTGGATTTCAGTCGGGGCGGGTGCGATGGGTGCTTCGATCGGCGGTGTTTCAACCACCGGCGGACTCGGAGCCGGCGCTTCGGTCGGGGGGGTTTCCGCCGGGGGGCTCGGCGCCGGCGGTTCCGGTTGAGGCAGTTCAGCAACCGGCGCGGGCGCTTCGGGCGCGGGCACTTGCGCTTCGACGGTCGCGACTTCCGGCACCTGCGCGGTCACGGGTTCGGGCGAGGGCGCCGCGGCGGGCGTTTCGGCTTCGGGCGTCGTCGGCGTAGGCGTCGGCGGCTCGGTCGGTTCTTGGCCGGATTCGACGACCGCGGGCACACCGTCGGGGACTTCGACCGCAAGTTCCGACGCGTTTGCGCTCGCCGCAAGAATCAGCGCGCCGAGCAGCGCGAGCGCGATCGCGCAGAGTCGGATGCGCGTCGATCGAGCGAGCGCGGCCAAGCGCGTAGAGCGGTGGCTCGGCTCAGCCCGACGCACTTGAGGCCCTTCTGCGATCGGGCAGCGAAGGCGCGGCGGCGTCCTCAGCGACCGGCTCCTCACTCGCACTGGGGGCGCCGGCGGCGATCCAATCCGCGAGCTCGCGCGACTGCGCATCCTCGGTCAGGGACGCCACGCGGCAGATCGCGAGCGCAACGAACGCCAGTAGAAACCATCCGGCCGCGATCCCGATGTAGAGCACCACTCACTAAGGCTACGCAACCCTGCGCAGATGTGTCAGCTGGCGGCATTATTTCCGGAATGGAGCGGGCCACGATTCCAGCAGCTCGATGTCGCAGGACAACGTGGACACGGCGCGTCGAGCGAACGAGGCGCTCAAACTCGGCTCTAGCGAGCGCTGAATCGGGAATGGGCGCGGCGGGTTTCGAACCTGCGACCTCTCGCGTGTGAAGCGAGCGCTCTCCCACTGAGCTACGCGCCCTGGGCGGCGGATTCTATGGCGTTCGGCACAGGTGGCCCCAGTCGACGCCCGCGAGGCCGCGCGCGCTCGAGCGTCTATCCCTCAAACGGCGTATGGCTAGAGCATGGTCGGTTTCATAAGCTGACGGCGAGCGCCGAAGCGGTCGTACGGGAAATGCTGGACTCCAATACAAACACGGCTCCTTCGAGCGGTCGATCCGACTGGCTGTTCTCGTCGATCTTCGATCACTCGCGTATCCCGATGGCGCTGCTCGACCGCGATCGCCGCTTCGTCAAGGTCAACGACGCGTTGATCAGCTTCTACGAGTACCCCCGCTCGAAGCTGGTCGGGAGCGTCGCCGACGGCATGGTGGTCGACGACGGGGGGATCGACGGGCGCTGGGAGCAGCTCGTGCGCACGAATCAGCTCTACGGCGAGCGCGTCATTGCGCACTCGAACGGCTCGCAGCTGCAGGTCGCGTATGCGGCGCACAGCATGACGCTGGGCGACCGCTGGCTGGTGCTGGTCGTCACGCTGTCGGCCCGCTCTCAGTCCGGGGGGCCCGAGCTGATCGGTGCCGCGCCGACCGAGCGCCTGCGCGGCGCTGGGTCGACGCTCACCGCTCGTGAGCGGGAGGTCGTCAAGCTCTTGGCGCTCGGCTCGACGACCCGCCAGGTCGCCGCCGACCTTTCCCTCTCGCCGGAGACGATCCGCAGTCACGTCCGCAACGCGATGGCCAAGACGGGCGCCCGCACGCGCGCGCAACTCGTGGCGCTCATGCTCGCCGGGGTGGCCGAAGGCTTGCCCAACCTGCCGGACCGCAGCTGATCGCCGCGGTCGAGCGCGCCCGCCGCGCGGAGGTCACGGCCCGGTGGCGAGCGTCCAGAGCACGTTGACCCGGTAGACCTCTTCGTTCGCGAGCACCCTGAGCGTCGTCGGCGCGCTCAGTTTCAGGCTCGTCGTCGACCATGCGCCGGCGGTCCACGTGCTTTCGCTTGTTTCGGCCGAAGCGACCTTCACGGCCGTCGCGCTGTCGACGTTGCACGAGGTCGAGCACATGAGTTTCGGCGTGCTGCCCGTCCCGCCAGTGAACGTCGCTCCGGAGCTGGTGAGCTGGAGCGAGTTCGCCGCCAGCGTCCGGCCGCCCGTGACGTAGCCCGTCGCGTCCGTTCCGCATTTCGCTTTAGGGCAGTACTGCGCGAACACGGCACTCTTGCCCGTGCCCGACTGCCCGATGACGGTGACGTTCCAGCCGGATTTCGTGGCCCGCGTATCGGAGACGGAGAAGCTGTTCATGGTTGTTGTCACGGTCTGCGCTTTGGCGTTCAGCGTGACTGTCGGCAGGGCGGGCAGTTTCGGGGCCGTGACGAATTCGAGTGTTCCAGCGCCCGACGCCGGAGCCGGCAGCGCGAGCGCGAGGAGCCCGAGCGCCAGCCCGCATGCGAGCGGCCGGCCACGTCGACGAGTCTCCACCAAGCCGCTGCTCAGCAGTCGCTCGGCACCGGGGCATGGAGGGGTCGCTGGGTTGCGCTGACGAGCTCGAGCAGCTCGGCAGCGCTGGCGTCGGCCGTGGCCGTCCGCACCTCGACCTGCACGTCCTCGCCGTCGGCGCCCGCCCCGCGGGAGGCGTAGCGGCGCAGGTCGGACGCGAGCGCCTGTGCGGTCTGCTGGTCGGTGTCGGGCGCCACCACCAGGAATCGCCGAGCATCAAGCCGGCAGAGGCAGTCGGACTGGCGAAGGCGCGAGCGCAGCAACGCGGGCTTGGATGGCGCGGCGCCGTTGGCGGCCAGCGAGACCCTGATCAGGCTGACCGGCTCGCCGCTCTGTTCAGCGGCCCTGAGTGCGGCCTCGATCGCCCGGATCGGCGAGCGCCCACCATCTCTGCGCCGGCGTGCGAGCAAGAGATACGCCACCGCCAACGCGGCCAGCGCGACACCCAGCAGTGCGAGCGCGGCCACGAGCCAGCGAGGAAGGCCGGAGGACCTGCCGGCCTTTGGGCCGCCGTAGATCTGCTGGCTCAGCGCAGCGGCATGCCCGAAGTGCACGAGCGTGTCCAGCCGGGCGGTCCCGCCCGAGTAACGCAGGTAGGCGCGCACGCGATAGACGGCGCCTTCGGGGGGGCGCTCGCGGGGGGTGAGGATCGGGTAGCCGATCGACGTCGCGGTAACGAACGTGCCAGGTCCAAGCGGTGCGCGTGCCACCACCCGCGACCCCTGGGTTATCAGCGCCCTGCCGGCCACGCTCTGGAGGATCACGTTGCCAGGGTTGTGCGCCTCCAACAGGAACGACAGCCCGGCGGGCTGGTGCTCGAGCCGGGCTCCGGTGAACTGGATCAGCGGGTGCCGTGGCCCGGGGATCGAGGTCTCGACGCCGATCGCGTAGCGCACGACGCTCGCGGCTGACACGCCCCCACGGATCGCGCTTCTCGCCTGCTGGTCGAGTTGTTCGACGGCGACGCCGGCGAGGTAGTCGCCGGCGCCCGCGTTGGCGGGTACGTGGACCGAGATCGGAACGACGACGGTCGCGCCCGCCGCGAGCGTGACCCCGCGCCGACCCAACCGCAGCCAGCTCGCTGGCCCGCGCCCGGCCGAACCGGGAAGGCCGTACGTCGATCCGAGCGTGTCGATCGTGGCCCCGGCGACGGGATCGAGCACGACGTGCAGCCGCCTGCGGGTCGGGTTGCGCAGGGCGATCGTTCCCGCCCGCGCGAGGCGTCCGTGCCCGGTGGAGAGCTTGAAGTAGCTCAGCGATGGCCCCGAAGCCGGAGACGGAATCACGATCAGCGACGATCTCGAGCCGGCGCGCGCGGACGCCACGTCGCACGCCCCGCACAAGATCGCGAAAGCTGCAAACGCCGCCGCGCCGTGTCTCATCCACACGCGCCGGCGCGCGCGCGGACGTGACCGCGCCCGGGCGGATCGACTCATGCTCCTCCCATTCGCCGATCCTCCCTGCTGTCCTGCCGTTGCTGTCGCGCGGCTACGGGCCCGTGCTGAGCGTCCACAACAGGTTCACGCGGTAGATCTCGCCGTTGGAGAGCGCTTTCAGCGTCGAGGAGGTGGCGAGTGCGAGGCTTGTGGCGCTGAAGCCGGTCGTGAGCCACGTGCCCATCCCCGCGCTGGCGGCGGCCGAGGCGATCTTCACGGCGGATGCGCTGTCGACGTTGCACGAGGCCGAGCACTGCAGCGTCGGCGCCGTGCCGGTCGAGCCGCTCTGGGCCGAGAAGCTCGCGCCGGTGCTGTTCAACGTCAGCGAACTCGCCGGAAGCGTCGCGCCGCTCGGCACATAGCCTTTGACGTCGGTTCCGCACGTGGCGGTCGGGCAGTACTGCGCGAACACGGCGCTCTTTTCGGTGCCGGACTGCCCGGCGACGGTGGTGTTCCATCCCGAGCCGGCGCCGGTGGCGTCCTGGACGCCGAAGTTCGTCATGGTCGTGTTCGTGGTCTGCGACCCGCCCGTAAGCGTGACTTCTTTCAATGTCGGCATCGACGGCGCCGTCGAGAACGACAGCGATCCGGCTTTAACTGAGAATTCAGCTTTGTCTTCGGACGTGGCGCCGAGTGCGGCCGACGCCGGCAAGACCGCGGCGAAGCAAGCCAAGACGATCGCCGAGAACGCGCGCACGCCCCCACACTGCAGATGGACGTTGGTCATTTCTCGAGGCCCCTTTGTTGTCTTGGGTCGCGCAGTCCGGTTGGACTTTCGAACTAGCCCGGTTGGACTAACCCATTTGCACCCCATCGGCAAAAACACCGCGGGCCTTTAGATCAACCCTGCGCAGGCACCGCAAGCGTGCGGCGTGGGCCTCCCGCGACGCGCTGCTCGATGGGCTTCGCTTCCGAAGGTGGTGCGCCCGCCGCTGTCGAGGACCGAGTGGTCGAGCCAACCCACCTGGAGACGGCGTCGCAGCGAACGTTCTGGAGCCGCCCGCGATCGTCACCGACCGCGCCGCTCCGGGAACCGGCTGAGCCGGCCCAGCTCAGACCTGCACGATCACCTTGCCGGTGTTGCCGCCGGTGAACAGCAGGTTGAGCGCGTCGGGCGCGTTCTCGAGCCCGTCGACGACGTGCTCGGCCGATTTGATCTTGCCTTCGGCCAGCCACTGGGCCATCTGCGCCTGCGCCTCGGGCAGCCGGTCGAAGTAGTCGAGGATCAAGAAGCCCTCCATCCGGCCGCGCTTGATGATCAGGTTGCGGTAGTTGGCCGGACCGGTCAGCGATCCGCGGTCGTTGTAGCTGGAGATCGCGCCGCACAGGACGATCCGCCCGCGCAGCGCGAGCTGCGCAAGGCACGCGTCGAGGATCTCGCCGCCGACGTTGTCGAAGAACAGGTCGATCCCGTCAGGCGCGGCTTGGCGCAGGCGCGCGGCGATGTCGTCTGACTTGTAGTCGATCGTCTCGTCGAAGCCGAGCTCGTCGGCGATCCACGAGCACTTGGCCGCACCTCCGGCGATGCCGATCACCTTGCTGGCGCCCTTGATCTTGGCGATCTGCCCGACGGTCGAGCCGGTCGCGCCGGCGGCGCCGCTGACGACGACGACATCCCCCTCCTTGACCCTGCCGACGTCGATCAGCCCGAAGTACGCGGTCATTCCCGTCGTCCCGAACAGGCTGAGCGCAAGCGTCGGCGAGACGCCGTCGGGCAGGCGCTGATAGCCGCCGGCGGTGCTCGCGAGGACGTAGTCCTGCCAGCCGGTGAAGCCGAACAGCAGATCGCCGGGCGCGTAGTCGTCTGAGTTGCTGGTGACGACCTCGGCGATGCCGCCGCTGCGGATCACCTCGTCGAGCCCGATCGGCGGCAGGTAGCCGGGCGCGTCGTCCATCCACGTGCGGATCGTCGGGTCGATCGACAGGAAGCGCACGCGCGCGAGCGCCTCGCCGTCGGCGGGCTCGGGCACGTCTGACTCCTCCAGACGCACGGTGCGCTCGTCGACCATGCCGGTCGGGCGCTCGGCGAGCACCATCCGGCGGTTGCGATCGGCCATCTCATCCTCCCCCTCGTCGTTGACTCGATCGTGATCTTGTCATGTCCACGTCGCATGCGACGTGGACTCACCGCCGCACATGTGCGGCGGTGGCCGGGCCGTGCATGCACGGCCCGGCCAGCCGGCGCATGCGCCGGCTGGAACGACGTCCTTGCGCTAGCTGCCCAGCCGCACGCCGACGTGCGGATGCAGCCGGTCGTCGGCTTCCGAGTACGCGCCGGCGAGCGCGTCGACTTCGGCCTTGGTGAGCGCCGCGCCGAACTTGCCCGGGCCTCCGAGGTTGTGGTATCCGGCCAGCAGCTTCTTGCCGATCTGCGCGAGCGTGAAGTTCGCATCGAAGATGCTCTCGATGTACAGCGGCGCGTTCGCGCGCGCGAACCTCGCGGCGGTCGGCGTGCCCGACTGGATCTGGGCGATCGACGCGAACAGCAGCTTCCATCCGCGCGTAGAGAGCAGCGCGTAGCTGCGCACGAGCCCGGCGATCTGCGACGACGGTCCGGTCAGCGTGCGCGCGTGAGCTTCGCCGAACAGGGCGGGCAGGCGCAGCTGCGCCGCCGTCGACCCGGCGCGCGCCGCGGCGGGCGAGCGCGACATGACTCCGACGTCGGCGGGCAGGCCGTTTGCGATCAGCGGCCACACGGCTTTCGTCGCGGCGACCGATCGCGCGACGGGAGCTCGCAGCTCGCGCAGCGCGTGGCTCGTGGCGACGAGGTCTTCGCGCTCGAGCGCCAGCGCCGCGGGCGTCGCGTGGCTGCTCGAGCCGGCGCACCCGCCGGCCAACACGAGCGCGGGCGCGGCCAGCACGAGGGCGGCGAGCGTCGCCCACCGGCGCGCCGGGCGGGGTGGACGGGCGCCGGCTTGGTCACCGTCGCACGCGCGTCGCAAGCGGATCGAAGCCGCCGCTGCGCTGAGCGCGAACGGGACGATCGGCCGCTGGCCCTACGTGCCGAGCAGGTCGATCACGAACACGAGCGGCGCGTTCGGCGGGATCGTCGGCGGCGAGCCCGTCTTGCCATACGCGAGTTCGGACGGGATCACGAGCTCGCGGCGCCCGCCGACTTTCATACCCGGGACGCCTTCGTCCCAGCCCTTGATGACCTGACCCTGGCCGAGTTTGAACTGGAACGGTTCTTTGCGTTTCCACGACGCGTCAAACTCCTTGCCGCCGTTGTACAGGACGCCGACGTAGTTGACCGTGACGGTGTCGCCCGCTTTCGCTTCCTTGCCCGTCCCGACGATCAGGTCTTTCTTCTCGAGCTTCGTCGGCGGTGGGCCGCTCGGCGGCGTGACCTTCGGTTCGGTCGCCAGCGGGCCGCTCGTCGGCGTCGTCGCGGTGGGCGTTTCGCCCGATTTGACGAGCGTCTGGTCGGACGTGTTCTCGTTGCCGACGCCGATCGTTCCGCTCGAGCTGCTGCTGCCGCCGCACCCAGCGAGCAGCGTCGCGCCCGCGAGCGCAACGAGGAGGATCAGGGCGCGCGTTCGCGCGCGGGCGAGTCGTGGGGAGGAACCGCTTGAGCTGTTCACGGTCGCGCAGCCTAACGGACTGACCGGGCGCGCGTGCAGGGTCGCGCCGCGCGACCCGGCGACAGTGGCCACCAGCGCTGGCGAACGCCGATCGGCGCTACGATCGATCGCGGACCGTGCTAGGCGGGGAGGTAGCGGTGCCCTGAATCCGCAATCCGCTCTAGCGGAGCCGAATTCCCCTCCGAGGGATTCCGCTCCGGTCGTCCCGGCGTCCGGGACGTCGATGGTCCGGGTCCCGCGCGGTGTCGGCTTGTGAACCAGGTCAGGTCCGGAAGGAAGCAGCCTTAAGCGATCCCCGGCAGGCGCAGCGGGAGCTCCCGGACCGGAGTCGTGGGTGGCGATCAGGCGTCCGGCAGGCGGTGTCTCGACGCGGGGTGCACGGTCCACTCAAAGCAAATCCCATGATGCGTCCACTTCGCGTGCGCGCTACGCGCAGCGCTGGAAGATCAGCCACGAGCCGTTCGCGTGCGCCTCGAGGAACCCCGGCGGCACGTTCACCGGCCGGTGCGGGTCGTGCGGGTCGAGCACGTAGTCGTCTTCGACCTCTTTGCTCGCCGGGTCGACGTACTGACCCGCTTCGATCGTCGCGTTCTGAGCGCTGATCACGTTCGCGGGGCTCGTCTGCAGGAACAGCGCGAGCAGCGGCACGGGCGCGTGGTTGGGCACACCGACGGGTCCGCAGCGCAGGTTGATCGAGTGGTTTCGCACGAGCGCCAGCAGGTCGTCTTGGATGCTCTGCTGCTGCGCCAGTTTGCTCAGTTCGCGGTGCGCGCTTTTGTACTGCGACGGCGCGAAGGCGATCAGCGCG
>DASXIJ010000003.1:0-15529 GCA_036498045.1 Solirubrobacteraceae bacterium
TTCCGCTCGATGATCTTCGCCCGCCTGACCTCGAACATCTATCAGAGCCTGATCTACCTGCTGCTCGTGGCGGGCATCTGGGTCCTGCACCTGACCGGCGCCACCCACGCGGGCTCGCTGACAGGAGTGTTGCTGCTGCTGCTTCGCGCGGGGATGGCCGGACAGCTGATCCAGTCCAGCTATCAAGGCCTCGTGCAGTCGCTGCCATTCGTCAAGCGCGTCCAGCAGACCATCGAGGAGTACCGCGAGAACGCCGTCGAAGAGGGCCGCGAGCCGGCGCCGGCGATCGACACCCTCAGCTTCCAACACGTTTCCTTCGCCTATCGACCGCAGACCAGGGTGCTGTCGGACATCGACTTCACGGTCCGGGCCGGCGAAGCGATCGGAGTCGTCGGCCCGTCGGGGGCAGGCAAGTCGACGCTCGTCCAGCTGCTCTTGCGGCTGCGCCCGCCGACCGAAGGCCGCTATCTGGTCAACGGTTCGCCTGCCGCGAGCATCGCCGACGACGACTGGCACCGACTCGTCTCCTACGTCCCGCAGGAACCGCGCCTTCTGCACGCTTCGGTCGCGGCCAACATCCGCTTCTTCCGCGACCTCACCGACGAGCAGCTCGAACGCGCGGCCCGCCTGGCGCACATCCACGACGACATCATCAGCTGGCCCGGCGGCTACCAGGCGACCATCGGTCCTCGCGCAGACGCCGTGTCCGGCGGCCAGCAGCAGCGGATCTGCCTCGCCCGCGCACTCGCCGCCGAGCCGGACGTACTCATCCTCGACGAGCCCACGAGCGCGCTCGACCCGCAGTCGGAGTCGTTGATCAGCGCCTCGCTGAAGGCGATCCACCGCGACCTCACGATGTTCATCGTCGCCCACCGGATGTCGACGCTCGAGAGCTGCGACCGCGTGATGGTGATCGTCGACGGACGGGTCGAGGCCTTCGACACGAGAACGGCGCTCCAGCGGGACAACCTCTACTTCCGCCACGCGTCGCAGCTGGCGGCCGCAGGGCACGCGGTCTGAGCTGGCGCCGGCCGGGCGCCGGAGAGGATCGCTAGCCTCTCGCCATGTCCCGAACGCTCGGCCGCTCAAGCGGGGAGACGACGCGATCGATCGACCTCACGCGTCCACCGTCTTTCGCGGGGATCATCCCCGACTTCTTCGTCGTCGGGCATCCGAAGTGCGGGACCACGGCGCTGCACCAGATGCTCAAGGTCCAGCCCGAGATCTTCATGCCCGACGACAAGGAGCCGTGGTTCTTCGCCGAGGAGCTGCACTGGCGCACTCCCCCGAGACCACAGGGAACGCCTCGAACGTTGTCCGAGTACGCCGAGTGGTTCGCCGCCTCGCGCCCCGGTCAGACGGTCGGAGACGCGACCGCGTACTACCTGTGGTCGAGAACCGCCGCCGCCAACATCGCGACCGTCAACCCGGCCGCGCGGATCGTCGCCATCCTGCGAGAGCCGGCGAGCTTCCTGCGCTCACTCCACCTCCAGCTGCTCGAAGTCTACACCGAGGTAGAGCCCGATCTGGGCCGCGCGATGGAGCTCGAGGCCGAGCGCGTCGAGGGCAAATCGGTGCCTCGTCACACCTACTTCCCGCAGATGCTCCTGTACTCGGAGTTCGTGCGCTACTCCGAGCAGCTCCAGCGGTTCTACGCCGCGTTCCCCGCCGATCAGGTGAAGGTGCTGATCTATGACGACTTCCGGGCCGACAACGACGGGACGGTCGCAGAGGTTTGCCGCTTCTTGGGCGTCGAGGACCACGCGCCGGTTACGAGTTTGGAGGCCAACGAGACGGTTCGTCCCCGCTCGCAGCGCGTCAACGAGCTGGTCCACGCGGTCAGCGTTGGTCGGGGGCCGGTCTCGCACGTGGTGAAGGGCGCGATCAAGGCGGTCACGCCGCAGCGGGCGCGCCGCCGTGCGCTGCACGCGCTGAAGCGGCGGGCGGTCTTCGCGCCGCCGCGGCCGCCGGACCCGACCGTGATGCGTCGATTGCGGATCCGCTACCGCGATGAGGTTGTCGCCGCGAGCGAGCTCCTCGGGCGTGACCTCGTCGGGCTCTGGGGCTATGACCGTCTCGACTGAGTCCAGCGCGTTCGGTGGGCAGGGCAACGGACCGAGCGTAGCCGGCTGGCGCGAGCGCGTCGCCGGCGAACAGGAGCGGGCGCTGCCCGACGGCGCCGTGACGGTCTCGTGCTCGGCGCCGATCGGCACCGGTGGGCTCGGGCGCCACCTGCAGGAGCTGCTTGACGCGCTTGCACGGCGCGGGCAGCAGGGCTTCTCCATCTCCGGTGCCGACCGCCGTCGCGACCCCCGCGCCGATCGCGACTCGCCGGCCTGGGCCGCGCTTGCGGCGAGGCTGCTGGATCTGCCGCTGCCGCTGACGCCGGGCCTGCGTGCGCGAGCGTCCGCCGCGGAGTTCGACGCATACGCCGCGCGGCGCCTGCCCGCGGCCGAGCACCTGATCGCCTTCAACGGCCAGGCGCTGATCCAATTCGAGGCGGCGAGCGGCGCGGGCTATCGCTCGGTCGCGCTCGTATCGGCCAACTCGCACATGCGTCGCGTGATCCGCCAGCACGAGCGTGCGCGGCGGATGTATCCACTCGAAGGGTCGTGGGCGAGTCGGATGCTGCGCCGCAACCTGCGCGAGTACGAGCGGTCGGCTCAGGTCTACGTCGCCTCTCGCTACAGCTACGAGTCGTTTCTCGAGGAGGGGTTTCCCCAGCAACGGCTGGCGTGGTTCCCGCTGACGCCTCACCCGCGCTTCGATCGATCCAGCGACCCGCAGCGCTCCGGTCGCTTCGAGATCGTCTACACGGGCAGCCTGGCCGTGCACAAGGGCGTTCCGCTGCTGATCGACGCGGTTCGACGGCTGCCGTACGACGATCTCAGGCTCACGCTCGTCGGCGGGTGGGGCTCGCGCGGGATGCGCCGGTTCGTCGAAGGAGCGTGCGCCGACGATCGACGGATCGAAGCGGGACCGGGCGATCCCTTGCCGCGGCTACAGCGCGCGACCATCGCCGTGCACGCTGCGTTCGAGGACGGTTTCGGCTATGCGCCTGCCGAGGCGCTTGCGTGCGGCGTTCCCGTGATCGTCAGCGACGACACGGGGATGAAGGACTTGATCGAATCGCCCCGCGCCGGCCTCGTCCTTCCGACGGGAGACCTCGATGCGCTGGCCTCGGCGATCGACGCGGCGTACCGCGGCGAGCTGTTCGAGGGGCGGTGAGCAGAGCGCCGTGGCGACGATCGGTCGCTCGACGACCGCGGACGGCGCCCTCGAGCGGCTCGCGGTCGGCGCTCGCATCGACTCGATCGGGATGTCGATCGATCAGCCGTGTGGCGTGCACGATCACGCCGTCCTGCTCGCAGCGGCGCTCGGCGACGCTGGTTGCTCGTGCGGGCTGCGCTGGCTCTCGCGCCGGGGCAAGACGCTCGCTGCCGAGCGCGCCGATCTGCGGGCCTGGGCGCGGTCCCTGACGGACGAGCTCCAGCGGACGCCCCCCGACGCGCTGCTGCTGCACTACTCGGTGTTCGCGTTCTCTCATCGTGGCGTGCCGCTGTTCGTCAGGCCTGTGCTCGCCGCCCTGCGCGATCGCCAGGTTCCGCTCGTGACCTTCATGCACGAGTTCGCATATCCGTGGAGCCTCGGTGGAGTGCGCGGCAAGGTCTGGGCGGCGACGCAGCGGCTGGCGTTGATCGAGGTCGTTCGTGCCTCGGCAGCGATCGTCGTCTCCAGCGACGCCCGCGCCGAGTGGTTTCGCGCGCGCCCGTGGCTGGTGCGCCGGCAGACGTTCGTCGCCCCGGTGTTCTCAAACCTCCCTGCACCCGCAGAACGCGCCCCCGATGGCGCTCGCATCGCGCGACTTGGACTGTTCGGCTACGCGCACGAGGGCGTCGCCGCCGACGTCGTGCTCGATGCATTGCGCCTGCTGCGCGATGACGGTGAACAGCTCGAGCTCGTGCTGCTCGGCGCGCCCGGCCGCGCGTCGCCGGCCGGCGCGCGATGGCAGCAGGCGGTCGACGAGCGGGGTCTCACCGGCGCGGTCGACTTCTCGGGGCGGCTGCCGGCTCAGGACCTCTCCGACGAGCTCAGCCGCTGCACGGTGATCCTGTTCGCCGAGCGCGGGGGGCCGACGTCGCGAAAGACGACGCTCGCCGCGTCGCTGGCCTCGGGTCGTCCGGTTGTCGCGCTCGACGGGCGCAACAGCTGGCCGCAGCTGCTGGGGGCGGGTGCGGCGATCGTCGTGCCACCCGATCCGCGCTCGCTCGCAAGCGCCCTGGCGCGACTGCTCACCGACGATGCCGAGCGCGCGCGCCAGGGTGAGCGCGGACGCGCGTTCGCGCAGCGTGTGATGAGCGTCGAGCAGAGCGCGCGGATCGTCGGCGACGCGCTCGCGCGCGCGATCAGCGGGGCCGGCTGAGGTCAGCGGGCGGGCTGCCGGCGGCGCTTACGCGCGATACCGGCACGGATCGCGTTTTCGAATTCGCCGCCACGGCTCGCGTAGGAGATCTCCTCGCGCGCGCTCTCGCGAGCGAACGCGGGCGGCGCGCCCGCGAACTTTGCCGCCGCCAGCTCGACGACGACCGCGCGCATCGCCTCGACGTCGTCTGGCTCGGCCAGCCACACGCCGGGCCTGTCGGCGAGGAAGTTCCAGCTCTCCCCGCGCGGCACCGCGGCGAGGATCGGCCTGTCGGTCATCAGATACTCGTACGTCTTCGCCGAGATCCGACCTCCCGGCGAGCCGTCGACGCGGCGCGGAAGCGTCAGGAACAGCAGATCGGCGCCGGCGAGGATCTCCCCGACGCGCTCGTGCGCGACCGGCTCGCGCGCGGTCACCACCCGATCGATGCCGGCTGCCGTCAGCGCACGCGTCACCAGCGGGCGCGAATAGACGTTGTCGTAGACGCTCATCCGAACGCGGTCGCGCCACTGCGGGTGGTCGGCCACCGCCAGCTCGATCGCTTGGCCGATGACCGCGGGAGAGGCGGTGAGGACGTCCAGCTCCACTAGCCGGTAGCGGCCCAGGCGCGTCCAGGCGCCGTAGATGCGCTTGAGCCGGCTCGGCGGGCTGGCCTGGTCGATCAACGCCCACCATCCGGCCATCGCGCCGACATAGGCGATCTCGAAGCCGTCGCCGCTCGGCGTCACCGTCTGGAACTCGCTTTCGTCAGCGCCGTAGCGGACGAGATGAAATCGCTCGGCGACGCCCGCCGGCTGCCTCGCAGAGACGCGCTCGAGGTTCGTTTGCGAGACGTAGACGATCGCGTCTGCCGAGCGCGCATAGCGATCCTCGAGCGCGCGCGCGAGTCGGTAATGCAGGCGCGAGGGAAAGTACGGGTGCATGTCCGTGCACGTGGGCGAGTCGTCGAGGTTGAGGATCAATGGCAGGCCCGTCATTCGAGCCAGCGCGAGCCCGATCAGGCCGGCGGAGTAAGGCATCATGAAAACGACGATCGCGCTCGGCGCGCTTCGCTTGACGATCCTGCGCCCGGCGACGATCGCCGGCAGCACCCAGAAGATCGAGTCGTCGGGCCAGATCACGAGCTCGAGCAGCTTGCTCAGCCGCAGGGTCTGCGCCAGGCGGAGCAGGCGCGCCGGCCGGCGCGACCGGACGAAGTTCACAGCGACGCGATCGGATGACGGCGCGCCGCTCGTCTCGGTCAGGATCTCTACATCCCAGTTCGCGGCCAGTCGCGCGATCAGCTTGCTCGTGCGAACCGCCGTCGGGGTCGTCGCCGGCGCGAGCCGCTTGCAGATGCAGATCAGCCGCTCGCGCGTGTCGCCCGGTGCCCCGGGGATGCCGGGCGGGTTGGGGGCCGGCCCGGGCGCTGCCGCATCTGCCGGCGCCTGACCGGTGGCGCGATCAACGGGAATCGACGTTCTCCTCCCAGCGTTGCCTGGCCGTGTCGTAGGCCGCGAGCAGCGCCTCGATGTGGTGACGCTCGGTGAAGCGTTCACCCACGGCGATGGCGCCGGCTTCCCCCATCGAGGACTGCCGCGCCGGATCCGCGAGCAGCTCCGAGAGCGCGCGCGCGAGCGCGCGCGGATCACCCGCCGGCACACACAGCCCGGAGCGCCCGTGCTCGAGCCAGTCCTCGACGCCACCCGTGGCGCTTGCCACGACGGGACGCCCGGCCGCAAGCGCCTCGATCCCGACGAGCCCGAAGGGCTCCGGCCAGAGCGAGGGAATCGCGACGACCGACGCTTCGGCCAGCTCGCGCGCGAGCTGCTCGGGCGCCAGCCAGCCGACGAATGACACGCGCTCGCTCACGTGCAGCCGCGACGCGAGCCGGCGCAGCGGCTCGAGCTCCCTGCCGGTCCCGCAGATCACGAACTCCGCGTCGACGTCGCGCGCCGCGCGAATCAGCACGTCGGCGCCCTTCGGCCGCACCAGCCGTCCGGCGAAGACGACCCGCCGGCGGTTCTCGTGGCCGGAGCCGTGCACGACCGGGACGGTGCTGAACAGCGGCGCGATCGTCCGCCTGGAGATGCCGTTGGTCTTCAGGTGACGATCGATCGTGCGCGAGTAGGAGATCGTCAGGTCCGCGGTCCGCAGCGAGGCGCGAGCGGCGGTCGCGCGGCGATAGCTGTCCGGGAGCCACCGCGGATCGCGGGTGTGCGCGCAACCTCGCGCGATCAGGTTGGGGATGCAGCCGGGGCCGTGGGCGCGTTGGCATTCCTGGCCCGGACGGAAGTAGTGCACGCCGGAGGTGCACGCCGAGAAGCCGTGGATGCTGCTCACCAACGGCGCGCGGCGACGCAGGTGAGCGGTGAGCGACGGATCGTCGAACTGGTGGGTGTGGATCACCGAGTAGACGCGCGCGAGCGCGTCACCGACACGCCGCTCCGGCGGCTGTCCTGAGTCGAACAGCTCGCGTGAAGGGTGGACGGTGACGCCCGGCGACGATCGCGACGTCTCGTCGCGCACGGCGAGCACGTGCACGTCGATCCCCGCACGTGCCAGTGCCGTCGCGCTCGCCTCGACGTGCGCCGCAACGCCGCCGTCCCTCGTCCACAGCGGTGTGACGAACAGGATCGATCTTGTCTTCCCCGCGATCTCGTGCTCTTTCTCAAGTGCCGCCGCGCGATCCGTCACGCCGCAGCTTCGGCGCCGATGATAGCGGCGCGGTCATCGGCCGATCCGACGTTGCGACGGCCCCGGATCGGTAGATTGCCCCCCATGCGACGACGATCCGGCGAGACGTCCGGCGAACGCCGCGTCCGGCTCGTCTACGTGATGGGAGCCGGTCACAGCGGAAGCACGATCCTCGGTATTACGTTGGGCAACTGCGACGGGTTCTTCTACGCGGGCGAGCTCGAGGAGTGGCTGGTCACGGCCGCTGCACCCCGCTGGGGAGCGGCTGACCGCCAAGCCTTCTGGAACAGCGTGAAGGAGCGTGTGTCAGACGCTGAAGGCCTGTTCGGCGGGAGCGCCAATTGGTGCCTCGAGCGTTCTTCGGCGAGCTTTCGAGTGGACCGCTGGCCGGCGCGACGGCGGCTGCGGCCGGCGTACCGGCGGGTCGCCCAGCAGCTGGTCGAAGCGGTCGCCGACGCCGCGGGAGCCAGCTGCGTCATCGACACGTCGCACTTCCCGCTGCGCGCGAGGGAGCTGCGAGAGCTGCCCGGGATCGACGTGCGCCTGATCTACCTCGTGCGCGATGCACGCAGCGTCGTCGCCTCCAACACGCGCGAGCTCAGCCCTCACGAGCTGGCGGAGATCCGCTGGCGCAAGCTGACGATGAACGCCGACCTCTGGCTGACCCAGCTGCTCTCGATCGCCACGTTCCTGACGCACCCAAGAGACCGCCGACTGTTCGTGCGACACGAGGACTTCCTCGCAGACCCGTACGGCGTCATACGCCAGATCCTCGCGATGGTGGACTCGGACGCCGAGCCACCGGATCTCGATGCGCTGACGGTGGAGGCGCCGCTGCAGGGCAACCAGCTGATTCGCGCTGAGCGCGTCGCGGTGCGGCGCGCCCAGCCATCGCCGGCCCCCCGGGACACGTTCACGAGTGTCGCGCAAGCCGTTTGGCGGCCGCTGCTCGGGCGCCTGCGGCCCGCCGCCAGGCCGGCGCCGGGCGCCGCCAGCGACCGCGCCG
The DNA here is from genome assembly GCA_036498045.1 of Solirubrobacteraceae bacterium. Taxonomy (GTDB): domain Bacteria; phylum Actinomycetota; class Thermoleophilia; order Solirubrobacterales; family Solirubrobacteraceae; genus Palsa-744. The sequence continues at coordinate 8,106 of DASXIJ010000003.1, forward strand.
GCGACGCCCCGCGCGACACGCCGCTCGCCTCGACGCCCTCGTGACGATCGAGCAAGCGCATCCGCTGCGACGGGACGGTCTGCGATGTCGCTGACGCACAGGGCGCTGTCTGCGGTCGCCCGGCGCGTCGAGCGCCCCGAGCTGGTCGCCTCGTTCTACTCCGGCCCGCGTCAGCTGCTGCACGAGGAGATCGCGATCAAGGCGGTGCTCGCGGCTGCGCTTCGTCGCGACGCGACGTACGTCGACGTCGGCACGAATCGCGGCCAACTGCTCGCTGCGGCGCTCGCCACTGCCCCGGAGGGCCGGCACGTCGCGTTCGAGCCGATCCCGCAGCTGGCGGCAGAGCTCGGCCTGTCGTTCCCGCAGGTCGACACCCGTCGGCTCGCCCTGAGCGCGCAGCCCGGCACCGCCGAGTTCTGTCACTTCCGGACGATGGACGGCTGGAGCGGGCTGCGCCGCAGCCCGGAGGTCAGCGACGAGCGCGGCGCGCCCGAGTACATCGAGGTCTCGCTCTCGACGCTCGACATCGAGCTCGCCGAGCTGGAGCCGCGCGTGATCAAGATCGACGTCGAGGGGGCCGAGCTGCAGGTCGTGCAGGGCGGGAGCAGCGTCCTCGCGGACAAGAAACCGCTCGTCATCTTCGAGCACGTCGCGGCCGCCGCAGCGCTGTACGGCTCACCGTCGGTGGCGCTGTTTGACTCGCTGCGCGAGCTCGGCTACGAGATCTTCACGATCACCGGCGACGGCCCCTGCGCGCGCGCGACCTTCGCGGCGAGCACGGATGTCGTCAACTGGTTCGCCCGTCCACTGGACGGCTAGCTCACCTCGACGCGCACCGGCGTCGAGTGCTGTCCGGCGCTCGCCACCTCATAGAACGTCGTCGCGCTGGGAGCGACCGTGAACGAGTAGGCGCCGCTCGCGGCCGATACGGCTGTGGCTACGGGCGTGTAATTGCCGCTTCCAAGCGCGCGCGAGAGCAGCGTCACCGTTTGGCCGCCTCCCGCGCTCGCGACCCCGGCGATCGTCGTCGGTTCTGGCGCGAGCGCCGTTTGCCCGGGCGCCGGCGCGAGCACCGCCGGCGGTGCCGTCGTGGGCTGGCCGATCGTGAGCGCGGGGTTCTGCGCCTGCACGATCGTGTAGTTGAGTTCGGCCGAGGCGGTGCGGCGCTCCCCCCGCGGGCGGGTCACGGCGATCACGCTCACTGCTCCTGCGTACCTGAAACGGTGACGGAAGCTGAAGTTGCCCTGCGCGTCGGTCCGAGTGACCGCGACCCTGCGCCACGCGCCGTTGCCGTAGCGGACCTTCAGCGCCACGCCAGTGTCGGCTGCCTGCGGGTCGACCGTGCCGGAGAAGTCGGCGACGTTTGTGGAGCGCGCGAGGTGTCCGTTCCACATCGTCAGCGCCGCGCCGCTGGCCGCCGGCCCCTGCAGGCTGATCCCGGCATCGACCTGGACGTCGACGCGTGCGCGGCGGGGCGTGTGGGCGCTCCGCAGCAGGAACGTGCTCCTCGCGGTCAGGCCGGCGCTGTGGAACTGGTAGGAGCCGTCTTGCGCCGTGGTGACGGTGCCCACGATGATGCGAGCCGATGGCGGGCCGCCAGGCTCGTGCCGGTAGACCGTGACGTCCTGCCCGGAGGCTTGTTCGGGCGTCGGGCAGGTCAGCTTGCCCGAGATCGTCACCGCTTCGCCGGTCGTCACGCTGGGAGCGCTCGGTTCCGCGCTGAGCGCACACGTTGCGTGTACCGGTCCGCTGATGGGGGGTACGACGGGCGTCGGGTGAACGTCGGCGCCTTCGCCCGGAGCGGGTTCGGTCTTTGTCGCGTCGTTCCCGGCGCGTTCGGCTGCGCGCGCCGCACGGAGCTCTTCGCGTTCGCGGCGCAGCCGCGCGCGTTCCGTCTGCCTTGCCTCCCGTTGCGCTTCGCGCGCAGCGCGTGCGGCTTGGTGTGCGGCGCGCTGTGCTTCCCGCGATTCAGGCGACGCGCTCGCTGCGGGAGCCGAACTAAAGAGGGCCGCCGCGCAGATCAGAAGGCTCGTCAGGAAGGGGGTCGAGAGGCGGTTTGGCACGTTGCTCCTTGCTGTCGAAGAACCGGGCGCTGGTATCTGCGAGCGACGCTCTGGCTCGTCTATCGGCAAGCGCGCGGCTCGTCTTGATAGCGGCGCTCAGGTCAGTCTGAGCGGCTGGCGATCATCTATGTTGCCCGAATGTGCGGGATCGCCGGGAGCACGCAGGACCGCGATGGGCGCCTCGTCGAGGCGATGTGCGCGATGCTGCGTCATCGCGGGCCCGACGACGAAGGCGTCCACACCGATCCGCGCGCGGAGGTGAGCATCGGCGCGCGACGGCTGTCGATCATGGACGTCGCCGGCGGACACCAGCCGCTGAGCAACGAGGATGCCACCGTCTGGGCGGCGTTCAACGGCGAGATCTACAACCACCCCAAGCTGCGCGACGACCTGCGGCGGCGCGGTCATCGCTTCGCGACCGGGACCGACACAGAGGTGCTCGTGCACCTCTACGAGGAGTACGGGGATGCGATGGTGCACGCGCTGGAGGGGATGTTCGCGTTCGCCGTGTGGGACGAGCGCGAGCGTCGCCTGCTGCTCGCGCGCGACCGCTTCGGGGAGAAGCCGCTGTTCGTGCACGAGCGCGAACGCGAGCTGCTATTCGCATCCGAGCTCACCGCGCTGCTCGCGGTCGAGCCGAGCCTGCGCGAGCTCGATCGCTATGCGCTCGATGCGTTCTTCGTGTTCGCCTACGTACCTGGACCGGGCACGATCGTTTCGGGCGTTCGCCAGCTCGAGCCGGGGACGCTGCTCAGCTGGACCCGGGACGGCGGCGCGCACGAGCGCAGATGGTGGTCCCCGCCGGAGGTCGCGATTCGCCGCCACGAGTCGCGCCAGGAGCTCGCCGCCGAGGTGGCCGCGCTGTTCGAGGAGTCGGTCCGCACGCGGATGGTCGCGGACGTGCCCGTCGGCGTGTTCCTCAGCGGTGGCGTCGATTCGACTCTCGTCGCGTCGACGGCGGCCAGGGCCTCCTCGCAGCGACTGAAGACGTTCACGGTCGGCTATGACATCGGCGCGGTCGACGAGACCGAGCGCGCGCGCACGATCGCACGGCGACTGGACTCCGAGCACCACGAGGTCACGCTGACCCAGGCGGACGTCGCCGAGCGCGTGCCGCAACTGCTGGCTCAGCTGGACCAGCCGCTCGGCGATCGCGCGACGGTGCCGCTGCATGCGCTGTCGGAGTTCGCGCGCCCGCGCGTGACGGTCGCGCTCGGGGGGGAGGGGGCAGACGAGCTGTTCGGCGGATATCCGCGCTACCGCTGGCTCGAACGCGCGCGCCGAGCACAGGCCGCGCTGCCGGACGCGGCGACGCGCTCGCTCACCGGCGCGCTGCGTCAATCGGCGCGCTGGGCGCCACAGGCTGCGCGTGCGCTGGCGCGGCTCGGGCCGGCGCCGATCCTGGAGCGGAACCTCGACTGGGTCACATCCGAACGCCGCCATCGCCGCGACGAGCTGTACGGGCCGAGCCTGGGCGAGCTCGATCGGGCCAGGCTGCTCGCCGATCTTCGCGGCCGCGCCGGAACGCTCGACGGCGGCCCGGCCGCGCGCTGGCTGATGCATCTCGACCAGGTGCACTACCTGCCTGACGACGTGCTCGTGAAGACCGACCGGGCGAGCATGCTGGCGTCGCTGGAGCTGCGCACGGTGTTCCTGCACCGTGGACTGGCCGAGCTCGCCGGGTCACTCGACAGCTCGGTGCACCTGGCGGGCGCCGGCAAGGCGCTCGTGCACGAGCTGCTCGGAGGCGGCGTGCTCCCGGACCGGCGGTTCGCGCGCTATCGCAAGACGGCGTTTCGCGTCCCGGCCGCCGAGTGGCTGCGCGGGCCGCTGCAGCCGGTTCTGCGGGAGCAGCTGGCACACGGCTCGCTGTACGGCGAGGGCTACTTTGACGCGGTCGCCGCGACCCGCTTGGCCGACGAGCACTTCGCGGCAAGCCACGACCACAGCGACAGGCTGTGGCCGCTCCTCGCGCTCGGGTTGTGGCTCGACCGCTTCCATGGCCGCGAAGCCCGCTAGGCGCCTGCCGGCGCTCGCGCGGCTGCGATCCGGCTCGGATCCGGATCGGCGACGGCGACCGCGCCTGCTGCTCGTGACTCCCGACTTCCCGCCGGCGCGCGGCGGCATCCAGGCCGTCGCCGACCGACTGGCGCGCGGCGTCCGCGCATTTGACACGGTCGTCGTAGCTCCCGACGAGCCTGGCGCGGCCGAGCACGACGCGGCGAGCGGGCTGGATATACGCCGCGTGGGTGGCGGCCGCGCCCTGCGCGGGGGGCGCCAGGCGCTGCTCAGCCTCGCGGCGCTGCGCGCCGCGCGGGAAGTGCGGCCCGACGTGACGCTGAGCGCGCACATCGTCACCAGCCCGGCTGGGTCGGCGATTCGGCGGGCGACCGGAGCGCCGACGGCGCAGTACTTCTACGCCGAAGAGATCTGCGCGAAGCCGAGGCTTGCCGCGTTCGCGGCGCGCGAGGCGGACCTGTCAATCGCGATCAGCGAGTACACCGTCGGCCTGGTGCGCGCAACGGGCGCCAAGCCTCGATCACTGAGCGTCGTCCCACCCGGCGCCGACGTGCCGGCCGAGTCCGCGCCGCTCGCGGCCGAGCGTCCGACGGTCGTGACCGTGGCACGGATGGAGGAGCGCTACAAGGGCCACGACACGATGGTTCGCGCGTTTGCGCTCGTCCTCGCTCAGGTCCCCGACGCGCAGTGGGTCGTGATCGGCGAAGGATCGCTGCGCCCGGCGATCGAGGCGCTCGCGCGCTCGTATGGCGTCGCCCACGCGGTTCGCTTTCTCGGGGCGATCGGTGACGAGGAGCGCAACGAATGGCTGCGGCGCGCGGACCTGCTGGCGATGCCGAGCAGGCTGCCGGCCGGCGCGTTTGCCGGCGAGGGGTTCGGGATCGCGTTCCTCGAGGCCGGCGCGTACGGCAAGCCGGTGGTCGCAGGCAATGTCGGCGGCGCGCTCGACGCCGTGCGCGACGGCGAGACGGGGCTGCTGGTCGATCCGCTCGACCTGCTCGCCGTGGCCGGCGCGATCGTGACGCTGCTGCGCAACCGCGACCTCGCGCTGCGCCTCGGCGCGGCGGGGCGCGTGTGGGCCGAACAGCACGCGTGGCCGCTGATCGCCGGGCGTGTGCAGATGCTGCTGCTCGACCTGCTCGACGGGCGATGAAGGTCCTGTACGTCAGCCACACCGCCGTCGTCAGCGGCGCCGAGCGCTCGCTGATCGACCTGGTCGATGCGCTCGGCCAGAGCGTCGAGCCGCTGCTCGCGACGCCCGACGGGCGCCTGCAGGAGCTCGCGCGCGAGCACGGCATCGCGACAACTCCGCTGACGGGAACGGCCGGCAGTCTTCGTCTGCATCCGCTGCATACACCGCGCGCGCTCGTGGAGATGGCGCTCACGGCGCGACAGGTTCGGCGCGCCGTGACGAAGGCGGGCTCGCAGCTCGTGCACGCCAACTCGATCCGCGCTGGGCTCGTGCTCGCGCTCGCGCGGCTGCGCGACACGCCGACGGTCGTGCACGTCCGCGACTGCCTGCCGCCGGGGCGCGTGAGCGACGCGACGCTGCGCCTGGTCGCCGGATCGGCGACGACGGTGGTCGCCAACTCACGCTACACGGCCGACTCGGTGCTCGCGGCCGCGCCGCGCACGCACGTCGAGGTCGTCCACAACGCCGTCGACCTCGCGCGGTTCGACCCGTCGCGGATCGACCGCGCAGCCGCGCGCGCGCGCCTCGACGATGCACTCGGCATCGGCGACAGGCCGCTGCTCGGGGTCGTCGCGCAGGTCACCCCGTGGAAGGGTCAGGAGACGGCGATCCAGGCGCTCGCGCTGCTGCGCGAGCAGGGGGTCGATGCCGATCTGCTGCTGGTCGGCTCGGCCAAGTTCGTCGCAGCGTCGACGCGCTTTGCCAACGAGGACTACGTGGCGCGCCTGCGCGCGCTCGTGGCCTCCAGCGCGCTCGAGGATCGGGTGCACTGGCTCGGCGAGCGCGAGGACGTGCCGGAGATCATGGCCGCGCTCGACGTGCTGCTACTGCCGTCGTGGGAGGAGCCGTTCGGGCGCGCCGTGGTCGAGGCGATGGCGATGCGCGTGCCCGTCGTCGCGACGTCGGTCGGCGGCCCGCGCGAGATCGTCGACGACGGCCGCGAGGGCCGGCTGGTCGCGCCGCGCGATCCGCGGGCGTGGGCGGCTGCGATCCGCACCGTGCTCGACTCGCCGCAACGCCGGGGTGCGATGGGGCTCGCCGGTCGCGAGCGCGTGGAGCGCGACTTCACCTTCGAGCAACAGGCGCGCACGATGATCCAGGTATACAGGCAGGCCGCGGGCGATCTTGCAAAAGCCGGCGACCACCCCTAATGTTGAGTCGCGCGGCGTCATTGTCAACCCCGTCGGAGCCGGGCTCCCAGCGGTGTCGCCCGGTTGAAGTAAGTCCTACCGCCGCCACCTGCACGGATGCCCGCCACCTACCACCTCGCCCACCTGCGCACGCTCGAGGCCGAGGCCATCCAGGTGATGCGCGAGGTCGCCGCCGAGTTCGAGCGCCCGGTGCTGCTGTTCAGCGGCGGCAAGGACTCGATCGTCCTACTGCGCCTGGCCGAGAAGGCGTTTCGGCCGGGCCCGTTCCCGTTCCCGGTGATGCACGTCGACACCGGTCACAACTTCCCCGAGGCGATCGAGTTCCGCGACCGCCGGGTTCAGGAGATCGGCGAGCGGCTGATCGTCGAATCGGTCGAGGAGTCGATCCGTCAGGGCCGCGCCGTCGAGGAGACCGGGCCGCGCGCGTCGCGCAATGCGCTGCAGACGGTGACGCTGCTCGACGCGATTCGCGAGCACGGTTTCGACGCCGCGTTCGGCGGGGCGCGCCGTGACGAGGAGCGGGCCCGCGCGAAGGAGCGCGTGCTGTCGTTCCGCGACGAGTTCGGGCAGTGGGAGCCGCAGCGCCAACGCCCGGAGGTGTGGGCGCTTTACAATGCGCGCATTCGCAAGGGGGAGCACGCGCGCGTCTTCCCGATCTCCAACTGGACCGAGCTCGATGTGTGGCAGTACATAGCCGAGGAGCGCCTCGAGGTTCCCTCGATCTACTTCGCCCACGAGCGCGAGGTGTTCGAGCGCGACGGGATGCTCTACGCGGTGAGTCCGTTCGTGCAGATGATCGACGGCGAGCGACCGTTCTCGGCGACCGTGCGATATCGCACGGTCGGCGACATGAGCTGCACGGGAGCGGTCGAGTCCTCGGCGGCGACGCTCGAGGAGGTCGTCGCCGAGATCGCCGCGACGGAGATCACCGAGCGCGGGCAGACGCGCGCCGACGATCGCGTCACCGAGGCGGCGATGGAGGATCGAAAGCGCCAGGGC
>DASXIJ010000004.1:0-24783 GCA_036498045.1 Solirubrobacteraceae bacterium
TGCCGGTTGGTCGCAGACGACGCCGCAGGAGCGCTCGCAGGCGCTGCTGGCGATCGCGGCGGTGCTCGAGGAGCACGGCGAGGAGATCGCGCGCCTGGAGGCGCTCAACGCGGGCAAGCCGATCGAGGCGGTCAAGAGCGATGAGATCCCGGTGATGGCCGACAACCTGCGGTTCTTCGCGGGCGCGGCGCGCGTGCTGGAGGGGCGGGCGGCGGGCGAGTACCTGGAGGGCTACACGTCGTTCACCCGCCGCGAGCCGGTCGGCGTGATCGGTCAGGTGACGCCGTGGAACTACCCGCTGCTGATGGCGATCTGGAAATTCGCGCCGGCGATCGCCGCCGGCAACACGGTCGTGCTGAAGCCGGCCGAGACGACGCCGATGACGACGCTGCGCCTGGCCGAGCTGACCGCCGAGATCCTGCCGAAGGGCGTGCTCAACGTCGTCGCCGGCCCGGGCGAGCCGACGGGCGAGGCGTTGATCTCCCACCCCGACGTCGACATGCTCGGCCTGACCGGCTCGGTCGAGACGGGCAAGCACCTCGCCCGCACGGCGGCAGACACGCTGAAGCGCGTGCACCTCGAGCTCGGCGGCAAGGCGCCGGTCGTCGTGTTCGACGACGTCGCGCTGGAGTCGGCGCTGGAGACGATCGCGGGGACGGGCTACTACAACGCCGGGCAGGACTGCACCGCCGCGACGCGCGTGCTCGCGGGCGCCGGCGTCTACGACGACGTGGTCAGTGGCCTGGCCGACCAGGCGAAGGGCCTGGTGATCGGAGACACCCTAGCCCCGGACACGACGCTCGGCCCGGTCAACTCCCGCCGCCAGCGCGACCGCGTCGAGGGCTTTCTCGAGCGCCGCCCCGGGCGGGCGGAGATCGTGACCGGCGGCGGCGAGCCCGACCGGCCGGGGTTCTACCTGGAGCCGACGGTGGTCGCCGGACTCGAGCAGGACGACGAGATGATCCAGCGCGAGATCTTCGGCCCGGTGATCACCGTCCAGCGCTTCTCCGACGAGGAGCAGGCGATCACGTGGGCCAACAGCACGCGCTACGGGCTCGCGTCGTCGGTGTGGACGCGCGACGTCGGGCGCGCGCTGCGTGTCTCGCGCGCGCTGCGCTTCGGCTGCGTGTGGATCAACGACCACATCCCGCTCGTCTCGGAGATGCCGCACGGCGGCTTCAAGGAGTCCGGCTACGGCAAGGACCTGAGCATCTACTCGCTCGAGGACTACACCGTCGTGAAGCACGTGATGGCCAACCTCCAGTAGTCCCAGCAGACTCAACCGTGGGATCCGTCATATAACGTCCGCGTTCGATGAACGATTCCATCCCGCCGGATTCCGTGCACGCGAATTCGTCGGATAAAGGCGAGCCCCGCTCGGACGCGGGGCTGCTGCGCGACTACGACATCCTGCGCCTGCGCGCGCCCAACCCGGGGCCGCTGACGCTGACGGGGACGAACACGTGGGTGGTCGGACGGCGCCCGGCGTGGGTCGTCGACCCGGGGCCGTTGATCGACACGCACATCAAACGCGTGCTGGCGGCGATCGACGCCCGCGGCGGGCTCGGTGGCGTGGCGCTGACCCACGACCACGCTGACCACTCCGAGGCGGTCGAGGCGTTGCTCGAGGCCCATCCGGCGCCGCTTGCGGCGGGTGGCCGCCGCGACGCGACCGTGAAGCTCGCCGACGACGTGCGCTTTGGACCGTTCCAGGCGGTCTACACGCCCGGTCACGCGCCCGACCACTACGCGCTGATCGGCGACGGCGCGTGCTTCACGGGCGACGCGGTACTCGGCGACGGCAGCGTCCTGATCACGCCACACCCCCGCGCGATGGCCGGCTACCTGCTGGCGCTGACGCGGCTGCGACTGCGCGAGGACTTCAACGTCCTGTGTCCCGGTCACGGCGAGGTCGTGTGGGATGCGCGCGAGAAGCTCGAGGAGTACATCGCCCACCGCGTTGACCGCGAAAACCGATTGATCGTCGCGCTCAACGAAGGGCTGCGCAGTGTCGCGGATCTGCTCGACGCCGTCTGGGGCGAGGTGCCCGAAGAGCTGCACCCGGCGGCGACGGCAACGCTGGCGGCGCACCTCGACAAGCTCGAAGACGACGAAGTGCTGCCGCGCGGAGTGGAGCGGCCGAACTTCCAGAACCGGCCGTGGTGAGAGGGGGACGCGAGGTGGTGTCGGCGCTCAGACGAAGCGCGGGTACAGCGTCATCCCGCCGTCGACGAACAGCGTCGCGCCGGTGATGTAGCTGGCCTGGTCGCTCGCGAGCCAGGCGACGGCGCGGGCCACGTCGATCGCGTGGCCCCAACGTCCCAGCGGGACCTCGCCGATCACCACGGCGCTCGCCTGCGGGTCTTCGAGCGCCGCCTGGTTGATCGGGGTGTCGATCGCGCCGGGGCCAACGCTGACGACGCGGATCCCGAGCGGCGCGAGCTCCTTGGCGATCGACTGCGTGAACAGCATCAGCCCGCCCTTGGAGGCGCAGTAGTGCGAGAAGCGCTCCCACGGGATCCGCTCGTGGACGCTGGAGATGTTGACGATCGTCCCGCCAGACCCCGCGTCGCGCATCATCCGCGCGGCCTCGCGCGCGCACAGGAACGCGCCGGTGAGGTTGACGTCGATCACCTTCTGCCACGCTTCGAGCGGCATGTCGAGCAGCAGGTGCTGCTGCTCGATCCCGGCGTCGTTGACGAGCAGGTCGATCCCGCCGAGCGCGTCCTTGGCTTCGCCGAACGCGCGCTGGACGTCAGGCTCGCTGGTGACGTCCATCCGCACGGCCACCGCCTTGCCGCCGGCGGCGCCGATCTCGCTCACCATCTGCTCGGCGATCGCGGGCGACTGCACGTAGTTGATCGCGACCGACGCGCCGTGAGCGGCGAGCTCGTAGCAGACGCCCTGGCCGATGCCGGAGTCGCCGCCGGTCACGAACGCGCGCCGAGCGGTCAGCGACCGAGCGTCGGCCGGGTGGAGGGTGAAGGGCTGGTCGCTCACGTTCGTCGCCCCGCAGCCTACCCCGCTACCGTTCGCGCCGATGCCGAGTCCGTCTCAGTCACCGCCTCCGAGCCCGAGCGAGGCCGTCGCTGGCGCCTCCGAGCGGCGGCCGCGCCGCGGCACGGCGCCGACCGTCACGCCAAGGAGCCTCGGGTCGAACTCGCCGTTTCCGCCGATCGCCGACTACGGCTTTCTGTCGGACTGTCACACGGGCGCGCTCGTCGCGTCGGACGGCTCGATCGAGTGGATGTGCCTGCCGTACTTCGACTCGCCGTCGATCTTCGGGGCGCTGCTCGACCGCGGCGGCGGCTCCTGGCGCGTCGGTCCATATGGCACGTACGTGCCGGCCGGCCGGCGCTACATCCCCGGCACGAACATGATCGAGACGACGTGGATGACGCCGCAAGGGTGGCTGCGCGTGGTCGACGCGCTCGCGATCGGTGAATGGCACGACAACGAGCACGGGTCCAGCCACACGCGCCCGCCGACGGACTTCGACGCCGACCACCTGGTCGTTCGGCTGATCGAATGCGTCCAGGGACAGGTCCAGGTGGAGATCGTCTGCGAGCCGATGCTCGAGTACGGCGCGACGCCCGCGCGGTGGGAGAACGTCGAGGTCGACACCGAAGGAACGTGCGCGATGGACGCGAGCGACGGCGAGACGATGTTCAGGCTGTTGAGCGACGTGCGGATGGGCATCGAGGGCAATCGCACGCACGGGCGGCACACGATGGTCGAGGGCGAGAAACGCTTCTGCGCGCTGTCGTGGACGGAGACGTTCAGCGGGCCGCACACGGCCGCGCAGGCCGAAGCGGTGCTCGAACGGACCGGTCACTTCTGGCGCAGCTGGCTGGCCGACGGCACCTATCCCGACCATCCCTGGCGCAAGCACCTGCAGCGCTCGGCGCTCGTGCTGAAGGGATTGACGTTCATGCCGACCGGCGCACTGGTCGCGGCGCCGACGACCTCGCTGCCGGAGACCCCCGGGGGCGAGCGCAACTGGGACTACCGCTACTGCTGGATGCGCGATGCGTCGTTCACGCTGTGGGCGCTGCACGCGCTCGGGCTCGACTGGGAGGCCGACGACTTCATCCAGTACGTCGCCGACGTCCCGCGCAACGAGGACGGCTCGCTGCAGATCATGTACGGGGTCCGCGGCGAGAAGGACCTGACGGAGTCGGCGCTCGAACACCTCGACGGCTACGAGGGAGCGCGTCCGGTGAGGATCGGCAACAGCGCCTACGACCAGCGACAGAACGACGTGTTCGGCGCGGTGCTCGACTCGGTCTACCTGCACGCCAAGCAGCGTGACCACATCCCCGAGCGGCTGTGGCCTGTGCTGATCGACCAGGTTCACTGCGCGGCCGCCGCCTGGAAGGAGCCCGACCAAGGGATCTGGGAGGCCCGCGGCGAGCCGCAGCACTACGTCTCGTCGAAGCTGATGTGCTGGGTCGCGCTCGACCGCGGCGCGCGGCTTGCCGAACGGCGCGGCAACGACGAGAACGCGGAGCAGTTCCAGGCGGTCGCCGAGGAGATTCGCGAGGACATCCTCGCTCGCGGCCTCGACTCGCGCGGCGTGTTCCGCCAGCACTACGACACCGACGCGCTCGACGCGTCGACCCTGCTCGTGCCGCTGCTGCGCTTCCTGCCGCCGGAGGATGAGCGCGTGCGCGCGACGGTCTGCGCGATCCGCGACGAGCTGACCGAAAACGGCCTCGTGCTGCGCTACCGCACCGACGAGACCGACGATGGGCTGCACGGCAAGGAGGGGACGTTCTTGATCTGCTCGTTCTGGCTCGTCTCGGCGCTGTCGGAGATCGGTGAGGACCGCGAGGCCGAGCACCTTTGCGAGCGCCTGCTGTCGTACTCCTCTCCGCTGGAGCTGTACGCCGAGGAGCTCGAGGCGTCCAGCGGTCGCCAGCTCGGCAACTACCCGCAGGCGTTCACGCACCTCGCGCTGATCAACGCGGTCACGCACGTGATCGGCGCCGAAGGGCCCGGCTGAGGTCGCGCGGCGCCCGCCGCCGCCCGCGTTCAGTAGCCAGCGTCGCCTGGCAGCAGCACGCGAGCGACCTCGCCCTCGAGCACGACCTTCGGCTCGACCGGCTGGACGTCGCGCTCGCGCGCGTACGCGAGCAGCTCGTCGACCGTCGCGAAGCCGCGCAGCTGCTCGAGATGCTTGATCGTCGGAAAGACGAGCCCGATCTGTTGCGCCTCGTGCGCGTCGAGCGCCGCCTGCGGCGCAAACCAGCCGAGGTCGACCACCTCCTCGCCGTCGACGCGAGGCTGCTGACCTTCAGGCATCGGCGCGAGGAAGAAGTGCGTGTCGTAGCGGATCTTCACCTGCGCGGGCGTGATCCATCTCGAGAAGGCGACGAGCGCGTGCGGGTCGGTCAGCTCGATCGCGGCCTCCTCGTGCAGCTCGCGCACGGCGGCGGCGCGATGGGCGGCGTCGCCGTCGCCCTCGCCGGCGTCGACCGCCCCGCCGGGGAACACCCATACGCCACCCATGAACCGAGCGTTCGGCGTGCGCCGAACGAGTAGGACCTCCAGGCGCTCGGAGCCGCCGCGCAGCAGGATCACGCTTGCCGCCTGGCGCGGCGTCGTGACCGGGCCGGGGTTGTACTCCTCGCCGGTCGTCGGCGCGTTGTCGCCCGGAGCGCTCATCGCGCGGACCCTACCTGGCGATACTCTTGTTCGCATGAGCACCTCCACCAAGACGCTGCAGCGATGGATCTGCGAGTCGTGCGGGTTCATCTACGACCCCGACGAAGGCGATCCCGACGGCGGCATCCCCGCCGGCACGGCGTTCGAGGACATTCCCGACACGTGGTTCTGCCCGGTGTGTGGAGCGCGTAAGCGCGACTTCGTCCCCTACGAGGACTAGGACGGCCGCGGGCCGGCGCGAGGCTGTGTGGGAGGAGCTGCTCGCGTTCGACCGCGAGCACGTGTGGCACCCGTACGGCGCGCTGCCGGGGGCGCTGGCGCCGCTGGCGGTCGAGTCGGCCGAGGGCGTCAGGCTGCGCCTGGCGGACGGGCGGGAATTGATCGACGGGATGGCGTCGTGGTGGTGTGCGATCCACGGCTACCGCCACGCGGCGCTCGATGCCGCGGTGGGCGACCAGCTCGCGCGGATCTCGCACGTGATGTTCGGCGGGCTCACGCACGCGCCGGGCGTGCGGTTGGCCGAGCGTCTACTCGAGCTCGCCCCGGAAGGGCTCGACGCGGTCTTCTTCGCCGACTCCGGCTCGGTCTCGGTCGAGGTGGCGATCAAGTTGAGCCTGCAGTTCCAGCGTGCGTGCGGGCGTGCGCGACGCGTGCGGCTACTGACCGTCCGGGGGGGATATCACGGCGACACGTTCGGGGCGATGGCCGTGTGCGATCCGGTGGGCGGGATGCACGCGATGTTCACCGGCGTGCTCGCCGAGCACGTCTTCGCCGAGCGCCCGCCCGACGGGTTCGACGCGCCGCTCGACGAGCCCTGGGCCGACGACGTGCGCGCGCTCGTGGAGCGCCACTCAGACGAGCTCGCGGCGATCGTCGTCGAGCCTGTCGTGCAGGGCGCGGGGGGCATGCGCTTTCACTCGCCGGCGTGCGTGCGCCTGCTGCGCGAGCTGTGCGACGAGCACGACCTCCTGCTCGTGCTCGACGAGATCGCGACCGGGTTCGGACGAACGGGCGCGCTGTTCGCGTCAGAGCACGCCGGCGTCGTGCCCGACGTGATGTGCGTCGGCAAGGCGCTGACCGGCGGCTACATGACGCTCGCGGCGACTCTGTGCACGCGATCGGTCGCCGACGCAGTCTCGCGCGGTGAGGGCGGTGGTCTGATGCACGGCCCGACGTTCATGGCCAACCCGCTGGCGTGCGCGGTCGCGCTCGCGTCGCTCGATCTGCTCGAGCCTCGAGCCGGCGCGGACGACGGCGCCGAAGCGATCGACGGGGATCGCGCGACTGGGTGGCGCGCTCGGGTGAGCGCGATCGAACGCGGGCTGCGCGACGGCCTCGAGCCTGCGCGCGAGCTGCCGGGCGTCGCCGACGTGCGCGTGCTCGGCGCGATCGGCGTCGTGCAGTTGGAGCACGACGTCGACATCGCGGCGGCGACCGCGGCGGCCGTGCAGCGCGGTGTCTGGCTGCGGCCGTTTCGCGACCTCGTGTACGCGATGCCGCCGTACGTGACCCGCGAGTCCGACGTCGCCTCCGTTTGCGACGCGATGCTCGCCGCCGCACGCGCGGGCTGAGCCTCGGTGCACGCGGCTGAGCGCCGGGCCACGCGCCCCCGAGCGGGTCAGGCGGGCTGGGCGCCGGCCCGCCGCGCACGATGCGAGACGATCGTGACGTCGTAGCGGTCGCCCGTCGGCGCCGCGCTCATCGTCGGGCGAAACGGGCCTGCAGGCGTTGCAGCGCGACCATCCCGCGCTCGGCGCGGCTGCCGGGCGGCGGCGGTGCGGGCGGTGGCGGCCCGCGTGGCCAACCTGTCGGGGCGCGGCCCCGTGCGCGTGGACGAGCGGCGGTTAGATCGCCTCGGCAACCGCGACGCGGCCACCGAGCCAGCGCCGCCAGGGAAGGGCGCCGCCGACGCGCGCGAGCTCGTCGATCTCAGGACTGGCCGCTCGCGCGAGCACCTCCACCTCGACGACGCCCAACCGCGCCATCGTCTCGCGGTTGTAGCTCTCAAGTCTCGATGGCTGCTCGGGCCACGGTGTCAACACGACGGCGCGCACCCTCAGCCCGGCGGCGCGCGCCGACTGCAGCGTCAGCAGCGTGTGATTGATCGTGCCGAGACCGGGACGCGCGGCGATCAGCAGCGGCAGGCCCAGCGCTACCGCCAGATCGCACACCGTGAGCTCGCCCGCCAGGGGCGACAGCAGGCCACCGGCGCCCTCGACGACGAGCGTCGTTGGCGCCGAGGGCCGATCGGCCTGCGAAGCCTCGGCGACCGCCACCCGTGCGGCCTCGAGCAGGTCCTCGCGCGTGAGCTGCTCGCCGGCCATCTCAGCCGCCAGCGGCGGTGCGACCGCAGCGCCGTATCGTCGCGGCGCGACCTGCAGCGGCGCCATCGCCGCGGCCGCCCCGAGCAGCTCGTGATCGGCGGGCCACGGCGGCCCGTCGCCCTGCGGCGGCTCGCTCAGTCCCGTGACGGCCGGCTTGTGGGCGATGACCTCCTCGCCGGCGGCACGCATCGCGGCGAGCAGCGCCGCGCTGAGCACCGTCTTGCCGACGCCCGTGTCGGTGCCTGTGACGAACAGCCCGGCCATGTCCGCCGCCGAGCTCAGGCGGCGTGCGCGACGGGTCCTTCGCGCTCACCGTCGAATGGCGCACGATCCTCATCGCCGGCCGCGACCGGCGCCGGCGGGCGCCGCGGGCGCGGCGCCTCTCCGTCGAACGGCGGCGCCGGCGCCTCCCGGACGAAGGCGGGCACGCGATCGTCGATCCCGTCCTCCACGCGCTCGTCGACGCGGGCGACGTCCTGCTCGTGCTCCTCCTCCTGCGGCACCGGCTGCGAATCCTCGGGCGACCCCAGCTGCGATGGGTCGAGCCCCACTTGGCGTGCGGCCGCCGCAAGCACTCCTGCCGCAAGGCGCATGTCGCTCGCGGTGTGAGACGCCATCGTCGCCAGGCGCAGGCGTGAGGTGCCTGGCGCGACCGTCGGCGGACGGATCGCCTGGGCGAAGACGCCCTGCTCGATCGCCTCCTGCGAAAGGCGCAGCGTGTCGCGCTCGTCGCCGACGACGATCGGCACGATGTGCATGTCGTCTTCAGCGACCGAGAAGCCTTCCGCGGCGAGCGAGCGACGCAGCGCGCGAGCGTTCGCCGCCAGGCGCTCGACGCGGTGGGGGCGCTCCTCGAGCAGGTCGAGGGCCGCGAGCGCGCCTGCGACCGCCGGCGGCGAGGGCGCCGTGGAGAAGATGAACGAGCGTGACGTGTTGAGCAGGTAGCGGATCATCGCCTCGTCGCCGCAGACGTAGGCGCCGTATGAGCCGAGCGACTTGCCGAGCGTCCCGACGATCAGATCGACCTCGCCCTCCAGGCCGGCCTCGGCGAGCGCGCCGCGACCGCCGGGTCCGAACGTGCCCGTCGCGTGCGCCTCATCGACGGCGACGCGAGCGCCGAACGCGTGGGCGAGCTCGACGATCTCCTGCAGCGGCGCGATGTCGCCGTCCATCGAGAAGATCGAGTCGGTCACGACGAGGCTGCGCCCGCGGCTCTCGCGACGGCCGCCGTGCCGGCGCATGCTCCACAGCAGGTGTTCGGGGTCGCGGTGGCGGTAGACGACTATCTGCGCTCGCGACAGGCGGCACCCGTCGACGATCGACGCGTGGTTGAGCTCGTCGGAGAACACCGTGTCGCCATTGGACGCGAGCGCGCCGATCACGCCGATGTTCGCGAGGTACCCCGACCCGAACAGCAGGCACGACTGGCGTCCACTGAAAGCAGCGAGCCGCTCCTCGAGGCGACGGTGGACGGTCATCGTCCCCGAGATCAGCCGCGACGCGCCGGCGCCGACGCCCCACCGCATCGCCGCCGCCGCGGCCGCCTCACGCACCCTCGGGTGGTCGGCGAGGCCGAGGTAGTTGTTCGAGCACAGCAGCAGGACCGGCTTCCCGTCGAGCAGGACCGTGGGCCCCTGCGGCCCCGAGACGAGGCGCAGCCGGCGGCTCAAACCACGGCGCTCGAGCTCTGCCAGGCGCTCCTCGATCTCCTCGGTCCCCACCTCTGACTGCATCGTGCCTCCCTCGCTCGCCTACGTTCCTCAGCCGGCGCCGACCGCGCTCGGCGAGACCGAGTCCTCGCGGTCGCGCGGTCGTTCGCGCGTGCGCCCCTCGTCGATGGCCCGGTTGGGCGCGCCGTCGGGGCGCTTCGGGACCGAGCGCTTGGCGCGAAAGCGCAGCTGCGTCGACGGGTCCCACAGGCGCACGTCCAGGCCGGTCTCGGCGCTGGTCCGATCGCCGGCGCTAGCCCCGACCCCGGCGCTTGTCCCGACGCCGCCGCCCGCCGCGTGTGCGAGCGCGTTCTCGACGACGTCCGGAGTCTCGCCCGACAGCCACCCCGAGCGGTTGTCCGGCCGCGGGTTGGCCGCGTTGTCGGGCTGGCGCGCGACGTTCAGGCCGAGCTCCTCGAACATCGCGCGATCCTCCAGCGGCTCGTTGCCGAGCGTCGTCAGGAAGTTGCCCATCATCACGCCGTTGATCCCCGCCTTCACGGCCAGGCGCTGGAGCTCAGCGAGGTTCTCGACGCGGCCGCCGCACAACCGGAACAGCGCCTCGGGCAGGATCAGCCGGAAGATCGCGATCCACTTGACGGCCTCCCACGGGTCCATGTACTCACGGTCGCCGAACTTCGTTCCCGGGCGGGGGTTGAGCATGTTGATCGGAACCGACGTCGGGTCGATCGCGGCGAGCTCGAACGCCATCTCGACGCGCTGCTCGCGGCTCTCGCCGAGGTTGAGGATTCCGCCGACGCACGTCTCCAGCCCGGCCTCACGGACCGCGGCGATCGTTCGCAGGCGCCCGGCGTAGCGGACGGTGCTCGTCACCTCGTCGTAGTAGCTCTCGGCGGTCTCGACGTTGTGGTGGACGCGCTGGATGCCGGCATCGCGCAGCCGCGCGGCGCGCTCGGCGCTGATGTGCCCGACCGACGCGCAGCGCTTGAGATTGGTCTGCTCGGACACGAGCCGGACGCCCTCCAGGTACTTCTCGAAGTCGCGCTTGGACAGGCCCTGGCCCTGCGTGACCATACAGAACCGGTGCGCGCCCGCCGCCTCGGCCGCGCGCGCGTGCTCGAGGATCTGCTCGGGCTCCATCATCGCGTGCATCGGCGTCTCGGCGTCGGCGAACCGCGACTGCGCGCAGAAGCCGCAGTCCTCGGCGCACCCGCCCGACTTCGCGTTGACCAGCGAGCACATGTCGGTCGAGTCGCCGAAGCGTTCGACGCGCGCTTCCCATGCCCGCTGGATCAGTGCCTCGATCTGGGCGTGGTCCTCGAGCTCACCGAGGGTAATCGCCTCCTCGCGAGTGATCAACGGCGGCATGGAGGATGAGGTTATGGAGCGCGGCGGACGACTGGACGGGTGCCGGCGGCGTCCACGAGCGCGCCCATCAGGCGGCGCGCCTCCGCTGGCTCGAGACCCTGTTCTCCCACCAGCGAGCGCCACGTCGAGAAGGAGACGGCGTGCGCGAGCGCCGCACGCACGCGCCGCCGCGCCCCGCCGCGCAAGCGCCGTCCGGCCAGCAGCGAGTCCACGGCGACGTCGAGATAGCCGTGAAAGGCAGCGAAGCGCTCCCGCACGATCGGCTCTGTCTGCTCGTCACGGATCAGGTTCACGAGCATCGGGGCGACGCGGGCGTAGAACGCGTAGAGCGCGTCGAGGGCGGTCGCGAGCCGGACATCGGGCCGGTCGATCGCCGTCCATGCGGCGAGGTCGGGCGGCGGGTTGGCCGCCGCCCAGTGCGCGGTGCACGCGTCGAACAGCGCGGCCTCGTCGGTAAAGTGGCGATAGAGCGTCGAGCGACGGACGCCCGCGTGCTCGGCGACAGCGCTCATCGACGTGCGCGCGGGCCCTAGCGTGCCGTGCAGCTCGACGGCGCTCTCGGTGATCCGGCGACGCGTCTCGAGCTGGGACTCGGCGCGGCGCCGCATCCGGTATTGGCGAGTTTGATCGGTCATCTCTGTCCAACCAATATTGACACGTCGGGCGGACTCGAGTAGGTTTTCCCGCAACAGTCCTGTCCAGCGAAATCAGGAGTCGATGACCATGCAGACCGCTTCACCGAACGTGGTCGGACCACAAGACGGCAACGCAGGATTCCTCGGCAGCATCGGGGTGCGCTTCATGATCGACGGAGAGCGCACGGCGGAGAACTTCTCGCTGGTCGAACACCCGATGTCGGCGCGGGCGCTGGCGGCGCCGCTACATCGGCACACGCGCGAGGACGAGTACAGCTACGTGCTCACAGGCCGGATGGGGGCGCTGCTCGGGGACGATGTGCTCGAAGCCGGCCCCGGCGACCTGGTGTCCAAGCCTCGCGGTCAATGGCATACCTTCTGGAACGCGGGCGACGAGCCGTGCCGGATCCTCGAGATCATCTCGCCCGCTGGCTTCGAGAGATTCTTCGAAGAGCTCGACGCGCTCGGTGGTGCGATCGAGGCCGACCCTGAGGTGGTGGCCGCGCTGAGCGAGCGCTACGCCCTGGAAATGCAGCCGGACACCGTCCCGGGACTGCTGGAGCGCTTCGGATTGACGATCGGCGAGCGCCTGTAGGCGGCCGGCGAGCGCCTTTCGGCGGCGGGGCCATGACAGAGGGGAAGGGGGGGCTGGCGCGGCTCGCCCCGACCGCTCCGAGGCGGCGTCCTATCGACCCTGCCAGCGGGGAGCGCGGCGCTCGGCAAACGCCCGCATCCCCTCGCGCATGTCCTGCGAGGCGAACGATGCGCGGCGCAGCTCGATCAGCTCCTCCGCGACCTCCGGCTCCAGCTCGCCCTCGGCCGCGAGCAGGGCGGCGATCACGCGCTTGTTGCCCGTCTGTGACAGCGGCGCGTTGCCGGCAAGCTCGGCGGCCAGCTCGAGCGAGGTCTGCTCGAGCTGCGCGGCAGGCGCCACGCGATTGACCAGGCCCCACTGCAGCGCCGTGGCGGCATCGACGTAGCTGCCCAGCAGGAACAGCTCGCGCGTGCGCGCCGCGCCGATCGCGTCGATGAACCGGCGCAGCCCCGTGTGCGAGTACACGAGCCCGAGCTTTGCCGGCGGCATCCCCAGCTTGATCTCGTCCTTGGCCACCCGCAGGTCGCACGACAGCGCGAGCTCCAGGCCGCCGCCGATCGTGTGACCAGGGAGCACGGCGAGCGTCGGATACGGGAACGCCTCAAGCGCGTCGATCGCTTCGGTGAACGGATGCGCGACGAGCCGCTCCGCGCGCTCTTCGAACTCCTCGTCGGGAATCTCTCCGATGTCATAGCCCGCCGAGAACATGTCGTGCGCTCCGGTCACGACCACGCACCGGGCCGGGCCGTCCGGTGCCCCCAGGTCGGCGAGCGTGGCGCTGATCGCGTCGAGGATCGGATGGTCGAGCGCGTTGCGCTTCTCCGGGTTGGAGATCGTCAGGCGGACGACCCCGTCGCCGGGCTCGTCGATCAGGAGCTTGCCGTCTGCGAGCTCACGGGAGGTTGCGCCAGTGGACACCGCGACGACAGGCTATTGACTCGCGCGCGGCGGCTGCTGGGCGCGGAGCGCGGGGCGTCTCGGGTAGCGCCGCCGCTACTCGAGCACGACGAGCGTGTCGCCCTCGCTGACCGACTGGCCCTCTTCGCAGAGAATCTCGATCACCTTGCCCGAGTCCTCGGCCTCGACGGGCATCTCCATCTTCATCGACTCGAGGATCGCGACCGTGTCACCCTCCTCGATCTGGTCGCCCACGGCGCACTCGATCTTCCATACGGTGCCGGTGATGTGCGCCTCTACCGCGGACATGTGAACCTCCCGAGTGCCGATCGCGACTGACCGCGGTGAGAATAGCCACCGCGGCCGACAACCTCGATGCCCGCCAGCACGTTCGTAATCGTCACCGCCTACAACGAGGCCGAGCTGATCGGCGCGACGCTCGACGCGGTCTCGCGCGCGTTCCCGCAGGCGCGCGTGCTGCTCGCCGACGACGGCTCGACCGACGACACGGCGACGCTCGCGGCGGCGCGCGGGGCGCACGTCGTTCGCAGCGAGCGAGTGATCGGCAAGGGTGGCGCGGCGACGCTGGCCGCGCGCGAGGCGCTCAGCAACGCCGGCGCCGAGCGCCGAGGGCGCGATGGCGAGGCCCGCCGCGAGCACGACGGCAGCGGCGAGCACGCCGCCGGCGGCGAGCACGACGCCGGCGGCGAGCCCGTGTTCGTCCTCTGCGACGGCGACCTCGGCGACTCGGCGGCGCGCCTCGGCGCGCTCGCCGACGCGGTCGAGCGCGGCGGAGCGGATCTCGCGGTCGCGGCCTTTAGCCGTCGCGTCGGCGGCGGCTTCGGCTTCGCGCTCGGCTTCGCGCGGTGGGCGATCCGCCGGCGCTGCGGCCTGTCCACGCGCGCGCCGATCTCGGGCCAGCGGGCGCTGAGCGCCGCGACGCTCGACGATGTCCTGCCGTTTGCGCACGGCTTCGGAATGGAGCTCGGCATGACGATCGACGCCGTCCGCGCCGGCCACCGCGTGGTCGAGCTCGAGCTCGACCTCGAGCACCGCTCGAGCGGCCGCACCCTTGCAGGCTTCGCCCACCGCGGCGCGCAGCTGCTCGACTTCGCTCGCGCGTATCTCGCGCGTGGGCCGCTCGGCCGGGAATCGGCGCCCGGCCGCTTGCGGGGAGCGCGGCGGCCCGGCGCGCCCGGACGGCTAGGCTCGCGCGAGCGATGATCCTGGCGATCGATCAGGGCACGACGGGCACGAGCGCGCTGGTGTTCGACGAGCGGGCTGAGCCGATCGGCAGGGGCTATCGCGAGTTCGCCCAGCACTTCCCACAGCCCGGCTGGGTCGAGCACGACGCGCAGGAGATCTGGGAGGGCGCGCAGGCCGTCGCCGGGGAGGCGCTGCGCGACGCCGGCGCACGCGTGGGCGACGTGACCGCGCTCGGCATCACCAACCAGCGCGAGACCGTCTGCGTCTGGGATCCCGCCACCGGCGAGCCGCTGCACGCGGCGATCGTCTGGCAGGACCGGCGCACGGCCGCGCGCTGCGAGCAGCTGCGCGCCGACGGTCGCGAGCCGCTCGTGCGCGAACGCACCGGGCTCGTGCTCGACCCGTACTTCTCGGCGACGAAGATCGAGTGGCTGCTCGAGCACGTCGACGGTCTGCGCGAGCGCGCGCAAGCTGGCCGCGCGCTGTTCGGCACGGTCGACTCGTGGCTGATCTTCAAGCTGACCGGCGAGCACGCGACCGACGCGACGAACGCGTCGCGGACGATGCTCTACGACATCCGCGCCGGGCGATGGGACCCCGAGCTGCTCGACCTGTTCGGCGTTCCCGAGCGTGCCCTGCCGCGCGTGCTGGCGAGCGCGGGCTCGTTCGGCGTCACACGCCCGGACGCGCTGCACGGCCACGCGATCGCGCTGAGCGGCGTCGCCGGCGACCAGCAGGCCGCCCTGTTCGGCCACGCGTGCGTGGAGCCGGCGACCGGGAAGAACACATATGGGACGGGCTCGTTCGTGCTCGTCAACGCCGGCTTCGTCGCGCCCCAGCCGCCACCGGGACTGCTCGTCACCGCCGCATCCACGGTGGGCCTCGAGCGCGCATACGCGCTCGAGGCGTCGATCTTTGTCACCGGCGCGGCCGTCCAGTGGCTGCGCGACGGCCTGCGGATCATCGAGCGCGCGGAGGAGACCGAGCAGCTCGCGCGCGAGCTCGACGACAACGGGGGCGTGTACTTCGTGCCGGCCTTGACTGGGCTCGGCTCGCCCCACTGGGATCCGCATGCGCGCGGGACGATCGTCGGGCTGACGCGCGGCAGCGGGCGCGCGCACATCGCGCGAGCGGCGCTCGAGGCGATCGCCTACCAGACGGTCGACGCGGTGCGAGCGATCGAGCGCGCCACCGGCGAAGGGCTGCGCGAGCTTCGTGCCGACGGCGGCGCGAGCACGAACTCGTGGCTGATGCAGTTTCAGGCCGACGCGCTCGGCATTCCCGTCGTCCTCGGCCGGCTGCCCGAGACGACGGCGCTCGGCGCGGCGTACCTCGCCGGCGTCGGCGCCGGCCAGTGGACGCTCGCGGACCTGCGCGACGCGGATGCGCGCCTGGCCGCGCAGCAGCTGCGCCGCTTCGAGCCGCAGATCGACGAGGCGCAGCGCGCGGCGCTGCTGGCCGGGTGGGGCGATGCGCTTGCGCGCGCACGCAGCCGCCACGCGTAACTTCGAGCCGCCGCGGAGGTAAGACCAGCAGATGAGCGATCTCGCCCCGATGCGCGAGCAGGTCTATTCCGACCCGCGGCCGAAGGAGCACTTCGACCGCTTTCACGCGCGCGCGCGCACGCGCGAGCCGGACTGGGTCTACGACGTCGTCCGGCTGATCACCTCGCTGTATGCGTGGACATTCCTGCGCGCCCGCTCGATCAGCTCGCCGAACGTGCCCGGAAGCGGCGCCGTAATCCTCGCGCCGAACCACTTCTCGTTCATGGACCACTTCCTGATGGGTTGCTTCACCCGCCGCAAGGTGCGCTTCATGGCCAAGTCACAGCTGTTCAAACGCCCGATGCAGTTCATCTACACGCACGGCGGCGTGTTCCCGGTCAGGCGCGGCGCTCGTGACGAGGAGACGTTCGTGACCGCGGAGACGATCCTTGCCAAAAGCGGCGCGATCACCATGTACTGCGAGGGCGGTCGCTCGCGTACGGGCAAAGTCGCCGAGCAGGCCAAGCGCGGGATCGGCCGCCTCGCGCTGGAGACCGGCGCGCCGGTCGTTCCGATCGCGATCCACGGCTCCTCGCGCGTGCGCAACTGGAAGCGCCTGCAGTTCCCGCGCGTGACCGTCCAGTACGGGGAGCCGATCCGCTGGGAGCGCGTCGCCGAGCCGACGCGCGAGCAGCAGCAGGCCGTCGCCGACCAGGTCCTGCTCGAGATCAGGCGCATGTACGCCGGGCTGGATGAGCACGGGCGCCAGGGCGTACGCGAGCGGCTGCAGGCAGAGCGCGGCGGCGCGGGCAACGCGCCGGTCACCGCCTGAACGACGAGTAGGCTGCGCCGCAGATGACCGATCGGCTCGACGTCGGGGCGGTGATCCGCCGCGTGTTCGACATCTACGTCGACCAGGCGCCCGTGCTGCTGCCCGCTTCCGCGGTGGTGTTCGTGATCACCGGGATCGTCACGGCGCTGCTCGTCGCCGCCGCCTCCGGCCTCGCGCTCGTAGCGCTGCTGCTCAGCCTCGTCGCGACGACCCTGTTCACCGGGATGGTCGTCGAGCTCGTCGCAGACGTGCAGGACGGGCGTCGCGACCACAGCGCCGGCGAGCTGCTGCGGGCGGTTACGCCCGTGCTCGGGCAGCTGATCCTCGTCGGCGTCGTCGCTGGGGTCGGGATCGTCGTCGGCTTCGTGCTGGTCATCATCCCGGGGCTGATCCTGATCACGATCTGGTCCGTCGCGGCGCCCGTCGTCGTGCTCGAGCGCCCCGGCGTGTTCGCCGCGCTCGGTCGCAGCCGCGAGCTCGTCCGCGGCAACGGCTGGCAGGTGTTCGGCGTGATCTTCATCCTGTTCTTCTTGATCCTGATCGTCAGCGGTGGCGTCGAGCTGGCGGCGGAATCGGCCGGCACCGGCGCGGGGCTCGTCGCGCGTGTCGTGATCGGCGTCCTGACGGGACCGTTGTCGGCGCTGGCGCAGGCCGTTCTCTACTTCGAGCTGCGCGGCAGGCGGGCGCACGCCGTCGACGATCCGCCGATTCGCGGCGCGCCCCCCGCGGAGCCGGTCGGCGGCGCCGTCGAGTCGCCGCAGCGGCTCGACGTGCCAGGTGCCGCTGACGGCGCCGACGCGCCGCCGGCCGCCTGAGTGTCGGCTCCGCCAGACGCGGCGAGGCTGCTGCGCCCGGGCGTGCTCGCGGGCGTCGTCGTGATGCTTGCCGGCGACGGGGACTCGCGCCCGGGCTCGTTCACGCCGGCGATCGCCGAGGCGTGCGGTGAGCTCGGCGCGAAGACGTCGCGATGGAGGTCAGGCGAGGCGGTGCCGGCCGACGCCGACGTCCTGGTGGTCGACGCCGCGAGCTCGTTCGCGTCGGCGCCTGTGCGCGCACCCGGCGATCCGGTCAGCGCTACTGGCGCGGCCCTGCGCCACTGTCTGGACGACGCGTGGCAGGCGAGTCACGCCGTCGCCAACGCGGCGTTCCTCGACGCGGGGCGACCAGGGCGGATCATCTACCTCGCGCCACGCTGCCGATCGCTCCTGCGCCCCGCGGCGGCGCGCCCGGGCGCGGCGGAAGTCGGCGCCGGCCACGCCGACGCCGCGCGCGCGGGCCTGGAGAACCTCGCGCGCACGCTGTCGATCGAGTGGGCGCGCTACGCGATCACGACCGTCGCGCTCGCCCCGGGTCCGCACACGACGCCCGGGGAGGTCGCGAGCGTCGTGGCTTATCTCGCCTCGCCCGCCGGCGCCTACTTCTCGGGATGCCAGCTCGACCTCCGCGCTTAGCGGCCCGTCGGCGCGGCGCCAGCCGGCGTCAGCCTGTCATCCCGCCGAACAGGCCGCCGGTCACGTGCAGCGTCTGGCCGTGCACGTAGTTCGACCACGGCGAGCAGAGGAAGAAGACGCCGCCGGCGGCCTCCTCGGGCGACGCCGGGCGGCCGAGCGGGATCAGCATCGCGGCCATCCCGCGCATCTGCTCGGGGATGCCGAGCTGAATCTTCTCGCCGTCCTTTTCCATCACGTTCTCGTCGACCTTGGCCTGCGTCAGGCGGGTGTCGATGAAGCCGAACGCGACGGCGTTGACGTTGACTTTGAACTGACCCCACTCCTTGGCGACCGTTTTCGTGAGACCGACGACGCCGGCCTTGCCTGCCGAGTAGTTGGCCTGGCCCGCGTTGCCGAAGGTGCCGGACGTCGATGAGATGTTGACGATCTTGCGGAACACCTCCTTGCCTTCCTCGCGCTCTTTCTTGGCCGGCTCGCGCAGGTACGGCGCGGCGGCGCGGATGACGCGGAACGGGACGACCGTGTGGATGTCGAGCATCGCCTGGAAGTGCTCGTCGGTCATCTTGTGGATCGGCGCGTCGAGCGTGTAGCCGGCGTTGTTGACGATGATGTCGATCTTGCCGAACGAGTCGATCGCCTTCTGCACGAGCTCGTCGGCCGCGCCCGGCTTGGTCAGATCGCCCGCGTAGACGGCCGTCTCACCGCTGATCTCCGACGACGCCTGCTCGGCGACGTCGCCGTCGAGGTCGTTGATGAGGCATTGCGCGCCCTGCGCGACGAGCAGCTCCGCCGTCGCCCGTCCGATCCCGCGCGCCGAGCCCGTGACGATCGCCGACTTGCCGTCGAGTACTCCCATGTCCGTTCCGTCTCCTTGTCGTTGAATTGCGCCGCAGGTTATCCGAGCGCCTGCTCGCGCCAGCCCGCCGCGCCCGCGAGGGCTCGGCGACGGTGATCCCGTAGGGCTCGGTCCCCGTGATCGGTCAGGGCGCGATGATGCGCCCGAAGTCCTGCGTGTAGATCCCGCCGCTCTGCCCGTGCGCGAGCGACGCGAGCGGGTGCGGCGAGATGCCGACGCCGGTGTCGCGGAACGTCGCGTCCAGGATGTTCGCGCGGTGGCCGGGCGAGGCCATCCAGCCGGCGACGATCGCCTTCGGCGACGCCAGCCACATCGTGGCCCAGGCGATGTTCTCGCCGATCGCGTAGCCGAGGTGCGAGCTGAAGATGTAGCCGGCCGCGCGCATCCGCGACAGCGGCGTCGAGCCGCCGCGCCCATCGTGTTCGAAGTAGTCGCCTGCGGCCATGTCCTGAGAGTGCGCCTGCGCGGCCTGCTGCAGGTCGCGGTCGGCGTTCAGCGCGCGCTCGCCGCGGCTCGTGCGTTCGCGGTTGACCAGGCACAACGTCGCCGCGCGGACCAGCGCGAGGTTGGAGTCGCTCGGGATCAGCGTGACGTTCGCGCACGCGCCGCTGGCGTGTCTGGGCGCGGCGTGGTGATGTGCGGCGGCCCTGTGGCGGCGTCGACGGCATCCATAGCGCCGAGTGCGACGGTGCTTGGACGCGCCCGGTTTGCCGCCGACCGTGTGAAAGCTCGCACGCCGAGCGCAGCCGGTCCGGTGCCGGCGCGGCTTGGGCGGCTGGGTCGCGTGGCTCGAGGCCCGCTGCGCCTGCGGAGCGGGCGTCGCGGCGGGCGCCGTCGCGACGAGCGCGCACGAGCACGCCGACAGCGCGAGCAGAGCGGAGGCGAGCGCGCGCAGCTCGACGCGGCGAATCAGCAGGAGCGCATGGCGGGCGAGAGCCACGCGTCCCTATCGGGCGCATCCGCGTTCGCCATGAGCCGCTTTGCGCAGCTTGGACGAGATCGTGCAAGCTCAGAGCGCGAGCGCGCGACCGAGGATCTCGCGCATGATCTCGTCGCTGCCGCCGCCGATCGGTCCCAGGCGCGCGTCGCGCGCTGCGCGCTCGACCCAGTACTCGCGCATGTAGCCCGCGCCGCCGTGGATCTGCAGGCACTCGTCCATCAGCTCGAACGCCGCGCGCTGGGTGATCAGCTTGGCCATCGTCACCTCGGCGATCGGCTCCTCACCCTCGATGAAGCGCCGCAGCGCGTCGTAGGTGACACAGCGGCAGGAGTACACCGAGCTCGCGAGGTCGGCGAGCTTGTGGCGGATCGCCTGATGGCCGGACAGCGCCCGGCCGAACGCGTGGCGCGCGCGCGCGAACGCGGCCGTGCGCTCCCACGCGAGCTGCATCGCGCCGACGGCGCCGAGTGCCATCGCCAGGCGCTCCCACTGGAAGTTGGCCATGATCAGCCTGAAGCCCTCGTTGAGCTCGCCGAGCAGGTTCTGCTCGGGCACGAACACGTCCTCGTAGGCGATCGTCGCCGTGTCCGACGCGTGCCAGCCGAGCTTGTCGAGCTTCGACGAGGTCACGCCCTCGCCGCGATCGACGATCAAGAACGAGATGCCGTGGTGGCCGCCCTCGGCGCTCGTCTTGACCGCGGTGACGATGAAGTGCGCGCGCACGCCGTTCGTGATGTACGTCTTCTCGCCGTTGACCACGAAGCCGCCGTCGACGCGCTCTGCGCGAGTGGCGATCGCCGCGACGTCCGAGCCGGCGCCGGGCTCGGTGATGCCCAGCGCGCCGATCCGCTCGCCGCGGATCGCCGGCACGAGATAGTCCTGCTTTTGCTGCTCGTCGCCGAACTTCCAGATCGGCGGCGTGGCGATGTTGACGTGCGCGCCGATTCCAGCGGCGGTGCCACCCGAGCCGACGCGTGCGAGCTCCTCGCACAGGACCGCCTCGTGCAGGTAGTCGCCCCCCTGACCGCCGTAGCGCTCGGGGTACTTCAGCCCGAGCAGCCCCTGCGCGGCGAGCGCGGCGAACACGTCGTCGGAGAACCACCGCTCCTCCTCCCAGCGCTGGGCGTGCGGGGCGAGCTCGCGCTCGATGAACCCCCGCGCTGAGGCGCGCAGCTCCTCGTGCTCGTCGCCGAACGGCGGCGTGGGCCGGCTCACGCCGCGACCGTACCGGTGGACTGCCCCGCGGGTGCGCCGCGACGCTGCTCGGCATACAGGCGGAGCGCGTGCTGACCGGCCGGGTGGCTCCGGGCGCGCTGGACGAGCGCGGCCGTCGCGGGCGCGAGCGCCTCGGGCTGCGGGACCCTCACGCCGTAGCCCTCGGGAAGGGTCGCCGCCGCCGACAGCGCGGCGAACGTCAGATCAGCCGCGCCGAAGCGCTCGCCGCACAGGAACGGGCGGCCGTCGGCGAGCAGGGCGGCGACGTGGTCGAGCTCCTCGAAGACGATCGCCTCGTCGCGCGCCTGGACCCCGGGGACGATGCCGAGCTCGCGCTCGATGAAGCGCCGCAGCGGCTGCCAGCCGTAGCGCAGCGCGCGATCCTCCCACCACGGCACGCCCTGGTTGTTGAAGCCGAGCACGAGCGCGCGCTGGTCGAACATGTGGACGTAGATCAGACGCCTCGCGGCCGGGCCGAGCCGCTCGTCGAGTCGGCGGCAGAGCGGATCTACCTCGGCGCGCGCGGCGGCGCTCTGCGGGAACAGTCGCTGCTCGGGCGCGAGCCGCGCGTCGACCCATTCGAGGATCTGCTGGGACTCGCCGATCGCACCGTCGGGCGTCACCAGCACGGGTACCGTGGACCCGCCGCCGGCTCGCCGCGCGGCGATGCGGTGGATCCCCTGGACGTGGCGCTCCTCGCGGAAGGGGATCCGGGCGCGATCGAGCGCCCACCGCGCCTTCTCGCAGTAGTGGCTGATCGGGATCGTGACGAGCCGCAGCACCTGCGGATCAGAGCCCGTACGAGCGCCCGATCACCTCGAGCATGATCTCGTCGGTGCCGGCGCCGATCCGGTTCAGGCGCGCATCGCGCCAGGCACGCTCGACGTTGTACTCCTTCATGTAGCCGGCGCCGCCGTGGATCTGGATGCACTCGTCGGCGACTTCGACGGCGACGCGAGAGGCGTGCAGCTTGGCCATCGAGATCTCGCGCACCGGGTACTCGCCGTTGGCAAAGCGCCACGCGGTCACGTAGACGAGCTGGCGCGCAGACTCGATTTTCGTCGCCATCTCGGCGAACTTGTGGCGAATCACCTGGAAGTGGCCGATCGCCTTGCCGAACGCTTCGCGCTCTTTGGCGTACTCGAGCGTGCGGTCAAACGTGCGCTGCGCGCCGGCGACGCTGCCGGCGGCGCCGATCATCCGCTCGCCCTGCAGCTCCCACATGATGTGGTAGAAGCCCTTGCCTTCCTGGCCGAGCATCGCCGAGGCGGGCACGCGCACGTCCTGGAAGGCCAGCAATGCCGTGTCGGACGCGTGCATCCCGAGCTTCTGCAGCTTCTTCTCGCGGATCACGCCGGGTGAGTCCATCGGCACCAAGAACAGGCTGAACCCGTCATAGCCCGCGTCGGGGTCGGTCTTCGTCACGAGCACGATCACGTCGGCCCGGTGGCCGTTTGTGATGTACGTCTTGGACCCGTTGATCACGAAGTCCTCGCCGTCGCGCACTGCGCGCGTCTTGATGCCTTTGACGTCGGACCCGGCGTCGGGCTCGGTGATCCCCAGGCACAGGATCTTCTCGCCCTTGATCGCCGGTTCGGCCCACTGGCGCTTCTGCTCCTCGGTGCCCAGCGCGAGGATCGGCGGCATCGCCATGTCGGTCTGCACGGCCACGCCCATCGCCAGGCCGCCACAGTTCGCGTGCGCGATCGCCTCGCCTAGGACGATCGCAGAGAAGTAGTCACCGCCCTGGCCGCCGTACTCCTCGGGCTTGTCCAGGCCGAGGAAGCCCAGCTCGCCCATTCGCCGGAAGACCGAGTCGGGGAAGGTCGTCTCCTCCCATTCGTCCGCGTGCGGCGCGAGCTCCTTGGTCGCGAAGTTCGTGATCGACTCGCGCAGCTGTTCGTGCTCGTCGGTGAAGATGAAGTGCTTGCGCGCGGTCTGATGGTCGGGCTTCAGGACGCTCTCGGCGGTCGCGGCCATGTCGGGTGCTCTCCTTGTGATCGATGCCTTCGGATGCAGTGCGCCGAGGAACGGCAGCAAGCGGCTGGGCGTGTCGGGCGCCTGATCGCAGACGCTAACGCAGCGGCCCGCAAAAGTAAACAGTAGAGCTTCCTACTTCCAGCCGAGCGGAGATCGGGTTAGGATGCTCCGATGGCCGACGACGCAGTCCTCTACGCGCTTGACGAGCAGGGCGTCGCGACGATCACGATGAACGATCCGGACACGCGAAACGCGCTGTCGGCGGAGATGCTCGCCGGCCTGATCGTCGCGTTCGAGCGCGCCCGCGAGGAAGCGCAGGCGCACTGCGTCGTGCTCGCGTCCTCGCACGAGCGTACGTTCTCCTCGGGCGCCAACCTCGGCGGCTTCGCGGGTGACACGTCGCTCGTCGAGCGCCACTTCGCCTCCGAGCGCTTCGTCGCGCTGTTCAAGCTGATCGGCGAGCTCGGCAAGCCGACGGTGGTGGCCGCCGGCGGGCACGTGCTCGCGGGCGCGCTCGGGATCGCGCTCGCGTGCGACCTGATCGTCGCCTCCGACGAGGCGAGCTTCGGCACGCCGGAGATCAACGTCGGCACGTTCCCGTTCATGATCATGGCGCTGATCTACCGCAACGTTCCGCGCAAGAAGGCCAACGAGCTGCTGCTGCTCGGCGAACGCTGGAGCGCGCAGGAGGCGCTCGCGGCCGGGATCGTCAACCGCGTCGTGCCGGCGGCCGAGCTCGAGACGGCCGTGCGCGAGTGGGCGGTCAAGCTGGCCGGCAAGTCGCCCGTGATCATGCGCCTGGGCAAGGAGGCGATGCGCCGCCAGCTCGACATGCCGCTCGACGAGGCGCTCGACTACCTGCGCGCGCAGCTGACGCTGGCGATGTCGACCGAGGACATCGTCGAGGGCGTGAGCGCGTTCTTCGAGAAGCGCGAGCCGCAGTGGAAAGGACGCTGATGAGCACGACCGAGAAGCAGCCCGCGAAAGAGAGCTCTGCCGCCGCCGGCGGCTCGCTGCTGCGGCCGCTGGTCGAGGATCTTCAGCGTCGTCGTGAGCAGATCAAGCTCGGCGGCGGCGAGGAGAAGATTGCAAAGCAGCACGCCGCTGAAAAGCTGACCGCGCGTGAGCGGCTGGCGCTGCTGATCGACGACGGCACGTTCACCGAGCTCGGCATCCACGGCCGACCGCACTTCGCCCAGCGCGCGATGGAGGGCAAGGATGCGCCGGCCGACGGGGTGATCACCGGCTACGGCAAGGTCGACGGCCGGCTCGTCGCGGTCTGCGCGTATGACTTCACCGTGATGGCCGGGTCGATGGGGATGACCGGCGAGCTAAAGGTCGGGCGTCTGCGCGAGCTGGCGCTCACGAAGCGGATCCCGTTCATCTGGCTGCTCGACTCGGCCGGCGCCCGGATCCAGGAGGCCGTCGGCTCGCTGTTCGCCGGCTCCGGTCACCTGTTCCGCGAGGAGGTCGTGATGAGCGGCGTGATCCCGCAGGTCGCGGCGCTGATGGGGCCGTGCGCGGCGGGGACGGCCTACATCCCCGGCCTGGCCGACTTCGTGCCGATGGTCAAGGGTCGCGGCTCGATGGCGCTCGCCGGTCCGCACCTCGTCCGTGCGGCGGTCGGCGAGGACGTCACGCAGGAGGAGCTCGGCGGCTCGCG
>DASXIJ010000005.1:0-19977 GCA_036498045.1 Solirubrobacteraceae bacterium
CGACGAGCTCGGTCACGAGCCTGATCGCCGGCCTCCTGCCGAAAAACACGACCGCTCCGAGCATCTCGGGCAGCCTCGTCGACGGCCAGATGCTGAGCGCCAACGCGGGCGAATGGTCAGGCTCGGAACCGATCACCTACAAATACGAGTGGCAGCTGTGCAACGCGCTCGGTGCGAGCTGCAACGACCTCGCCGAAGGCTCGACGCTGAAACTGATCGCCTCCGAGGTCGGCTCGACGCTGAAGCTCATCGTCACGGCCAAAAACGCCGCCGGGAGCGAAACGGCGACGAGCTCGGTCACGAGCCTGATCGCCGGCCTCCTGCCGAAAAACACGACCGCTCCGAAAGTTTCGGGAAGCCTCGTTGACGGCCAGTTGCTGGCAGCGAACAACGGCGAATGGTCAGGCTCGGAACCGATCACCTACAGCGACCAGTGGCAGCTGTGCAACTCCGTGGGAGCGAGCTGCGCCAACATCTCAGAAGCGACCGGCTCGACGCTGAAACTGATCTCGTCGTACGTCGGCTCGACCGTGCGACTCGTCGTGACGGCCAAAAACGCGGCGGGCTCGACCTCGGAAACGTCGTCGGTGACGTCGGTGATCGCAGCGCTGCTGCCGAAAAACGTCACCCTGCCGAGCATCACCGGCCTGTTGAAAAACGGCTCGACGTTGACAGCGTTGACCGGCGAATGGTCCGGGACGACGCCGATGACGTTCGGCTACCAGTGGCAGCTGTGCGTCGCGAAAATCTGCACGAACATCCTCAATGCGACGAGCCCGACGCTCCTCGTCCCGCTGGACATCGGCGACACGCTTCGGGTGATCGTCACGGCGAAAAACGCCGCGGGGTCGGTGCCGGCGACGTCGGCTGAAACGGGATTGATCACGCTGTAGCTAGGTCCGCGTGGCGGATGCACGCCCTCCCGCGCGATAGGTCGGGCGCCTCCGCCGCAGCTCGGCGACGGAGGCCACCTCAGCCGTCGCGCTCGCTCCCGAGCGTCATCTGCGAGAGCGACGCGGCGCCGTCGACAGCGATCGCCTGGCCGTTGATCTGAGCGGCGTCGTCCCCGGCGAGGAAGGCGACGGCGGCGGCGATCTCATCCGGCTCGACGAGCCTGCCGGAGGGAAGCGAAGCTTCGGCTCGCTCGCGCACGTCGGCCGGCATCGCAAGAACCTGCTCCGTCGCGACGAGCCCCGGAAGTACGGCGTTGACGGTGATCCCGCGCGCGGCGTTCTCGGCGGCGAGCGTTCGCATCATTCCGAGCTGGCCGGCCTTCGACGCGGCGTAGGCGACCTGCCCAGGCAGCCCCGCGACGGCGGCGACGCTCGAGATCACGACGATTCGCCCGCGCCGTCGCTCTCGCATTCCGTCGAGGCACGCCTGCACCGTGCGGAACGCGCCGGTCAGGTTGACGTCGATGTCGCGCTGCCACTGCTCCGCCGTCATCCGGTGCGCGCCTGCGATCGTCGTCGTGATGGCGGCGTTTGCGACGCACACGTCGATGTCGCCGAGCGGCGGGAACGGGTCTTGTGCGACATCGAGCGAGACGTCACATCCGTCGAGCAGGTCGAGCGTCACGACCTCGAGCCCGTCGGCGGTGAGCCGTCGCGCAATTGCGGCCCCGATCCCACGCCGCGCGCCCGTGACCAACGCCCTGCGCGACTCGGTCACAATGGGCCTCCTTTCGGCATCGAGGAGGAGACGATGACAGAGCGGTGGTTTTCTCAGCAGGAGCTCGAGCAGCTCTCGCGGCCGACGATGGATCGTGCCGTAGAGGCGATCGATCGCGGCGAGCTCGATCAGGCACGGAGCCTGTGCCTGGAGATGAAGCACGAGTGGCAGATGCTGCACGACCTGATGGCCTCAGGCGTGCTCGATCTCGTGTCGTTCATCCAGCAGCGGCTCGGCGACGACGGCGTCGAGCAAGCCTGGAGCGAGAGCATGGGTCGTGGCTGGCGCCGCCACCACGACGCGATCGTCGCGCTCGATCGGCGCGCGCTGGTCGAGCTGCTGGCGGCGACCTGGCGCGCCCATTCGTGCTCCGGGGTCGGGCCGAACCCCGGCAGCTTCACGATCTCAGAGGACGACGAGAAGGTGACGTTCACGATGAACCCGTGCGGGTCGGGTCAGCGCCTCGTTCGCAACGGCGCCTACGACGGGCTGCCCGACGGTGGACGCACGCGCGAGGCGCACGACTGGTCGTTCGATCGCAAGGGATTTCCGCTGTACTGCACGCACTGCAGCTTCATGAACGAGTCGATGCCGATCCAGTGGTCGGGCTATCCGCTCTACCCGTCGGACCCGCCCGACGACTACTCCTCGGACCCGTGCACCTGGTACTGGTACAAGGACCCTGACGACATTCCCGAGCGCCACTGGCGACGCTACGGCGCTACCAAGCCCGGCGGCCGGGAGTCGGCGAACCTGTCGAGCTGAACGCGGGGAGGCGAGACGGGCGTCTGCGAGCGGGGCCTACGGAACGATCACGTTCGCCGGGTCCGGCCGCTCCTCCGGCGGCGCCTGGCTGTAGTCGCCGAACGGGCCGTCGCGTTGCTCCACTGCGCTGTGCACGCCCTCACGCTCGGCCAGCTCGATGAAGCGCGCGGCGTCGGGCGTGTTGCGCATCAGTCCATCGAGCACCGGTCCGAGCAGCTGGGTCGAGGCGAGTCCCATGTTGTCGTAGGCCTGGTTGACGATCAGCTTCATCGCACTCAACTGCGACGACGGGATGCTCGTCAGCTGCGCTGCGCGCTCGGCCACCTCTGCCTCCAGGCGCGCGAACGGAACAGACCCGTTGATCAGGCCCGACTCGGCTGCCTCGACTCCCGATAGGGGCTTGCCCGTCAATGCGTACTCCTTCGCGCGGGTCAGGCCCAGCCGGTACAGCCACATCCCGCTGAGGTAGCAGCCCCACATCCGCGAGTACGACGTCCCGATCCGCGCGTCGTTGCTCGCGATGACCAGGTCAGCGCACAGCGCCATGTCGCTGCCGCCGCCGACGCACCAGCCATGGACCTGCGCGATCACCGGCTTTGGCGAGCGCCACAACGACATGAACTGCGGCACCGGCGCGAGCGACGGCGCCGTCGCGTACACGAAGTCCTTTCCAGGATCCCACGCGCCGTCGGTGGTGAGCGCCTCGTCCCAATGGTGAAAGCCTCCACCGAAGTCGAACCCGGCGCAGAACGAGCTGCCGGCGCCTCGCAACACGATCACCTTGACGTCTGCGTCCTCGATCGCGTCGTGCACGGCGGTCTCGAGCTCCTGCGTCATCGGCGGGACGATCGTGTTCAGCCGCTCCGGCCGGTTCAGCGTGATCGTCGCGACCGCATCGGTAACGTCGTAGAGCAGCGTCTGGAACGGCATCTCGCCTCCTCGGAGTAGAACCGTCGCGCGACGGGCATTGAACAGGGAGATGTTCGCGCGGATCAGTCGCTGCGATGCTATTGCGAGCCGTGCCTCGCGCGCCTGCGGGCCGCGTCGGCGCGGTGCCGATCGCCCCGCGGCAGCCCCGATCGGGACGCCGGTGGCGGTTGCGGCGGGTGCGTGGCCCGTCCAAGCGTCCGCGCGCGTTTTTGGACGTGGGTCGAACGACGCGCGCGACGCGCGCGCGGAGAATTGACCGATGTCCAGATCTGCGCCGGCGCAGGCGCGCGACATCGCGGAGGCGGCCGAGACCGCCAGGCCGGTCAACGGGCACGCTCGCAACGTCGCGGGCGCCGGGACGGCGTTTGACGAGGGCGCGCTCGACGGCGGTCAGGCTGCGACGCACGATCGCGTGATGCGCGAGTCGCTCAGGGGGCTCGAGCTCGGCGAGCTGAGCGCGGCGGTCGCCGGCGAGGCGGCGCGACGTGGCGTCTGCTTCAGCGGCGCCGACGGCGGGCTCGAGTTTCGGATCGACCCGATCCCACGGCTGTTCGACGCTGAGCTGTGGCACGCCCTATCGACGGGGATCGCGCAGCGCGCGCGAGCGCTCGAGCTGTTCGTGCGAGACATCTACGGTGCGCAGGCGATCGTTCGTGAGGGGGTAGTGCCCGAGCGGGCGCTCGACGGCGCCGAGCACTACGAGCCACAGCTCGCCGGGATGGGGGGGCGGATCGACTCTTGGATCACCGTTGCCGGCCTCGATATCGTGCGCGACTGCGACGGGTCGTTCAAGGTGCTCGAGGACAACGTGCGCACGCCGTCGGGCATCGCCTATGCGGTTGCGACGCGCGAAGCGCTCGATGCCCACATGCCTGCGCCGAGCGTGCTTCGTGTCCGCTCGCTCGATTCCGCGTTCGACACCCTGGGTGAGGCGTTGAGCTCGGCCGCGCCGGCAGGCGCCGGCGACGATCCGACGATCGTCGTGCTGACAGACGGCGAGCAGAACTCGGCGTTCTACGAGCATGCGACGATCGCCCGGCGACTCGACATCCCGCTCGTGGTCGGCGATCAGCTCGCAGTCCACGACGGGCGGCTGCTTGCACGCGTCGACGGGCGCCAACTCGAGGTCGACGTCGTCTACCGGCGAACGGACGAGGATCGGCTGACCGACGAGCACGGTGCGCCGACCGAGGTCGCCGAGCTGCTGCTCGAGCCGATTCTCGCCGGCACGCTGGCGTGCGTCAACGCGTTTGGCACGGGCGTCGCCGACGACAAGCTGCTGCACGCGTACGTCGAGGCGATGATCGGCTTCTACCTGGGCGAGCAGCCGTTGCTCGCGTCGGTGCCGACGTATGACCCGGGACAGCCGGACGTGCTCGAGATGGTGCTCGACCGGATCGACGAGCTCGTCGTCAAGCCACGCAGCGGCCACGGTGGGTACGGGGTCGTGGTCGGGCCGCACGCGCACGCCGAGGACCTGCGCAAGACGGCCGATCAGCTGCGTCGCGCTCCCGACAGCTTCGTCGCGCAGGAGACAGTCTCGCTCTCGCGTCACCCAACCGTAATCGAAGGCCGCCTGCAGCAGCGCCACGTCGACCTGCGTCCGTTCGCGATCTCGATCGACGGTCACGTGCACGTCCTGCCCGGAGGCCTTACCCGCGTCGCGTTCGAGGCCGGCTCGCTCGTGGTCAACTCCTCGCAGAACGGGGGCAGCAAGGACACGTGGGTGCTCGCATGAGCAGACCCGTGATCGGCGTGACGGTCTCTGAGATCCGCCACCGCGAGCGTGTCCACCCGCTGCGCCACTCCGAGCCGACGGAGACCGAGATGAGCCTCGGGCTTGCTTACATGCGCGCCGTCGAGATGGCCGGCGGCCTGCCGGTCGCACTGCCGCCGCTGACGAGCGAGAACGTCGACGCGCTGCTCGACCATCTTTCGGCGCTGCTGTTGAGCGGTGGACCCGACGTCGACCCATCGACGTACGGCGCGGCGCCGCATCCGCAGCTCGGGCCGACCGATCCGGTGATCGACGCGTTCGAGATCGCCCTGTGCCGCCACGCCTACCGCCGGCGGATGCCGATTCTGGGGATCTGTCGCGGCGCCCAGCTCCTGAACGTCGCCCTCGATGGCACGCTGCACCAACACGTCCCCGACGTGACGCCCGGGACGATCGAGCACCGCCAGGCGAAGCTGGGCACGCTCACGAGCCATGAGGTGCGCGTCGCGCCCGATTCGTCGCTCGCACAGACCACCGGCGGCGGCCCGGTCAGGGTCAACTCGTTTCATCACCAGGCGATCGACCGGCTCGGTGCCGGGCTGCGTGCTGTCGCGTGGTCAGATGACGGGGTCGTCGAGGCCATCGAGGAGCAGGACGGTCGCTACGTGCTCGGCGTCCAGTGGCACGCCGAGACGCTCGTCGCCGACGCCGAGCAGCTCTCGCTGTTCCAGCGCCTGGTCGACGCGACGCGTCACCCCGGCATGCCGGCGCCGCGTGAACGCGTCAACCGCGATCGCGGCGAGCAGGAGGACTCCGGTGCGCACGCGGTCTGAGCTCGGCCGCGCGTTCGCCGCCGGCGCGCGCGAGCGCGGCGAGCTTGCCGGCACGCTCGCCGCCGACGCAGACGAGCGTGGCGCGACGCAGCCGCAGCTGCAGCCGTCGCTCGCGGAGACCGCGCCGCACGACCACGAGTGGTCGCGCTGGGCGCCCCCCGGCGACTCGGCGTGGACGATCGGGGTCGAGGAGGAGGTGATGCTGCTTGACCCGAGCGACTGGTCGCTTGCGTCGCGCGCCGACGACGTGATGTCTCGCCTGACCGGGGAGCTCGCGTCGCACGCGAGCACCGAGACCCACGGCTCGGCGCTCGAGCTTCGCACGGACCCGCATGCGACAGTCGCCGCCGGGCTGGCGCAGCTGGAGGAGCTGCGCGGCGACCTCGCGCGTGAGCTCGAGCTGCTGGAGATGCGCGCTGCGGGCGCGGGGCTGCACCCGTTCACGCTGTGGCAGGACACGCAGATCTCCGACGGAGACCGCTACCGGTTCTTGTACGGCTCAATGCGTGAGCTCGCCCGCCGCGAGCCGACGTTCGCGTTGCACGTCCACGTCGCGCTGCCCGACCCCGAAAGCGCCGTGCGCGCGATCAACCGGATGCGCTCGCACCTGCCGTTGTTGCTCGCGCTGTCGGCCAACTCGCCGTTCTGGCAAGGCCGCGAGACCGGGCTGGCGTCGGCGCGTACGCCGCTGTTCCAGGCGTTCCCGCGAGTCGGCATCCCCCGGGCGTTTCTCGACTACGAGGACTATGTCGGCACGATCGACCTGCTGCTGCGCTGCGAGGCGTTCCCGGAGCCGACGTTCCTCTGGTGGGACGCGCGCCTGCAGCCGCGCTTCGGGACGATCGAGATACGGATCATGGACGCGCAGAGCACCGTCGCCGACTCGGCCGCGCTCACGGCGCTGGTGCAGTGCCTCGTGCGCCTGGAGGCGACCGAGGGCTCGGGCGCGGATCCGCGGATCGATCTGCCCGAGGTGCTCGATGAGAATCGCTTCCTCGCCGCGCGCGACGGGGCCGAATCGAGCCTGATCGACGCGCGACGTGGTTGCCGCACGCCGCTCCCCGACGTGCTCGACGCCATTCTCGAGCCATGCATGGCACACGCCGAAGATCTCGGCTGCGTCGAGCAGCTGCAGTGGACGCGCAACCTCGCCGCGACGCCGAGGCCGGTGCGACAGCTCGATCTCGCGCGCGGGCCCGACAAGCTCCCCGGGCTCGTCGAGGCGCTCGCGGCGCTGTTCTAAGCGACACTTACGGCGTGCGTGCACTGGTCCAACGCGTCTCGCGCGCGAATGTCGACGTCGGCGATCGCCGGATCGCGTCGATCGGCCCCGGCCTGCTCGTGCTGCTCGGCGTGTCGCGTGATGACGACACCGCAGCGGCCGAGCGCCTGGCCGAGAAGGTTCGTGGACTGCGCGTGTTCGACGACGCCGACGGGCGGATGAACGAGCCGCTCGGCGAGCGCGAGGTGCTGTGCGTCAGCCAGTTCACGCTGTACGGCGACACGCGCCGCGGAAACCGCCCAAGCTTCGTCGAGGCGGCTCCCGGCGAGCTTGCCGAGCCGCTGTACGAGCGCTTTTGCGATCGCGTCGGGGCGGCGCGCGGGGAGTTCGGCGCGCGGATGAGCGTCGCGCTCGTCAACGATGGGCCGGTCACCTTGCTGGTCGAGACATGAGCCGCGCGGCCGAGCCGAGGCTGTACGTGATCAGCGGCTCGCACGCGTGCACCACCGCGATGCTGATGCTCGCGCACAAGCGGGTCTCCTACCGTCGCGTGCGGCTTCCGACAGGGCTGCATCCGATGCTCGTGCGGGCGCTCGGGTTCCCTGGGCACAAGGCGCCGATCCGGACGATCGACGGCCGAACCGGCCGCACGCTCGCGCTGCTCGACCGGATGGGCACGGTCCCTGCCTTGCTGTGGGGAACCGAGCGCGTTCAGACCAACCACGCGATCGCGCGCTTCCTCGAGCGTGTCGCGCCGCAGCCGTCGCTGTTCCCGTCCGACGCGCCGAGCAGGCATGGCGTCGAGGAGGCCGAGACGTGGGGAGACGAGGTCTTTCAGATGGCCGCGCGCCGACTCGGCCTGACCGGATCGCTGAATGGGCTCGACAACTTTCGCGACCGCGCAAACTCAGGCAGGCTCGGGCCGCTGCTCTCGCCCAACGAGCGAGTCCGCGCGCTCGCGTCGCGCGGCGTGACGTCGGTCGCGTTTCAGGCCAACGCCAACGCCGAGCGCGAGCTCGTGCACGAGCTTCCCTCGCTGCTCGACCGGATCGACGGGTGGATCGCGGCAGGCGTGCTCGACGGACCTGAGCTCAACGCGGCCGACTTCGTGATCGCGCCGAGCCTCGCGCTGATCGCCTACCGCGTGGACCTGCGCGCGGACATCGAAGCGCGACCTGCCGGCGCGCTGATGGAGCGCGTGCTACCCGAGCCGGCGCTGTCGCGCTAGGCGGTCACCGGCTGCGAAGGCGTCGCGGCGGCGTCCGTGCTTGCCCCAGCCATCGGCTCCGAGAGCGCCCGTCCGTAACGAATCACGTCGGCGGCACGCTCGGCGAGCGCGATCGTCGGCGCGTTCGTGTTCCCACGCGGCACGCTCGGCATCACCGACGCGTCCACCACGCGCAGCCCATCGATGCCGTTGACCCGCAACTCCTGGTCTACGACCGACGCCTCGTCCTCGCCCATCCTGCACGTGCCCACCGGGTGGTAGATCGCGAACGTCGTCCTCGCCACATGCGCCCTCAGCGCATCGTCACCGTCGCCGTCCGGCGTGTTGAACGGCGTGTGCGCGTATGGCGTCATCGCCGGCTGGGCGCAGATGTCGAGCATCAGACGCAGCCCGGCGATCATCCGCTGCAGGTCGTCGCCGGCCGTGTAGAACGCGTTGTGGATCACCGGCTTGGCCGTCGGGTCTTTCGAGAGCAGGCGCACTGTGCCTCGGCTGTGCTCGGTGAGCAGGCACGGCGAGGCCCACACGCCGTGCGCCTCGGGGTCGCGCATGCCCTCTTCGACGATGTGCACGGGGGCCACGTGGAACTGGATGTCCGGCGCCGGTGCGCCGTCACCGACGCGGGCGAACCC
This sequence comes from Solirubrobacteraceae bacterium, assembly GCA_036498045.1. Lineage (GTDB taxonomy): Bacteria > Actinomycetota > Thermoleophilia > Solirubrobacterales > Solirubrobacteraceae > Palsa-744. The sequence goes on from DASXIJ010000005.1 coordinate 8,999, forward strand.
GCCGGCCTCGGCGAGGTTCGACGAGAACGGGCCGGTCTGCGTCGCTTCGAACTCCTCGAGCGCCGCCGGCTCGAGCGCGAGAAGCAGGCTCTCGGGCTCGGGCGTGGTCCAGACGAGCTGTGTTGCCGGGTGGTCTGAGAGGTTCTCGCCGACCTGCGGCTGGTCGAGCAGGACCTCGATTTCGCGCATCGTCAGGTGCTCGGCCGGCCCGACGCCCGACAGCATCAACAGCTGCGGCGAGTTGTAGGCGCCCGCGCAGAGGATCACCTCGCGCTCGGCGCGCAGCTCCTGCAGCTGGCCGAGCTGGCTCGCCTCGACTCCAACCGCGCGCGTGCCGTCGAACAGCACGCGGTGCACGAGCATGTACGGCATGACCGTCAGGTTCGGGCGCTCCTCGGCGGGGTGCAGGTATGCGACTGCCGCGCTCGCGCGCATCCCGCCGCGCTGGGTCACCTGGTAGAGGCCGACGCCGTCCTGCTCGTCGCCGTTGAAATCGGGGTTGCGCTGGAGGCCGGCCTGCACGCCGGCGTCGACGAACGCGCTCGAGATCTTGTTGTGCGAGCGCTCCTCGCTGACGGGAAGGGGCCCGCCGACGCCGTGCCAGCGCGACGCGCCACGCTCGTTGTCCTCGGCCTTGATGAAGTACGGGACCAGGTCGGCCGCTCCCCAGCCGCTCACGCCCCATTCGTCGTAGTCGCGCCGGTTGCCGCGGATGTAGACCATCGCATTGACCGACGAGGAGCCGCCGAGGACGCGCCCGCGAGGCAGCGTGATCCGGCGATAGTCGCACTCGAGCTCGGGCGCCGAGTGGTAGTCCCAGTCGACCTCAGTCGACCCGAGCTGCAGGTAGCCGAGCGGCACGTGGATGTTTTCGTTGACGTCCGGCGGGCCGGCCTCCAGCAGCAGCACCTTCACGTCCGGGTCCTCGCTCAAACGCGCGGCGAGCACACAGCCCGCCGATCCGGCTCCCACGATCACGTAGTCGTACATTTCGCGACCCCCTTCCTCTGTCGGCAACATTACCCCACGCCAACGCGCGCGGCGCGACCTCGCCCTCGTGGCCGCTCCCCAGCACGGGAGGCCGCCGCCGCGCGCACGGGACGCATCCCCCGCACGGGAGGCCGCCGCCGCGCGCATGGGACGCATCCCCCGCACGGGGGGCCGCCGCGCGCCGGGCGCGGCGTGTGCCGTGATTACTTGACGTTTCCGCCCGACGCGCTCACCGCGTACCACGTGCCGCCGAACTGGCGCACGCCGACATAGCTGGTTTCGCCGCGTTCGCTCGCCACTGCATAGCGGTACAGCGGGTGCCCCGCGTACGTCACCTGGTGGGCGCCCCCGTGGATCGTGATCGTCGAGAGCAGCGACGACTTGACGCCCGGGCCGGCCTGCGGGCGCCCGGTCGTCGTCAAGGCGGGCCACGTCGCGTTGCATTCGCGAGTGGCGATGCAGGTGTTGCTCTTGCCGGTGTCTTTGGAGAAGCGGAACACGGTGAAGCCGGACGAGTCGACGAGGACAGTGCCAACGCTCGTGTGGCGAAGCGAGAGCTTCTGCGTACGGCTGACGTGCGCCGAGGGCGACGCCATGCCCGCTGGCGCGAACGCGATAGCCGCGAGCGCCGCGGCGAAGACGGATGCGACTGCGGCTGTCCCGACGCGCGTGACCGCCGTTCGCGTGGAAGATGGGGAGAGGTTCATCGGCTGTTCCTTTCGTTGGTCCTCGCTAGCAAGACGCCGCCGCCAGCGCAAACTTCCCCGACGCGTTCTGTCCGCGGACCTGCGCCGGCGCGGCAGTGCTCGTCGGCGGATCGGCTGTGCCGATCCGTGGTGCCACGCGCGTGCGCCGGCGCGATGCCCGGATCGTCAGCGCCTGCGCTGGATTCCGTAGAGCGCTCTGAGCACGAACCCGACCGCGAGCAGTCCCCATAGGACCGCGACGACCGGGGCGCCTTTGACGGCCGCCAGCGCCGTGACGACCACGCATGCGAGCACGGCCGACAGTGAGAAGACGATGTTGGCCACGGGGTTGCGCTCGGTTTCGGATCCATCGTCACGGGTGTTTCCTCGCTGAGGAACGGAGGGATCATGTTCGTAGCTCTTGTCGTACACGTGATCATCGCACCAAGGGGCGGGATCGCGGTCCGGGTCCCGCTGGCTGTGCCCAGCGTCGCTTATCTTGAGGAGCGGCTAGCTATCGCTCCACGTCGCCTGGCAACGATCCGGCCGCGCTGCGCGCTGGGCTCTTGCCCAAGGGGCCGCTCTGCGATTCTCGCGTCCTACTCCTCCAAACCCGCGGCTTTGAGGGCCTGATCCCAGGTGGCGAATGCACGGACCTCGCTGAATCTGCCGGAGCGAAAGTCGGAAACCACGAGGCCCACCGGCTGGCTGATCGGTGACGCAGAGCCCTTGATTCGCCCGGTCATATGAATCAGCGCGACGACACGACCTTGCGCGTGGCGGATGTCCCCCACCTCGAAGCGGAGGTCATCGAAGTTCTCGGTGAACGCAGCGGTGAGCCTGCGCATGCCGTCATGCCCGCTGTAGGTGGAGCCATCGACCCAACGATCGGTCGTGTACCACACGAGATCATGACCAAAGAAGGAGAGTGCAGCGTCGATCCCTTGCGTATTGAAGGTGCGAAAGGCGTCTCGTACAACGCGGATTTCCTCCTGCGACATCACCTACTTCACCAGCCCCACGGCTTTTAGGGCCGTCGAAAGATCGGGCGACCCGACGACCCACTCAACGACCTCGCCGCTCTCAACCCTGCACGCATCGAATCCGCGCAACTCGACGCTGACTCCGCTGCCTCTCCCGGTGCCGTGCCATCGCACATCCACGATGACCCACGGGTCGGCGTCGATGTACTCCAGGACGTCTGCCCTGAAGTGATCGTAGGCGCCGGCCCATTGGGCCGCAACCAGCCGCACAGACTCCCGACCACGTACCGCTTGGGGAACGTCGGGGGCGTTTTGCAAGTCGCGGAAGTGAACATCGCGATGCATCAGATCAAGGGCAGCGTCCACTTCTCCGTGGTTGAAACGCGCATTCATCTGCCGCACCAGCTCCACGTTCTCCTGCGACATCGCCTACTCCGCCAGGCCCGCAGCGTCGAGGGCTTGCTGTGGGTCCCAGAACGACTTGAAATGGATGACCTTGCCATCGCGCGTCGTGTAGACGTAGGCAAGCGGAGACTCAAACTCGATGCCGGTATGCCTCGCCTTCGTTCGGGCACGATGGATCGAGACGAGGGTGTCACCCTCCGCGACGATTCGCTCCAAGCTAACCGTGATCTCTGCGAATGGCTCAAACCACCGGGCTACGGCCCTAGCTACGCCTTCGTGACCGCGAAGGTCGGGGGTCGTGGACTCCTCCGACATCGCCCGCCAGTATCCCGCACGGCCATCGTTTCGTCAGAGCCCCACAGTCGCCGCCTACCGCACTTTGGATGCCACGGGACGAGCGCTCGGCCAGCTAGGGACCTCTTATGACTAAGCCGGAGTCGGGGGTCGAACCCGAGACCTCCTGTTTACAAGACAGGTGCTCTACCAGCTGAGCTACTCCGGCGCCCAGGCGAAGGCTAGCTGCAAGACCCGAGGAGGCGGTTGACGTCGGGCCACTCTGCGTCGCCCCGCGCGAGCGCCCTGCGCGGTCAGCGGTCGCCTTTCGAGATCCGCGCGGCGGCGTAGCAGCCGAGTCCGGCGATCACTCCGGCGCCGGCTGCGATCGCAGGCGAGTCTTCCTGCAGGCTGAACAGCAGCGCCGCGACAGACAGCACCACGGCCGAGCACGCGACGACGTAGAAGCGAACAGGCACTTGCTCGAATGATGCTCGCTGTAACGGCGCGTTCGCGCGCGGTGTACTGCAGATATGGAGCGTGATCAGCCAGCCGCGCACGACGCAACCCGGCGCGAGGACCCAGCGATCGAGCCCAGCCCGGCGGTCGACCCGAGCCACGCGGTCGAACGCAGCGAGCCGGGCGGGCACAACGTCGATCTCGACGCGTTTCGTGACCGTTCGCTGAACCGCGGCGTCAACCCGGTGATCTACTGGACGCTGCGCTCGCTGCTCGTGCCGGGGTTCCTCATCTACCTGCGCATGCAGCGGGTCGGCCGCGAGCACCTGCCCAAGCAGGGCCCGCTGCTGCTCGCGTCCAACCACCGCAGCTTCCTCGACCCGTTCCTGATCGGTACGTGCCTGCGGCGGCCGATCTACTACTTCGCCAAGCGCGAGCTGTTCGAGAAGCCCTGGCAGGCGTGGATCCTCAACTCGCTCGGCGCATTCCCCGTCGACCGTGGAGCCGGCGATCGCGCCGCGCTGGACACCGCGCGCGAGATCCTCGAGCGCGGCGACTGTGTCGTCGTCTTCCCCGAGGGGACGCGGATTCACGGCGCTGGGCTCGGCGTGCCCCGGCGCGGGATCGGGCGCCTCGCGCTCGAAACGGGCGTGCCGGTTGTGCCGATCGCCGTGATCGGCTCAGAACACGTTCGGCGCGGCTGGCGGATCCGTCCGCGCAAGGTGCGCGTGCGCGTCGGACCGCCGCTGCGTTTTCCGACGACGGGCGCCGCGTCCCGCTCCCTCGCGGCCGCCGTGACGGAGCGCATCTGGGCGTGCGTCAGCCTTCAGTGGGAGTGGCTCGGAGGTGCCCGCTCGCCTGAGCGCGACGAGCCGATCGCGGACGCCGCCACCGTCCAGACGCCGGTTCCCGCAGCCAAGCGGCGGCTGCCCACGACGTTCGTGCGCGGCAACGGCAGCGCCGCGCCCGAGGCACGCGACGAACGCGAGCAGACGACCGAGCCTGCCGCCGACGGAAGCCCCCACGATGGGGCTCGCGCGGCGTGAGCCGATGCCTCGTGCTCCGCGCCGTGGGCGCGACGGCCGAGGATAGGGTGTGCGATGAGTGGACCATCCAGTCAGCGAGAAGTCCAAGGCACAGCTCGACGCGGAGTTCTCCGACCTCTACCGTGCGCATCTTCGCGACGTGTACAGCTACGCGTACTACCGGATCGGCGACCATCACGACGCCGAGGACTTGACCGAGCAGACCTTCCTGCAGGCCTACCGACACTTCGAGCGGGCGCAGAAGGAGTCGAACGGGCGGCCGCTACGCCCGTGGCTGATCCGCATCGCGCACAACCTCGCCGCGAACATGTACCGCGACCGCTCGCGCAAGCCGGCGTCGCCGATCGACGAGACGGGCGAGTTGACGGCGCTGCACACCACCGAGCAGTTGGTCGAGGGGCGCGACGAGCTCAGCCGCGTGCTCGAGGGCGTCAAGCAGCTGCCCGACGACCGTCGCGAGGCGCTGATCATGCGCTTCGCGCTCGGCATGGACAACCGCGAGATCGCGCGCGCGATGGACCGCACCGACGGCGCCACGAAGGTGCTGATCCATCGTGCGATCAAGCAGCTCGAGCAGATCGTCGGCGATCCGCGCACGGAGCACGGCGATGAGTGAAGCCGTGCCCAATCTCGAGGGACTGCTGCGTGAAGCGCTCGCGCCCGTCGAGCCGCCCGAGGACTTGGTCGAGCGGCTCGAGTCGACGCTCACCGCGATCACCGAGCTCGCCGCAGATGAGCTCGAGGCGTGGGAGATGTCGGCGATGCGCGACCCGCGAAACTGGGTGCGCCCGGCAGTCGCGATCGTTGCCGGGAGCGCTGCCGGTGCGGCGCTCGTCGTGCTGCGCGCGCGGCGCAGAACGCGCAGCGCGCCGGGTCCGCTCGGGGTCCGCTGGCCGGCGCTCGACCGCGGCGCGGCGGAGCACGCGATCAGGGACCTGCGCCAGCAGACCCGCAAACTCCTCGGCGACCGCTGACGCGCCACCGCGCCTGCGAGGACGCCGAGACAGCTCGATCTTCGGGTTGCCAGACTGGTGGCGATCGTAGATCGCCCAGACCGGGAGCGATCGTAGATACAGCGCAAATACCATCGCTACCGCCTCGCGCGTTGCAGGAGCACAAAATCGCCGAGACGTCGAGCGCGCGCGCCGCTCTGCCCGGACGCACCGCCCTGCGCGACGGCACCAACCGCCCGGTGAGCGCCCGTGCTCCAGCTACGCTCTCAATCGCGGACATGGCCACCTGCTATCGCCACCCCTCGCGCGAGACGGGGGTCTCGTGCTCTAACTGCGGGCGGCCGATCTGTCCCGACTGCATGACGACGACGCCCGTCGGCATGCGCTGCCCCGAGTGCGCGGGCCAGCGCACCGCCGTCAAGACGCTGCGCAGCACGGCTCGCCGTCCGGAGCTGACGATCGCGCTGATCGCGGTCAACGTTCTGGTGTTCCTGGCCGAGGGCCATATCACGCTGACGGGCGGCGAGAGCGGCAAGATCTACGAAGAAGGCGCGCTGTTCGGGAGCATCGAAGGCTTTCCCTCGCTCGGCGTCGCTCACGGGCAATGGTGGCGCGTGATCACGAGCGGCTTCCTGCACGAGAACGTGCTGCACATCGCGTTCAACATGTACGTGCTCTATGTGCTCGGCTCGCTGCTGGAGCCCGCGCTCGGGCGACTTCGGTTCGGCCTGATCTATGCCGTGTCGCTACTCGCCGGATCGTTCGGCGCGCTGCTCGTCTCGCCGCACACACCGACGGTCGGCGCGTCCGGCGCTGTGTTCGGGATCATGGGCGCGGCCGCCGTGGAGGTGCGCGCGCGCCAGATCCCCCTCATGCAGAGCGGCGTCGGCAGCCTGATCTTGATCAACCTCGTGATCAGCTTCACGCTTCCCGGGATCTCGTGGGGTGGCCACATCGGAGGTCTGATCGGCGGCACGCTGGCCGCGCTCGCGTTCCAGGCCGGCGCACGCCGGCGCGCGCAGTCGCTCGCGGTCGCGGCGTGCGTCGTGCTCGCCTTCGCCGCATTCGCCGGCTCGATCGCGGTCGCGAAGTCAAGCGAAGTGGAACCGACGGCTCCGACTGGCCTGATCGAACCGCGCTAGCCCGGCAGGCGCTCAGCGCCCGTCGCCCGCGACGGCGGGCGACAGGTCGACGGCGAGCGCCTCGCCTGGCGACTCGGCCAGCCGACGCGGATGAAGCACGTGCGCGAGCAGCTCGAGGCCGTCGATCAGGCGCGGTCCCGGCCGGGAGAAGTAGGCCGACGCGTCGACGGCGACGACCCGTGCGGCGCCGACGCGCGCGAGCTGCGCACGGTGGGCGAGCGCCTCCTCGTGAGCGCGGACGGTGTCGTAGCCGCACGGCATGACCACGACGACCTGCGGACGGGCCGCCTCGAGCAGCTCCCACGCGACGACCTCGGAGTGCTCGCCCGGGCGCCCGAGCGGATCCTCGCCGCCGGCGAGCTCGATCATCTGCGGCGTCCAGTGCCCGGCGACGTAGACCGGGTCGAGCCACTCGACGGCGGCGACGCGGACGCGCGGCTCACCGCGCACGGCGAGTTGGACGCGGTCGATCCGCGCTCTCGCGCGGGCCACGAGGTCGACGCCGCGAGCGCGGGTCCCGGTCGCCTCGGCGACCGTTCGCACGTCGCCGAGCGTCTCGCCGAGCGTCTTTGGATCGAGCGCGATCACGCGCGGGTGGCTCGCCAGCTGCTTGGCGATCGCCGCGACCTCGTCATAGGAGACGGCGCACACCGGGCACAGCTCCTGCGTGACGATCAGGTCGGGCTCGAGCTCGGTGAGCAGCTCGCGATCGAGCTCGTAGATCGAGTCGCCCGCGAGCGTGCGCTCGCGCACGGCTGCATCGATCTCGGCCGCGCTCAACCCAGACGGCAGCACGTCACGCGTGACGCGCGGGCGATCGAGCGCTTCGAGCGGGTGATCGCACTCGTGCGTGACGCCGACGACCTGGTCGCCCACGCCTAGGGCGAACAGAAGCTCGGTGGCGTGCGGGACGAGGCTGACGATCCGCATGCGATGCACTGTACGTCGGTATGCTCAGGCGCTCGGGATGGGACTGCTGAGCGATGCGGAGATCGGGCAGCGGCTGGAGGGGTCGCAATGGCGCCGCGAGGGCGACACGATCGTGCGCGACTACTCGCTCGCCGACTTCGTCGCCGCGATCGAGCTCGTCGATCGCGTCGCCGACGAGGCCGAGGCGGCGAACCACCACCCGGACATCCTGGTGCATGGCTGGAACAACGTGCGCCTGACGCTGTCGACCCATTCGGCCGGGGGCCTGACCGACGCCGACTTCGCGCTCGCGGAGCGGATCGACCAGCCGATCGAGCCGTTTTCCGACGGCTGAGAGACGTCCGCGCGATCTTCTGTTTTCCGACGCTGCGCCTTGCTACCGTTGCCGGGTCGGCATTTGATGAACGACGAAGAAGAACTTCCGCGAAGTAGCGTCGCCCTTGGCGGCGCCGCCCGCCGCCCGCCTCCGCGGCGGCGCGATCACGCCGGGCGCAGCCGCGTCCCACGGGTGTTCGCCGCCGCGTGAACGCCCTGAAGATCAGCCTCGCGGCCGTATTGGTCGCGATCAACGCGTTCTTCGTAATCGCGGAGTACGCGCTTGTCCGGTCGCGCCGCACGCGCCTTGAGCAGATGCGCGACGAGGGCGTCAAAGGGGCGCGCCTGGCGCTCGACCAGCTGGCGAACATCAACGAGTACATCTCCGCGGTCCAGATCGGGGTGACACTGACGTCGATCGGGATCGGCGCGCTCGGCGAGCCCGCGCTCGCGAGCGTCCTCAAAGGGGCGCTCGGCGGCGTGCTCGCACACGGTGCGGCGGTCGTGATCTCTGCGATCGTCGCGTTCGCGATCATCTCCGCCGCGCAGCTGATCGCCGGCGAGATGGTGCCGAAGTTCTACGCGATCGACCGTGCCGAGTCGGTCGCCCGCCGGGTCGCGCGCCCGTTGCGCGCGTTCAGCATCCTGTTCCATCCGCTGATCGTCGCGCTGACGGCCGTCGCCGACCGGATCCTGCGGCTGCTCGGCGTCGACATGGACGAGGAGCGCCGCGGCGGGTCGCCCGACGAGCTCAAGCGACTGATCGCCGAGTCGCAGGCCGGCGGTCACATCGACCTCGGCGAGGCGGGGATGCTCGCGGGCGTGTTCCATTTGCACGAACAGGACGCGCGCCAGGTGATGACCCCGATCCCCGCCGTCGTCACGGTCGACGCATCCCAGGATGTTCAGACGGCGTTGCAGCTGTGCGTCTCCAGCGGGCACACGCGCCTGGTCGTGACCGAGGCGGACGACCGTGACCGCGTCCGCGGGATCGTGCACGCAAACACGCTCGTGCAGCAGTTGATGGAGGACGGACCGAACGCGCCGATCGCGCCGCTCGTGCACGACGCGCCGATCGTCCCCGAGACCAAGCCGCTCGACGACCTACTCGCCGACCTGCAGCGCCAGCGCACCTCGATGGCCGTGGTCGTCGACGAGTACGGGCGCGTCGTCGGGATCGTGACGGTCGAGGACATCATCGAGGAGGTCGTCGGCGAGATCTCCGACGAGACCGATCCGGCCGGTGGCGAGGTGCGCCGCCTGGCCAACGGCGATTGGTTCGTGCGCGGCCACGTCGCGGTCACCGATCTCGTCGACTACGGCCTGCACCTTCCGGTCGACACCGACGCGTACAACTCGATCGGCGGGCTCGTCTTCGCCCAGCTCGGGCGCCTGCCGCGGCGCGGCGACACTGTCAACGCCAACGGCTTCTCGATTCGCGTCGAGTCGGTGCGCGACAACCGCGTCGAGGCGGTGCGGATCCGCGAGCGCCGCGCGGTGCAGACGGGCGACGGCCGCACCCGCCAGCAGGACTGACTCTCGCGGTCGACGCCTCCGCCATCAGACGGCCGAGAGGCGAGTGGCCTTTAACACGTCCGGCCCGCGGGGGGAGCGGGCCGGAACATGTGCACTGGGAGGAGGCGGGTGTGCATTGCGACGTTGCGTCGCTAGATCCAGTATTCCCGCTGCGATGAACGCCAGCTAAAAGTCGTCTGAGCGGATCCTCACGAAAGCCGAGGTCGTGCTCGCGGCTACCGTCGCTCGCGTGCCGTGGCGGCCGTCGACCCCGCGACGCTAGTAACTGTGGAAGCCGCGCCCGCTCTTGCGCCCGAGCGCGTCTTCGGCGATCAGCTGCTTCATGCGCGGGGGCACCGGCGCGCCGATCGTGTCGCCGATTGCCTTGGCGACGTCGAGCCCGACGAGGTCGAGCAGCGCGAGCGGCCCCATCGCGTGTCCCGCGCCGAGGCGCATGCACGTGTCGATCCCGTCGGGGTCCATGCCGGTCTCTTCGAGCAGCCGCACGGCGCTGAAGAGGTAGGGGAACAGCAGACGGTTGACGACGAAGCCGGGCACGTCGGGCACAACGACGGGCGTCTTCTCGAATGTCTCGCACAGCGCCTGCGCGCGGGTGCGCGTGGCCGCGCTGGCCGCGCTGGGGAAGATCAGCTCGACCAGATTCATCTTCGTCACGGGGTTGAACACGTGCAGGCCGAGGAAGCGGTCAGGGCGGCCGCTCGCCTGCGCGAGCTGCTCGATCGACAGCGAGGAGGTCGTGCTCGCGAGGATCGCGTCGTCGCCGAGGATCACGTCGAGCTCGGCGAGTAGGCCAGCCTTGATGTCGTGATCCTCGACTACGGCCTCGACGACGAATTCCTCACCGGCCAGCTGGTCGGGATCGGTCACGATTTCGACGTGCTCGGGGTCGATCTCCGCCCCGAGGCGCGCGAGCGTCTTCTCGACCGTCGCGCGCGCGCGCTCGGCCGAGCTGTCCGAGCGCGCCAGCAGTTGCACCGGCCCGTGGTGGGCCGCGGTCGCGGCCAGCCCGCACGCGATCGCGCCGCTGCCGACGACGGCCAGGTGCATGCTCGTGGGCGGTGGGCGCTCGTTCACTGCCGGTGACTCCTTCAAGACCGTTGACTGACCAGTCAATCTATGAATGGCTTGACCGCGGTAGAGTATGCGTTGCAGGGGCCGGGCAGCTTCGACAAGCGATCTCGCCGGCCGAGATCGCCCCGCGTTTCCCGCACAACCGCCGCGCAACAACCCCGTAGGAGGCAGACAAAAATGAGGCAAGCAG
>DASXIJ010000006.1:0-13316 GCA_036498045.1 Solirubrobacteraceae bacterium
GCACACGGATGTCGAGATCGACTACTCGTGTTCGGTCGCACCGCGCGCGATCCATTCGTGGCATCAACCGTCGGCGAACGCGCAATGAGGGCCTGGGGTTGGAAGCACGTCCCCAACCCGGCGGTTGAGAAGGATCCGAACGCCACCCCGAAAGTGGTCTGGGTCAAGGCGGAGGAGGATGCGCTGACGCCGATCTGCCTGCACGAGGCACGGCATACTGCGGCCAGCTACATGATCGAGGCCGGGCTGAACGACCTGGAGCTGACCGCGATGATCGGGCACTCGGACCCGCGCACGACGAAGGCGATCTACGGCCACCTGTTCCCCGACTCGCGGGCGAAGGTCTCCGCCAAGCTCGATGCCTACCTGGAGGCTGTCGCTGAGTGATAGTTGAGTGAAAGTCGGTACCGATCTGAGGCGATCTGGAGCGATCTGGGGCGGTGCCGACTTCGCTTGCTAGAGCCATTTTTGGCTCTGTAGAGCCACGGTCGATGGACTTCGAATCCCGGTAGCGGTACTCGGAAACGCCCCACTTGGGGCGTTTGCTCGTTTCTGGCGCCCGGTGGATTAGAGCCGCTACTGCGCGAACACTCGGACAAGCACCGCGCTCGCCCCGGCCGATCCTGAGATTGACCCGGCGCATTTGCTCGTGCGCCTGAGCTGCGCCACTGGCACGCGCTTGACCCAGCGCCCGGTCGAAACGGTCGCCACTCCGGTGGCTCCGCCGGTTTCTCGTGGCGACGCGCTGGTGCAGCGGATCGACCATGTGAAGTGGAGTGGTTCGTGCGTCGGCTCGGTCACAACGAGCAGGAATGCTGTCGGGCGGATCACACCCGCAAAGCTCGTTTGAAGCGAGCTAGTCGGCGCCGCCAGATGACGAGCCACGGGACGCCCGTACGTGCTTGCGTCGACGTTCGCGGGCACGGCCCCGCCGGCGACCACCACCCCCACCATCGCGATCCATCGCATTGACAACCTCCAAATCTGCCACCCAATTCGCGTACAGGCTAGAGGAATGTCGCTAGATGCGAACGTTTGCGCAGCTGTCGGGTGCGTTGCCGATTCCGATGGGTGGAAGCAATAGTCGGAGACGCGCCTCGACTTAAGGCTTGTCATCAAGGAATCTCCGCGACCGAGCACGCGTGCGCCGCGGCGCTCACGGGGGTTGGACCGGCGGACGCTAGGCACGCGTACGTGGGCAAGAACGCCCCGATCCACTGTCCAAAGCAAGAACGCGAGGAAGCAAATGGCCTTTGTCCACGATTACAGCGCCGCCACGCGCCGCCGTTCGGCAGCGGGCGGCCTCTCGGGTGGGCGCGTCCACGAGATCCAGCGAAGCAGGATCCTGGCTGCGACGCTCGCGGCTGTCGAGGAAGTCGGCTATCAGCGCATGACCGTCGCGCAGGTGATCTCCCGCGCAAGGGTCTCGCGAAAGACGTTCTACGACGTGTTCGCCGATCGCGAAGACTGCTTTCTTGCCGCGCTCGAACAGGCTGTCGCACAGGCGTGCAGGCTCGTCAAGCTCGCGTATGAGTCCGAGGGCGCATGGCGAGACGGCGTGCGCGCCGGTCTGGCGGAGCTTCTGTTCTTCTTCGACGAACAACCCGGCGTCGCGCGGATCGTCCTGGTGGAGGCTCTCGGTGCGGGCCCGCGAGTGCTGGAGCGTCGCGCGCGAGTGCTCGACCAGCTGGCGAAGGTCGTCGATCGTGGGCGTCTTGTGACGAGCGCTGCGCACGAACCGCCCGAGGTCGTCGCCGAAGGCGTTGTCGGCGCAGTGTTCGCGGTGCTGCACACACGGGCGCTAGAGGAGAGGGAGCTCGATCGCTTCGCGAGCCTGCTCGGGTCGCTGATGAACATCGTCGTCCTGCCGTACCTCGGATCGAGGGCGGCGAGCCGCGAACTCACCCGTCCAGCGCCGAGTCCGAGGAGACACTGGGAGGCCGACGCTCATGCACATACGCGTGACCCGATGGCCGGGTTGACGATGCGCCTCACCTACCGGACCGTTCGAGTGCTCGTCGTCATCGCCGAGCATCCGGGTGCAAGCAACCGAGAGATCGCCGAACGGTCAGGCGTCACCGACCAGGGGCAGATCTCCAAGCTGCTCGCCCGTCTTGCTCGTCTCGAGCTCGTCGACAACAACGGCGAGGGCCAGGAGAGGGGCGGCTCCAACGCGTGGCGACTCACCGCTCGCGGTGAACGCGTGGAGCGAGCCACTCGCCCTCGCTGACTGCCCTCCGGCTCCGGGCCGCGTCTCGGCTTGCCGCGGCGGCGGTTCACCGTTCGCTGCGAGTCCGCGCCGACGTGCCCCGTCGGAGTGGGCTGCGACGTGCTGCGCTTCCTGCTGTGGCGACTGCTTGCCGTGCTTGCGGTGCTCGGGAGCTACGTGCTCGTCGGCTGGTTCCTTCGCGGCGGTCCCGGCAGGCTGCTGCGGAGCCGCACGTCGCCGTCGCCGTCGCAGTCGCCGTCGCGAGCGCTGACGACAGCGCTGCACTCACCGGTGGCGTTCGCGCATGCGCTGGGGGCCTCGACACCCGGCCGGGTGTCCTTCGGCTTGTTGCTCGCCACGCTGATCTCGCTGTCGATCGCTCGCTGGGCCGCGCGCCGTCGACGTGACTACGCACGCTTCCGCGTGGATGTGTACCGAACCGATCACGCTTCCCCGATGGCGAGCGCCACGAGCGGCCGAACTACTTCGACGTGAACACGTACGGGCCAACCGCGGAGTCGGTCGCTCGCTTCCTGCACAAGGGAAGCAGGGTCGGCGTCGACGGCAGGCTCGAGTGGCGCGAGTGGGAGACGGCCGACCACGAGCGCCGCCAGGGCGTGAGCATCGCCGCCGACGTCGTCCAGTTCCTCGACGCTCCGGGGGCGAGCAGGGACCCGGACGGGTCTCATGACCCAGACGCCAACGGCGACGAGCTGGTCGGCGCCGGCGTCGGCGGCGACGAGCTCGAGGTCACGTTCTAGAGGATCGACGCCGCCGGTCGGCCGACGCGCGCCAGCTTGCGTAGACTGGCGCGCCGTGCCGGCCGGCAGGCGGCCAGCGAGTCACACCAAACGCGATGCCCGTCAACAAACAAGCGATCGGCAAGACCTACGATCCCGTCCTGTACGCGGTCGGGCGCGAGAAGATCAGGGAGTACGCGCGCGCGGTCGGTGAGAGCAACCCGCTCTATCTCGACGTCGAGGCAGCTCGGTCGGCGGGGCACGCCGACGTCGTGGCGCCGCCGATGTTCGCTGTTGTCTACAGCGCGCCCGCCGTGGGCCCGCCGATCTTCGACCCCGAGATCGAGCTGAACTTCGCGATGATGGTCCACGGGGGCCAGGAGTTCGAGTGGGGGCCGCTCGTCGTCGGCGGTGACGAGGTCACGACCACCGCGAGCGTGAAGGACATCTCAGAAGCCGATGGGCGCGGCTACTACGTATTTGAGTCGGTTTCGGTCAACCAGCGCGGCGAGCAGGTGTGCCGCGGCACGTGGACGAACATCGTCCGGGGAGTCTGAGCGATGCCAGAGCTAATCGCCGGAGGTGAGATCCCCACGCTGAGCGTGACGCCCGACAAGTACTTGACCAACCGCTACGCCGGGGCGTCGGGCGACTTCAACCCGATCCACATCGACGAGGAGTTCGCGCGCGCCGTCGGGCTCCCTGGGCGGATCTTGCACGGGCTGTGGACGATGGCGCAGGTCGCCCGGGCGCAGACCGACGCGGCCGGCGGGCCCGAGCATCTCAAGCGCCTGTCGGTCCAGTTCCGTGGGATGGGCATGCCCGAGCAGGAGGTCGTCGTCACCGGCACGGTGCGCGAAGTCGTCGACGGCCGCGCTGTCGTCGACGCGGTCGCGACGCAGGACGACAAGCAGATCATCCGCAATGCCGAGGCCGAGCTGCTGATCTGAGCCGAGGCGCCCGTGAGGGCGCCAGGTGCTCGGCCTACAATCAAGCGATGCTCACCTCCCGCCAGGAGCGAATCCTGTGCAAGGTGGTGGACGACTATCTGCGGACCGGCCAACCGGTTGCGTCGCGGTCGATCGCCGCCGATCCAGAGTTCGATTGCGGCCCGTCGACGATCCGCAACGAACTGGCGCTGCTCGAGGAGCAGGGCCTGCTCGCGCATCCGCACGTGTCCGCCGGGCGCGTGCCGACCGACTCGGGGCAGCGGTATGTCGTCGACCGAATGCTCGACTCGGGCAAAGGGCTCGCGGTTCAGCGGCGGCTGGAGCTCTCGCTGATCCGCAGGGAGGTCGAGGAGGCGATGCGCGCGACATCGGAGACCCTCTCGCAGATGACCAACCTGCTCGCGGTCGTCTCGGCTCCGTCGCTAACGACGACGACGATCCGCCATGTCGAGGTTCTCGCCCTGCAGCCGGAGGTCGTGATGGTTGTTGTGATCACGTCGACCGGCGGCGTGTCGAAGCTGTTCGCGACATTCGACGGCCCTGTCGACTCGGGGCTGCTGGCGTGGGCCGGTGAGTACCTGCTTGAGCGGCTCGTCGGGCTGGGGCTCGGAGCGCGGATGGTGCAGCAGCGGCTGCTGGACCCGAGCCTGCCGCCAGTCGAGCTGGCGTTCCTCCAGCGGCTCGCGCCGGCATTCGGCGACCTCGCGTCCGGCGCGGAGGAAGAGCTTTACGTCGATGGCACCGCCCGTCTGTTCTCGACGGGACGGCTCGACGACGCGACGCAGCTCGAGGGTCTCGTCGGGCTGCTCGAGCGGCGTGTCTCGCTGCTGCGCGTACTGCGCGCGGCCCTCGGCGAGCCCGACGTCTACGTGCGGATCGGGCGCGAGAACGAGATTCCGGCGATGCGTTCGCTGGCGCTCGTCGCCACCAGTTACGGGCTAGCCCAACGCAAGCTCGGCGCGGTCTCAGTGATCGGTCCGGTCCGAATGGATTACGCCGGCGCGATCGTCACCGTGCGCGAGGTCGCGCACGAGCTGTCGCGCTTCGTACAAGACGCTTATGCCGAGAGCTGACGCGAGAGCCGTGCCGCGCGATCCCTATGAGGTGCTCGGCGTCGAGCGCGACGCGACCGAGCAGCAGATCAAGAAGGCCTTCCGCGTGCTCGCGCGCGAGCTGCATCCGGACGTCAACGCGCACGACCCGCAGGCCGAGGAGAAGTTCAAGGAGGCGGCCGAGGCATACGAGATCCTCTCCGACGAGGAGCGGCGCGCGACGTATGACCGATACGGTCACGAAGGCCTGCGCTCGGGCGGCTACGCCCCCAACTTCGACTCGTTCGGGTCGATCGGCGACCTGTTCGATGCGTTCTTCGGCGGCGGTGTTGGTGGCTTTGGCGCGCGCACGGGCCCGATGGCCGGTGGCGACGTCGCCGTCGCGGTCGAGATCGACCTGCTGCAGGCTGCCGACGGCGCGACCGTCGAGGTCGCCTATGAGGCGATCGAGCGTTGCGAGCACTGCCACGGCAACGGTGCAGAGCCGGGCACGGCGATCCGCACGTGCGAGCGCTGCGGCGGATCGGGACAGCTGCAGACGGCGACGCGCACCCCGTTCGGGCAGATGCTGCGCACGGTCGCATGCGACGTGTGCAACGGCGACGGCCGCGTGCCCGAGCAACCTTGTCGGCAGTGCCGTGGACGCGGGCGACGCGCGGCGCAGCACAAGCTCGACGTCGACATTCCCGCCGGGATCGCCAGCGGTCAACGGATCAGGCTGACTGGCCGCGGCCACGCGGGGGAGTCGGGCGCGCCCTCGGGCGATCTTTACGTGCTCGTGCGCGTGCGAGACGACAGCCGCTTCGTGCGCGAAGGCGATGACCTGATCACCGCGCTCGACGTCGCCGCGCCGCTGGCCGCGCTCGGCGGAGCGGTCGACGTGCCGACGCTGCAGGGCAGCGCCGAGGTGGAGCTCGAGCCGGGAACTCAGCCGGGAGAGATCGTCACATTGCGCGGGGAGGGAATGCCCTCACTGGGGCGCGGCCGGCGCGGCAACCTCCGCGTCGTCGTCAACGTCGTGATCCCGCGACGACTGACCTCAGAGCAGCGTGAGCTGCTCGAGCAGCTGAAGGACACGCTCACCGAGGAGAACCTGCGCTTGGACGAGTCGATCTTCGCGAAGCTGCGCCGCGCGCTCGGCAGCCAAGCTGCGTGATCCGACTCGCGATTCGCGTGCGCCGCGAACAGGCCGAGCTCGTCCTGGCCGAGCTGCTCGAGCTCGCGCCGGGCGGTGTGGAGGAGTGCTCGCCTGCAGCCGGTGTCGTCGAATACGCCGTGTACGGCGCTCCAGGTGAGCTCCCCGAGCTGCCCGATCTTCGCGCCGCCGCCGGCGATGCGCTCGTCGAGATCGCCACGAGCGAGACCGCCGATGACTGGGACGAGCGCTGGAGGCGATTTCACCGCCCCGTCGTGATCACCGCGCCTGGGGCGCCGAGCCCCGTGCTGCGCGTTCGACCGCCGTGGGAAGCCGCTGACGATCAGCGCGCGGATCCGGCGCACGAGATCGTGATCGATCCCGGACGCGCGTTTGGGACGGGCGCGCACGCCACGACGCGCATGTGTCTCGAGCTGCTGCTCGCGCTCGCCGCCGAAGAGCCCGCTCGCGGGCCGCTGCTCGACGTTGGATCGGGGTCAGGCGTGCTGGCGATTGCTGCCGCCAGGCTTGGCTTCGCGCCGGTGCTGGCGCTCGATCACGAGCGCGCGAGCGTCGACGCCGCCAGCGCGAACGCGGCGGTCAACGGCGTCCAGATCGACGTCGGCCGCGCCGACCTGCGCGCCGGCGCACTTCCATGGCTCGCCGCGGCCGACCCGCCGCCGGGGCCGCTGGTGCTGCTCGCCAACCTGTTGCGCCCGTTGCTGCTCGACCTCGCGCAAGCGATCTCGCTGGCGCCGGCGCAGATGATCGCAAGTGGCCTGCTCGTCGAGCAGGTCGACGAGGTCGTGGCGGCATTCGGCGAGCGTCTGGGCCTGCGTGAGCACTGCCGTCGAGTCGACGGCGACTGGGCAGCCGTCTGGCTCGTTGCGCGTTGAGCCGACGGCCGGTCGCGTGCAGCCGCGGCGCCTACAGCGCGCGCTCCGGCAACGGCTCGGCGGCGCCTTGCCGGTCGGGCAGCTCCGTCGCCGCGCGAACGATCGCGCGATAGACGAGATCGATCGCCGCGCGCACACCGTCCTCCTCGGCGACCAGCGCGTCGGCCGCTGCGAGCGCCGCGCCGATCGTCTCGAGGGCCTCGCCGTCGTCGCCCGGTTCGGGGTCGCGGCACGCGGCGCGCGCCATGTCGAGCATGGCGTGCGCCTGCTCGGCTGCGCCAGTGAACAGCGCCGGGCCGACCAGGCTCGCGTAGCCGTAGGCGCGCGCGAGCCGTCCCGACAACGTGATCGAACTGCCGCGTCGCGGGCGGCCGGGCGTGGGCAGGCCGTTGCCGTCGAGCAGCGAGGCCATCGTCTCGCCCAGCACCGCGCGCGTCGCGCGTTCGTCGAGTCCGGCCTGGTGGGCGACGCGGAGGGCGAGGTACAGCGTCGTCGCCGGCATGCCGTACGGGGGATCGGAGGCGAACACGATCCGCTCTGCCGGCACGCGTGCGAACAGCTCGATCACGTCCAGTGGAAAGAAGCACGAGATGTCGTACAGGACACCCGGATGGTCAGCCAGGCGCGTCGTCAGGATTCCCTGGTCGCAGATCGCTCCGTGGGCGAGGATCAGCACGATCCCGGGATGGCTCAGGGCGAGATCGGCAAGCCCGTCGGCGAGCGGCGGCAAGCCCCGGCCAGCATGGATCAGGATCGGCACCTCGGCGGCTTCGGCGAGCGAGAACACGTGCGCCATCTCCTGGCCGTCGAACGCGAACGACTGCGCCCGCGGATGCAGCTTGATCCCACGCGCGCCCTCGGTGAGGCAACGCTCCGCCTCCGCGAGCGCGCCGTCGGCCGGGTCGAGTCGGCAGAACGGGACGAGCCGCCCATCGCTTTCACCCGCCCACTCGAGCACGCGGTCGTTCGGGACCGTGTAGGCCGGGTGGCGCTCGGGGTCGTGCAACGGAAACACGCACGCCCGTTGCGCGTCGGCCGCGTCGAGCTGCGAGAGCAGTTGGTCGAGCGTCAACGAGCGCCCGTCCTCGTCGAGGCCGAGGTGCGTGTGCGCGTCGATCACTTCCGCGTCGGGCGGGCGCAGGCGCTCGGCTTCGGCCAGGAAGGGCGCGAGCGCCGTCGCGTAGAGCTCGTAGAGCTTGTCGTCCACGCGCGCCACGATATTCGCTCGGACCAAACCGCACGGTTCCCGATCGTCGCCGTCGCGGCGTATCCTGGATCGTCGATGGCGATACTCGATCAGATCAGGGTCGACCTGCAAGGGGCGATGCGTGCAGGCGAGAAGGACCGTGTCGGCGCGCTGCGGCTCGTGCTCTCCGAGCTGCAGAAGTCCGTCAAGGAGGGGTCAGACGATGAGCTGGCTGTGCTGCGACGCGAGCGCAAGCGTCGGCTCGAGGCCGCCGACGCCTACCGCGAGGCCGGTCGCGATGACCTCGCGGGTGGCGAGCAGGCCGAGGCGGAGCTGATCGGCGGCTATCTCCCCGCCGAGCTCTCAGACGAGGACCTGCAGACGATCGTCGAGCGCGCGGTGCGCGACAGCGGCGCGCACTCGGTCAAGGACATGGGACAGGCGATGAAACAGGCCATGGCAGCCGTCGACGGGCGGGCCGACGGCAAGCGTGTCTCGGGGCTGGTGCGGGCGTCGCTGCAGGGATGAGGACACAGCTCGAGCTCTCCAACGACGTCGCCGTCGAGCTGGCCGGCAGCCAGGACGCGGTGCTTCGCGCGCTGCAGGCCCATCTCGACTGCAAGGTCTTTCTGCGCGGCAACGTGCTCACGTTCGACGGCGACGCGAGCGAGACCGACGCCGGCGAGCGCGTCGTGCGCGAGCTGTCGGATCTGATCGCGCGCGGTCATCAGATAGGCCCGGGGACGATCGCCGCCGTGACCGGAGCGCTCGACGCGCACGAGTCGCCCGCGAGGGTGCTCGAGGACGTCGTCTGGCGTCATCGCGGCCTGCGCGTCGCGCCGAAGACCGTCAACCAGAAGCGTTATGTCGACTCGGTTCGGGAGAACACGGTGACGTTCGGGGTCGGTCCCGCCGGCACTGGCAAGACGTTCCTCGCGGTCGCGATGGCAGCCGCCGCGCTCACGCGCCACGAGGTCAACAGGATCATCCTCACGCGTCCGGCCGTCGAGGCGGGCGAGCGGCTGGGGTTCCTGCCGGGCGATCTGATGGCGAAGGTCGACCCGTACCTGCGCCCGCTGTTCGACGCCCTGCACGACATGCTCGACCCCGAGAAGGTCGCCCAGCACATCGATCGCGGGGTAATCGAGATCGCGCCGCTGGCGTTCATGCGCGGGCGCACGCTCAACGACTCGTTCGTGATCCTCGACGAGGCCCAGAACACGACGCCTGAGCAGATGAAGATGTTCCTCACGCGACTCGGCTTCGGCTCGCGAATGGTCGTGACCGGGGACATCACGCAGGTCGACCTCCCGCGCGAGCAACGCTCCGGGCTGGTGGTCGTCGGCGACGTGCTCGAGCAGATCGAGGGGATCGAGTTCGTCCGCTTCGGCGGCGAGGACGTCGTCCGCCACAAGCTCGTGCAGCGGATCGTCGAGGCCTACGACGTCCACGCCCAGCGCGAAGCGCCCGAGCTTCGCTCTGCCGACCGCCGCGCTTGAACGCGCGATGATCGAGCTCGAGGTCATCGGCGCCGCGCCGCTCGACGAGGATGAGGTCCGTCGCCTGTGCATCCGCGCAGCCGAATCGGCTGGCGTTCGCGACGGGCACGTCGCCGTCGAGTTCGTCGACGCCAGGCGGATCGCCGAGCTCAACGCGCGCTATCGCGGGCGGCGAGGGCCGACCGATGTGCTGTCGTTCCCGATCGACGGCGCGCACCCGGTTGGCGACGAGCGCGAGCTCGGCGATGTCGTGATCTGCCCTGAGCACACCGTCGACGCGCGCGAGGCGGTCGTGCACGGTGTACTGCACCTACTGGGCATGGACCACGAGAACGATGCGGGCGAGATGCTCGCCCTCCAGCGCGAACTGCTCGCGCCGGGGCGCGATTGACACGCGCGGGCTTCGTCGCGCTGGCGGGGCGACCGAACGTCGGCAAGTCAACGCTCGTCAACGCGATCGTCGAGGACAAGGTCGCGATCGTCAGCGATCGACCGCAGACGACTCGTCGCGCGATCCGCGGCATTCGCTCACGCGGGGACTGCCAGATCGTGCTCGTCGACCTCCCTGGCGTGCAGCGCCCTCGCGACGCGCTGACATCGCGGATGGCCACGCGCGTCGACCAAGAGCTCGAGGGTGCCGACGTCGCCCTGCTCGTGCTGAATGGGGAGCAGGGCGTCGGCCCTGGCGACCGCTTCATCGCAGCTTCGCTCGCACGGGCGGCAGTCCCCGTTACGATCGCGCTGAACAAGGTCGACCGCCTGTCGCGGGGCGAAACGGCCGCCGCGTTGGCGCAGGCCGCCGAACTCGACGTCGCAGATGACCTGTTCCCGATCTCTGCCCGGACGGGTGCCGGTGTGCCGGCGCTCGTCGAGCATCTCGGCGAGCTGATGCCGCCCGGGCCGTTCCTGTTCGCCGAGCGCACGAGCACCGATCAGCCGCAGGCCGTGAGGTTCGCAGAGCTGGTCCGCGAGGCCGCGATCAAGCGAACCTTTCAGGAGCTGCCGCACGCGGTCGAGGCGATCGTCGAGGACATCGAATTCCCGCGACCGGGGCTCGCACGGGTGCGCGCGCTGCTGTGGGTCGAGAGCGACTCGCAGAAGGGGATCCTGATCGGCGCCCGCGGGCGCATGATCAAGGCGATCGGGACGGCTGCGCGTCGCGAGATCGAGCGCGAACTGGGCTGCCGTGTCCACCTCGACCTGTCCGTCCGTGTCCGTCGCGACTGGCGCGGCGACGAAGGCCTGCTCGACCGGCTCGGCATCACCTGAGCGGAAATTCGTCGCAGCGAAATTCATCGCTGAGGAAGTTCGCTAGGTCAGATTCGTGCCATCATTGCGACACGACATTCTCAATTTGAGCTCGCCACTGGGGAGGAGGCAGAACTCAATGTTCACAACAGCCTTTGCACGGGCGGGGGAGTTCCGCGAAGGTCGGAGGTCGCGCGATGGTCGATGAGATCGCCGACCCAGCCGCGCCGACCGTGTCCAGTCCGCGGAGCAGCAAGTCCAAGCGGGGCCGCCCCGACGCGGCCTCCAAATCGCCATCGTCGCGACACGCGCGGCGATCCGGGCGCTCAACGCGGCGCTCGAGCAAGGATCCGCAGGCGCGCGATGACGCGGTGCTCATTGAGCTCTCGAAATCGCAGGTCGATCAGGTGGTGCGCAGCGCCGGCCAGGGCGGCACGCTGTCCGTTCTGCTGTCGGCCGTCAAGGATCCCGAATGGCCGCTCGCGCTCGACTCCGACGAGTGGGCGCATCCGGCGCAGATGGACGATCGGCGCCTGTCGCGCTCGCTGCTGTCGGGCCTGCTCGTGCTCTCGTGCTTCCCCACCGACGGCGGCTTCCTCGGGATCGCCGAACTTGCGCGGATGCTGGACATGAACACGAGCACCACGCACCGGTACGTCACGACGCTGCTGGCGGTCGGGCTGCTCGAGCGCGATCCCGCGACGCGCAAGTATCGCCTCGTCGCTCAGTAGCGGCTCTCAGATCGTCCGGCCGAGGTGGGCGGCGATCCGCTGGACGCTGGCGAGGTCGAGCTCGGCGGTGAACTGGAACGGCACGGCGATCACGGCAAAGCTTCGCCGGCGAAGGCGCGCGAGCTGGTTGCGTTGGAAGCGCGCCCGCTCGGACACCGCGCGCGCGGCCAGCAGCGCCGAGCGCCTGACCGTCGACTTCGCCGTGCCCGGCCCGCCTGTACGGTCGCGAAGCGGCGCGAGCGCCCGCAGCTCGCCATTGCTGAAACGCTGTGGCAGGACGCCGTTGACGACGACCGCGTCGAGCTCGCGACCCAATCGTTCGCGCAGGCGCTCCTGTAGGTCGAGGGTCTCGCTGATCGCCATCTCGGTCGCCTGTGCGACGGCGAAGTAGCTGGACCGGGCCGGATCCTCGAGCAGCCCGCGAAGCCTCTCGGCCTGGCTGGCAATCGGGCCGACGCGTGCAATCCGCCCGAACGTGGACGGCGAGCCGAGCATCCCCAGTGCGTGCCCTGTCGCCGGCGCGTCGAGCACGACGAGGTCGTAGCCACGCTGGCGCCCACGCTCACGCCCACGCCAGCGGTTGCCGCGCGTGAGCTCCCAGATCTTGACCATGCTGATGAGCTCTTTGGCGCCCGGCGCGGCGGCCGCGAAGTACTGGAAGGTGTTGCTCGACGCGAGCACTCGTCCCGATACGCGGCCGCCGAGCGCCTGCAGCCATTCCAACAGCGCGCGGTCGGGATCGATCGTCAGGCTCCAAAGCCCCGGCTGTAGCTCGACCTCGACGCCCGCCTCGGGCATCGGCGTGTCGAACAGCGCGGGCAGCCGCGCCTGCTCGCCCACCTCGACGACGATCGTGCGCAGCCCGCGATCGCTCGCCAGCAAGCCGATCGCGCTTGCGACAGTCGTCTTGCCGACGCCGCCCTTGCCGGTCACGACGAGCAGCTCGCGCTGAAGTGGTGATGCCATCCGCGAGCAGTCTGCCTCAAACGCCGCGCAGGGGCGACCTACAATCCTGGCGATGAGCTCAGCCCCGGCAGGAGAGGAGATCGACGCGCGGATCGTCTACGACGACCGCGGGCTCGCTCCGTGCATCGTGCAGGATTGGAACACCGGCGAGGTGCTGACGCTCGCCTACATCAACGCGCAGGCGCTCGCGCGCACGCGCGAGACCGGCGAGCTTCACCTCTACAGCCGCTCGCGGCAAGAGCTTTGGCACAAGGGAGCGACGAGCGGAAACGTTCAGTCGGTCAAGGCGCTGCGGCTCGATTGCGACGGTGACGCGGTGCTCGCGCTCGTCGAGCCCGCTGGACCGGCTTGCCACACCGGCGAGCGGACCTGCTTTTACGATCGCGACGACCCGGCGGTCGCTCCGAGCGAGGTGCTGCCCGGCCTGGAGCGGACCCTCCGCGAGCGCGCCGAGCAACGTCCGCACGGCTCCTACACCGTCGAGCTGCTCGACGACCCGACTCGCGCCGGCGCGAAGGTGATGGAGGAGGCCGAGGAGGTCACGCGCGCGGCGCGCGAGGAGTCCGACGAGCGCCTCGACGAAGAGGCGGCCGACCTGATCTACCACCTGCTCGTGCTGCTGCGCGGGAGAGGTCGCACGCTCGCCGACGCCGAGCGGGTGCTCGATGAACGCAGCCGCTGAGTCGCTCGGCCACGCGCCTCGG
>DASXIJ010000007.1:0-15714 GCA_036498045.1 Solirubrobacteraceae bacterium
GCAGCGCGACCGTGCGCCAGTACCCGGCGAGCCCGCGCGCGTGCGCGGCGAGCAGGACGACGTACGCGGCGACTCCGGTCGCAAGCGTGTCCTCGCGGTCCTGCGCGGGCTCGCCCGTGAGCCGCGCGCTCACGGCGACGAGCGTGGGCGCGCGCTGGAGCTTGACCGCCGAGCCGGGCTCGGTGGCCTCAGCGAGCTCCATCAGCTGCGCGCGGGTGCGCTCGCCGAGCACCCGAAAGCGCCACGGGTTCGTCAGGTGGTGGTTGGGGGCCCAGCGGGCGAGCTCGAACAGCTCGTCGAGCGTCGCGGCGTCGACCGCCTCGGGGGCAAACGCCTTGTGTGTGCGACGTGTGTGGATCGCATCCTCGAGCTGCATCGCAAATACGGTAGAGCGACGACGGCGTATGCTCGGGCGGGCCGGCGCCGGTCGCCGGTCTCGCCGGCACGGGAAGGAAGTGGACCGGGCGGTGTCGTAACAGCCACGACCCCTATCGATGGAGGACTCGTGAGGCAACACGCAGCAGCAAACGCAACCAGGCGGGTGGCGTCAGCGATCTCGTCGCTCGCGCTCGTCGCGACCGTCGCCGCGCTGGCCGGCTGCGGCAGCTCGAGCTCGAGCTCGTCGTCCAGCTCGGCCGCGCAGCCGCCGACGACCAGCTCCGCCGCGGCAGCGGCGCCGACGACGAGCTCGGCGTCGACGACGGGTGCCGCGGCTGGCGCGAGCAGCGTCAGCCTCGAAGCGAACAAGGAAGGCCAGCTGGAATACAACACGAAGTCGCTGACCGCCAAGGCGGGCAAGGTCACGGTCAACTTCACAAACCCGGCGCCGCTCGCGCACAACGTGACGATCGAATCCTCATCGGGCTCGACTGTCGGCGCGACGCCGACGTTCACCGGCGGCTCGAAGCAGCTCGCGGTCACGCTGAAACCGGGGACGTACAAGTTCTTCTGCTCGGTCCCGGGCCACCGACAGGCCGGGATGGAAGGCACGCTCACCGTCAAGTAGCGCGCGCGGTGGCGAGCGGCCGGCGGCGCGACGGCGCTGCGGGCCGCTCAGCCGTGCGTCCAGGCGGCGTTTGAGCTCGATACGGCATTTGCCGCGAGCCCGACTGCCGTCGACAGCGCGAGCGCGACCGCGAGCGTCGCCGCGACGGACACGTGCAGCACGAGCAGCGCGCCGGCGAGCGCGCCGAGCAGCATCATCGCCACGGCGACGCCGCGGCGCCCGAGCTGCGAGCCGGCGCCGCCGAGGAGGCTCGCTTCGGAGGCGATCCCGGTGAGCGTGCGCGTCAGGACGGTCGTCGTCAGCTCGGGGACGGCGAGGCGCTGCGCGGCCGCGTTCTGCACGCCCATCGCAAGCGCGAGAGCGATGATCAGGCCGTAGCGAACGCTCTCGCTGAGGGGTTCGGGTGCAACGAGCGCGATCACCAGCGCGAGCGCGATCAGCGCGGCCTGGCTTGCGTTCGCGTTGCGCAGCAGCCTGCCGCGGTGGGCCTCGCGCGAGCCGAGCCAGCCTCCGGCGAGCGCGCCGAGCAGGAAAGCGACGAGCGCGAGCAGCGAAGCGACGGCGGACAGCCCGCTCGCGCCGGCGAGCGCGAAACCGAGGAAGACGACGTTGCCGGTCATGTTCGCGACGAACACGTGGCCGAGCACCAGGTAGCTGACGGCGTCGACGAGCCCTGTGAGGAAGGTGAGCGCGACGAGCAGCGGCACGAGCGGGCCATGGCGATCGCCGAGCGGCGGGCGCAGCGTCAGCGCGACCTCGCGCAGCACGCTCATCGGCGCCCGCTCGCGCTCATGCCGGCTCTCACGCGGCGATTGTCGCTTGGGCGGCGGACGGGGGTGGACGGCGAACGGGGTTGGCCGGCCGCGTGCGCCGGCCGCGGGCGCAGCTAGGCTCGCGCGACGCATGGACGTCGCAGAGATCATCGCGATCGCCGTGGCGGGGGTCGCGGCGGGCACGGTGAACACCGTCGTCGGCAGCGGCACGCTGATCACGTTCCCGGTGCTGCTCGCGTTCGGTTACGCGCCGGTGACGGCGAACGTGTCGAACACGATCGGTCTCGTCCCAGGCTCGGCGTCGGGCGCGTTCGGCTATCGCCGCGAGCTCGCCGGACAGGGCGGCCGCGTGCTGCGACTCGGCGCGATGTCGGTGCTCGGCGGCGTGACCGGCGCGATCCTGCTGCTCGTCCTGCCGGCGTCGACGTTCAAGGCGATCGTGCCTGCGTTCATCGCGGTCGCGGTCGTCCTGACGGTGCTGCAGCCGCGCCTGAACCGCCGGCTGGCCGAGCGCCCCCGCGAGCGTCCGCTTCACGGCGGCGCGATCGCCCCTGTTGCGGTTTACATAACGGGCGTGTACGGCGGCTACTTCGGCGCCGGGCAGGGGATCCTGCTGCTGGCGCTGTTCGGCGTCCTGCTGGCGCAGAGCCTGCAGCGCTCGAACGCGCTGAAGAACGTACTCGCGGGCACGGTCAACGGCGTCGCGGGCGTGTACTTCGTGTTCGCCGCGCACGTGGCGTGGGCGCCGGCGGCGATCATCGCGGCGACCTCGGTGATCGGCGGCCAGCTAGGCGCGCGCTACGGGCGGCGCCTGCCTTCGGATGCGCTGCGCGCGCTGATCGTCATCGTCGGCGTCGCCGCGATCGTCGACCTGCTCGTCACCTAGAAAGATCGGTCGCCGCGCCGCCGGCCGAGGCGCAGCGATTGCCCTCACGCCCCGCCCGCGTGCGCCGAACGATCGGGGGTCACCCGACGTCGTGCAGCGCGAGGCGAGCGCCCAGCCAATCGCGAGCGGCCGGCAGCAGCGCCGGGTCGACGTGATGGCCGCCGGCGAACTCGTGGTACTCGACAGGAAGTCCGGCGTCGAGCAGCTGCTGATGCGCGGCACGGCCGAACTGGACGTCGATCACCGGGTCTTCGCATCCGTGGGCGATGAACGCGCCGAGCTGGGTGCGGTCGTCGAAGCTCGCGCGCCAACCTTCGACGGTCGGGATGAAGCCCGACATCGCGAGGATCCCGGCAGGCGCCGGGCGATCGGCTGCGAGCGACAGCCCGTAGCTCATCACCGAACCCATCGAGAATCCGCCGAGCACCGTGCGCTGGGGGCCGAGGCCGGTACGTTGCCACAGCTCGTCGTGCAGCTCGGCGAGCAGGGTGTAGGAGGCGTGAAAGGACTCGGGCTCGGGAAAGCCGACGCGCGGGACGACGTACCAATGGTTGCCTGGCCAGCCGGGCAGCTGCAGCGGGGCTCGAG
Source organism: Solirubrobacteraceae bacterium (assembly GCA_036498045.1). Lineage (GTDB taxonomy): Bacteria > Actinomycetota > Thermoleophilia > Solirubrobacterales > Solirubrobacteraceae > Palsa-744. The sequence continues at coordinate 3,254 of DASXIJ010000007.1, forward strand.
GCGTGACGACGTGCAGGCGCCGCTGCGGGTCGAGCATGTCGGCGAGCGGCAGCAGGTCGTGCTCGTCGGCGCCGCGGCCGTGGTGCAGGACGAGCAGCCCGCTCGGCTCGCCGGCGGCCGGACGCTCGGCGTAGACGAGCTCGCTCACGGTCGCCGGACGCACCGGCGCGCGGTCACTGGCGCTTGACCCAGTCGAGGATCGCGCGCGCGTGCGTCATGACCGTCCCGTCGGCGAGCTTCAGCGTCGGCAGCTTCGTGTCGCCGGTCGCCTTGCGCAGCTCGTCGCGCGAGCCTTTGCGCAGGAACGGGATCGGGTTGCCGTGCGCGGCGATCACCTTCTCGTACTTGATCCCGCGCTCGTGCATCGCTTCCTGGACGCGGCGGCACGGATGCATCCGGGGCCCTCCTTCGTCGCCGTGGCAGACATACAACGTGGGGTCAGCGCTCGCCTGCGACGGAGCCGCGCTCGTCGCGGACGGAGCGTCGGTCGTGGGGGGTGGAGTCTCGCTCGTCGCGGACGGCGCCTCGGTGGTCTGGGGCGGGGTCTCGCTCATCTGATCCTCCTTGACATGCTGTCGGGGAACTAAAACGCGGTGCGCACGGGCACAAGCGTAAGGGTCTTCTGCCGATCGGACGTCGCGGCAGGCGAGCGAATAGTCGCGGTAGACCGCGGCGCGGGCTCAGCCGCCGCCGTAGCTGACGATCAGGTCGGTGGCGACGCCGACGAGAAAGCCGGCGGAGATCAGGTACAGGCCCAGCGTGCGGTGGCCGTAGCGGCGCATGCCGGTCCAGATCTCGCCGATCACGTAGAGGATGGCGCCGCCGGCGAGCGCGTAGAAGCACAGCTCGAGCGATTCCGACTGCACCTGATAGCCGATGATCGTTCCGAGGAACGTCGGGCCACCAGCGACGAGTCCGGCCAGCGCAAGCCACGACCACGACGGGCGCACGCGCCCGAGCGGGCCGACGATGCCGAAGCCCTCGGTGGCGTTGTGCAGCCCGAACCCGACGACGAGCACGGTCGCCAGCCCGATCGCGCCGGCCTTGGCCGAGACGCCGATCGCAAGTCCCTCGGCGAAGTTGTGCAGTCCGATCGCAACGGCGATCGTCATCCCGGTCTGCAGCGAGCGCCGGCGCGCCTCGGCCGCCTCGGCGTCGTAAGCGACGACCTCGGCGGCGCTCAGCTCGACGGCCGCGTCTCCTCCGGCGAGCGGAGGGGTCACGGGCGCGCGCGGGCGCAGGCGGCGCTCGACCGCAGAGATGCCGGCCGTCCCGAGCGTGAACCCGGCGGCGAGCAGTGCGAACATCGCGAGGACGTGCCCGAAGCTGCTCGTGTGCGCCTTGAAGTGGCTGAGCGCGGTCTGGACGATCGCCTGGCCGTGGGTAGTGACGTCCATGAAGATGAACGCGAGGATCCCGACGGAGAACATCGCGAGACCGACGCGGACGCGGTCGTCGAGCTTGTGCATGCGCCCGAGCGGAAGGCCGATGTAGATCGTGGAACCGGCGATCGCTCCAAGCAGAACTGTCTCGCTGAAGCTCATTCGAGCCTCATGTTAGGGCACCCTAACGGCGGTCGGCGGCGATCGACTGGCGCGGGTGGGGGAGGACGACGTCGGCTGCGTCGGCCGGGGTGACGTCGGGGTAGAGGATGCCGATCGCGAGCAGCGCGAAGGCACCGCCGACAAGCTGCGCGACGACGAATCCGGGAACGGACGCGGGCGCGATTCCGGCGAACGTGTTCGAGAACATCCGCCCGACGGTGATCGCGGGGTTGGCGAAGCTGGCCGAGCTGGTGAAGAAGTACGCAGCACCGATGTACGCGCCGACGGCTGCAGGAGCCGCGCTCGTGCGCCGAGTGCGCGCGAGCGAGAAGATCACGAGCACGAGCCCGGCGGTGGCGATCGCCTCGGCGAACAGGTGCGCGCTCGAGGCGCGGTGGTGCGTGGAGATGCTGATCGCGCTCAGCGCGAACATCCCGTTGGCGACGACCGCGCCGAGGACGCAGCCGGCCACCTGAGCTGGAACGTAGGCGAGCGCATCACGTGGGCGAATGCCGCCGAGCGCAGCGTCGACGAGCGAGACGACAGGGTTGAAGTGGCCGCCGGAGATCGGGCCGAACATCAGGATGATCGCGTACAGCCCTGCCGCGGTGGCGGCTGCGTTCTCCAGCAGCTCGAGCCCCACATCACCGGGCGAGAGTGTCTGTGCCGCGATCCCGGAGCCGATCACCAGCGCGGCGAGGAACGCCGACCCGAGCAGCTCTGCGAGCAGGCGGCGCGCGAGGGGGGGCGCGTCGGTCATGCCGCGAGCACCAGCTTGTCGGCGTACTCGCCGGGGAGTCCCGCCGTGCGAATCTCGGCGGCGACCGCGTCGGCGTCGTAGTCGACGCGCTCGATCGTCGCCTCGACGCCCCAGGCGCTTGCCGTGAGCACGGCGAAAGCGCCGCGCGGGTCGCCGTCCTTGGGCTTGCCGACCGAGCCGCAGTTGACGAACAGCACGCCGCCGTGCTCGCGGATCCACGGTTTGTGCGTGTGGCCGAACACGAGCGCCGCGCCGTGCTCGGCGGCGGCGAGCCGCTCATACAGCCGTGCCGGCTTGTCCTCGAACAGGTACTCGTTCACTTTCCTCGGAGAGCCGTGGACGAGATGGACCTCGGCGCCGCCGACGGAGAAGCGCAGGTCGAACGGCAGCCCGCGCATGAACTGCTTGGCGCGCTCGCCGGTGTTGGCGAGCGTCCACTCGACCGAAAGCTGGCCGAGCGCGCGATCGTGCGATGTGACGTACGCGCAACCGCAGTCGTGTTCGTCGCGCGCGATCGCGTAGTCGTAGTTGCCATAGATCGTCGGGATCCGCCGCTGCTCGATCACCGCGCAGACCTCGTTCGGGTTGGGTCCGTAGCCGACGAGATCGCCGCCGCAGTAGACACGATCGATCCCAAGCCGCTCGATCCGCTCGAGCGTCGCGTTCACCGCCGGAAGGTTCCCGTGGATGTCGGTGATGACCGCGACCGTGTCGACGTCGGCGTTCATCTGCTGTGCGCCGTAACGTGGCCGGCGTCATCGCGGTCAGCTGACGCGGCGCCCCGATGCATCGGCAGATCGTATTGCATCGACAGACGTAACTGTTATTGATATAAGTAAATCGATGTCCGTCGATCTCGAGCTCGCTCCGAAGCAGAAGCGCGCGGCAGGGGAGCGCTGTTGTGAGCCGGTCGTGTATCCCGACGTGGAGCGCGATCACGCGCTGAGGATGGCCGAGGTTGCCAAGGCTCTCGGCGACCCGATCCGCCTGCAGCTCGTCGACGTCCTCAGAAAGCACGCCGGCAAGGTGTGCGTGTGCGAGCTCGTGCCGCTGTTCGACATCTCGCAGCCGACGCTGTCGCACCACCTGAAGAAGCTGCGTGACGCCGGGATCGTCGACTCCGAGCGCTCGGGCCTGTGGGCCTACTACTACGTGATCCCCGACGCGCTGCACGAGCTGTCCGCGTGGTTGAGCTGAGCAGCGAGCCGTCGCAGCACAACCGGGCGGTAGAGCCGGCGTGCTGCGCGCCTGAGCTGCAGGCGAGCTGTTGCGAGCCGGCGGCGAAGAGCGACTGCTGCGACGCGGGCAGGCATCCCGTCGCGAGCTGCGGCTGCCAACCGACGACTTCCGCGATGCACCACGACGCACCGCCTCGAGGGCACGTCGCCCGCTAGGACTACGAGCCCTCGCTCGGCTCGTTTCTCCAACGCTCGATAATCGATCTTATGTCCACTTAGTCGTTCGTTGCCGCCGCTCAGTCGAGGCAAGTACCGGGGTCTGCGGCCACGAGCCGGCGGGCGGCGCCGGGAGTCGCAGAACATCGCGCGATAATCGCCCGGGCAATGGCCGACGCCGCAGTCCAAGCCACTCCGTACACCGGTCGGACCGCCTGGGCACGCAACCTGGCCGCGCCCGTGCGCGACTTCCTGGCGACCGAAACGGGCAGCGCGGTCGTGCTGCTCGCCGCTGCGCTGGCCGCACTGGCGTGGTCGAACCTGCCCGGGTGGCACTCCTACGAATCCGTCTGGACGACGACCCTGTCGATTCACCTCGGCGGCGGCTCGATCGCAACCGACCTGCGCCACTGGGTCAACGAGGGCTTGATGACGTTCTTCTTCCTGGTCGTCGGGCTCGAGGCGAAGCGCGAGCTCGACCTCGGCGAGTTGCGCGAGCGCCGCCGCATCGCGATCCCGGTGTTCGCGGCGCTTGGCGGCATGGCGGTGCCGATCGCGATCTACACGATCTTCAACGCCGGCGGCGCCGGCGCCCGCGGTTGGGGCGCGGCGATGTCGACCGACACGGCGTTCGCGCTCGGCGCGCTCGCGTTGATGACACCCCGTGCGGCGACGCGCACGCGGGTGTTCCTGCTGACGCTCGCCGTCGTCGACGACCTCGGCGCACTCGTCGTGATCGCGACGGTCTACACAAACCACGTCTCAGTGCCGGCTCTGCTCGTCGCGATCGCGCTGTTCGGCGTCCTGTTCGCGCTTCGCTTCGCGCCCGCGTGGCGCCGGCAGGCGGCCGTGATCGTCGGGATCGCGCTGTGGGTCGCGATGTTCAAGTCGGGGATCGACCCGGTGATCGTCGGGCTCGCGGCGGGTCTCGTGACGAGCGCGTATCCCCCTTCGCGCGAAGATCTCGAGCGCGCGACCGAGCTGACGCGGTCGTTTCGCGAGCAGCCGACGCCAGAGCTCGCGCGCTCGGCGCAGCTCGGCGTTCTGTCGGCGATCTCGCTGAACGAGCGCCTGCAGTACGAGCTGCACCCGTGGACGAGCTACATCATCGTGCCGTTGTTCGCGCTCGCCAACGCCGGCATCCACGTGACCGGCCCGCTGCTGAGCAACGCGATCACATCGCCGATCACGCTCGGGATCCTCATCGGCTACGTCGCCGGCAAGCCGCTCGGCATCGTCGGCGCCTCGTGGCTCGCATCGCGTCCGGTCTTCCACGGCCCGCGGCCACCGATCAGCTGGCCGCTGCTGTTCGGCGCTGGCGCCGTGGCCGGAATCGGGTTCACGGTCTCGCTGCTGATCGCAGAGCTGGCGTTCAGTGGCGAGCACCTCGCCGAGGCCAAGCTGGGCGTGCTCGGCTCGGCGATCGTCGCACCGTTGATCGCATGGGTCGTGATCAGGTTCGTGCGCCGGCTGCCGAGCAACGTTCGCGCGCGGCAGATCAGCGGCACGGCCGAGGACCTGATCGACCTCGCCGAGGACGTCGACCCGACGCGCGATCACATTCGCGGACCCGACGACGCGCCCGTGACGCTGGTCGAGTACGGCGACTTCGAGTGCCCGTTCTGCGGTCAGGCCGAGTCGGTCGTGCGCGAGCTGCTCTCCTCGTTCGGTGACGAGGTGCGCTACGTGTGGCGCCACCTGCCGCTCAACGACGTCCACCGCAACGCGCAGCTCGCGGCCGAGGCCGTCGAGGCGGCCGGCGCGCAGGGTGCGTTCTGGGCGATGTATGACGCGCTGCTGTCGCATCAGAAAGAGCTCTCGCCGCAGGACATCACGCGATTCGCAAACGATCTCGATCTCGACCTCGACCGGTTCTGGGGGGATATTCGGCGCCACGAGTACGCCCCGCGGATCGCCGAGGATGTCGCGAGCGCCGACGCCAGCGGCGTGTCGGGCACGCCGACGTTCTTCATCAACGGCCGCCGTCACCAGGGCGCGTATGACATCGACACGCTGACGGCCAGCGTACGCGCTGCCCGCAACCGCGCGCAGCTGACGAGCGTGGCCGCCGGATCCTGAGCCGCTCATCCTGTAAGCCGGGGACGATGGCACGCGGCTCGTGCCCCGCGCTCAGGAGGCTTGCCATTCCGTCGCACACGCGTTTGCGATCTTGGCCAGCGCTTCAGCCGTGGTGCCGGGCGACCGAATCGTCCCCATGTCGCCGTTTCGCGAACGGTCGCCGCTGCTCCCGCGCCTGCGTGGACGAGGCCCGGTCGGCGCTCGGATCAGCCTGACGCAGAAGGTCGCGCTGCTGAGCCTCGTGCCGATGGTGCTGATCGGCCTGATCCTGACGCGCGTGATCGCCACGCAGATCGACGCTCGCAGCCTCGAGAACGCGACGCAGGCTGCGCGGCTGATCGCGAACCTGGGGATCCAGCCGCGGCTGACGCCGAGCGAGCTGCGCCACGGGCTCAGCGCCGATGAGATCAACGATCTCGACAAGCAACTTCGTCAGCGTTCGACTACGGAGAGCCTCGTGCGGATCAAGATCTGGAACTCCGCACACGTCGTGGTCTACTCCGACAAGCACAACCTGATCGGCCACTCGTTCGCGATCTCCGACGATCTTCGCGATGCGCTCGCCGGTCGGCCGCACGGGGCCGGCATCGTCGTGCCTGCCCGCGGAACCGAGACGTCCGGCGAGGTCGGGCTGGGCAAGCTCGTCGAGGTCTACGTCCCGCTGCGCTTCTCTGCCGGGGGACGGCCGGTTGGAGCATTTGAGATCTACCTCTCCTATCGCCCGATCGCCGCAACGATCGCGCGCGACGAGCGGATGGTCGCGATCGTCGTCGGCGTCGGGCTCGCGCTGCTCTGGGGGTCGCTGTTCCTGGTCGTCGAGCGCGCGTCGCGTCGCCTGCGCCGCCAGTCACGCGAGAACTACGCACTCGCGCACTACGACCCACTGACGGGCCTGCCCAACCGGACACTGTTCCGCCAGCAGGTCGCCGCGAGGCTCGCGCGACGCGCCGCACGGCCGGGAACGCTCGCGGTGCTGATGATCGATCTCGACGGGTTCAAGCAGATCAACAACACGCTCGGCAACGACACCGGCGATCAGGTGCTGTGCGAGATCGGCCGGCGGCTGCAGCGGCTGCTCTCCGACGACCCGCTCGTCGCGCGGCTCGGCGGCGACGAGTACGCCGTTCTCTGCCCGCGCGCCGCCGGAAGCAAAGGCGCGCTGCGCACCGCTGCCGAGCTCCAGGACGGCCTCGAGGCGCCCGTCCGGGTCGGTGACGTCGCGCTCAACGTGGAGGCCAGCGTCGGCATCGCGGTGCTCGAGGATCGAGCTGAAGACCCCGACTGCCTGCTGCAACGTGCCGGCGCCGCGCTGGCGCGCGCCCAATCGCTGCGCACGCGCGTCGAGGTGTACTCGCGCGAGCACGACAGCTTCGATGCGACGCGCCTACTGCTGCTCGGCGAGGTTCGCGGGGCGCTGGAGCGCGACGAGTTCGAGCTGTACTACCAACCGAAGATCGATCTTCGCAGCGGCCGCGTGACCGGCATCGAGGCGCTCGTGCGCTGGCGCCACCCGACGCGCGGCCTGCTGATGCCGATGACGTTCATCCCGCTCGTCGAGCAGACGGCGCTCGTCGGTCCGGTCACGCTGAGGCTGATCGACCAGGCGCTCGCCCAGGGCGTGCGCTGGCGCCGCCGGGGCATCGATCTAGACGTCGCGGTCAACCTCTCCGCACGCAACCTGCTCGACCGCGACCTCCCGGCTCAGATTGGCGCGTTGCTGGAGCGACACGCGTTGCCGGCCGAGCGGTTGACGCTCGAGGTCACCGAGAGCGCGACGTTGGCCGATCCCGAGCGCGCGGTTGAGGTGCTCGGCATCCTCGGTGAGTCGGGCTGCGGGATCTCGATCGACGACTTCGGCACCGGCAACGCCTCGATCGGGTATCTCGCGACACTTCCGGCGAGCGAGGTGAAGATCGACCGCTCGTTCGTAGCGCGCATCTGCGAGAGCGATCGGACCGAGGCGATCGTCCGCTCGATCATCGATCTCGCACGCGACCTGCGCCTGCGCGTCGTCGCCGAGGGGATCGAGACGGTCGCCGTGATGGAGCGCCTGGTTGCGCTTGGGTGCGACGTCGGCCAGGGCTTTTTGATCTCGCGCCCGCTTCCGGCGGCTGAGCTGACCGCATGGCTTGCCAGCAGCCGCGGCGCACCGCTCGGGTCGCGTTCCAGGCGCACGGCCGTCGGCGGCGGTCTCGGCCAGGGCCGCCGCTAGTCCGGCGCACGCGCGCGCCGGTCGGACAGCCCGGCCAGCTCGCGAGCACGCACCAGGACCGCGTCGATCATCGGCGCGGTCAGCTTGCCTGTGAACGTGTTCTGCTGGCTCGGGTGAAAGCAGCCGAGCATCGTGTAACGCCCGGCCGCGAGCTCCGCGCCATGACCGAAACGCGGGCGCGGGCGCAGCGCGGCGATCGAGACGCCGTCGCCCGAGCGCTCGCCGCGCGCGCCGAGCAGCGCGAGCGCGGCGCCCCACGCAAACGCGCCGAGGCAGACGATCACGCGCACGTCGGCGAGCAGCTCGAGCTCGCGCACCGTCCACGGCAGGCATTTGTCGCGCTCGTCCGGCGTCGGATGGTTGCCCGGCGGAGCGCAGCGCACGGCGGCCGTGATCCACGCGGCGGTCAGCTGCAGGCCGTCGTCGCGCTGACGCGAGTCCGGCTGGTTGGCAAAGCCGCAGCGGTACATCGCGGCGAACAGGAAGTCGCCCGAGCGATCGCCTGTGAACATCCGTCCGGTGCGATTCGCGCCATGCGCGGCGGGCGCGAGCCCGAGCAGGAGCACACGCGCGTGCGGATCGCCGAACCCCGGCAGCGGGCGTCCCCAGTAGCGCTCGCCGGCAAACGCCGCTCGGCGATCGCGCGCGACCTGCTCACGCCACGCGACCAAGCGGGGGCAACGCCGGCACCGCGAGACCGCGTCAGAAAGCCTCGTCAGCTCACGCTCGGCGGCGTGCTCGGCATCCACGCGCCAGTAGTACCATCGACGGGGAGATGCCGTTGTGGTTGCTGATCCTGTTGTTTGGCTTGATCAAGCTCCCCCTCGCAGCGTTGATGCTGTGGATTCCGTTCCGCAACGACGCTGCGATGAACGCGGTCGACCCGCCCGACCGCTCCGACGACGACGGAGGCTCGCGGGCGCTACCGGCCAGCCCGCTTGATCCGCGACCGCGCCGGCCGCTGCCGTCGGGGCCGTCGCCGCGCCGTCCGCGTCGTGGTCCGCACGGATCGCCGCCTCCCCCCTCTCCGCGCCGTGTCCGGATCGCGTCGTGCACGCCGCGACGCGTGCGCGTCTCGCGCTGAGCTGGCCGCGGCGGACTCGCGCGAGGTCAGCGGGTTCGCTTGCGCTGCTGCCGGGCGGCCTTGGCTTTGGCGCGTCGTCGGCGCAGCGTCGCGGCCGTGTCGCGGGCCGCGCGGGCTTCGGCCAGCGGGGCGTCGCCTGCCGGCGCGACCTTGCGCGCGTCGCGGACGATCACCGATGCGATCGCGATCAGCAGGATGATCGCCGCGCCGAGCGCGATCACGACCGTTTTTTTCGAGTTCGACGTCTGTTCGGTCGAGCCTTTCGTCGCGGTCGTCTGCGTCTGAGTCGATTCAGGCTGCTGGGCGCCGTTGCTCAGTTCGCTGAAAGCGTTTCCTTCGCTGGCCGCAGCGCCGCCTGAAGGGCTCGTCGTCGAGGCGCCGGCGGCTAGCGCCGAAGGCGCGGGCGAGGCAAAGGCGAACAGGGCGAGGAGCGCCCAGACGCATCCGAGCGCCGTCCGCGCGTGTGGTCGCGAGAATCCGGTATCCACCATCGGCCGAGCATACCGCTGAGGTTTGGTCGGTGGCTAGCGTTCGGCGACGTCGGCTGCGGCCCGTGCGGGGCCCGCGCAGACCGTAGAATGACGCGCCATGGCACCGAAGCAGCGTCAGATCCGCATCGAGCAGCGCGGCGGCCTGGAGGCGATCCAGGCGCTCGAGCAGCGCTCCGACGAGGAGCTCGAGAGCGAGACGAAATACAAGAGCGCCGCGCTTGCGATCCTCGGCGCGCGCGCGGCCGAGCGGTTTGACGCCGAGCAGGCCCGCGGCTACTTCCAGCGAGCAATCGCCGCTGCGCGCCCGCAGGAGCGGATGCAACTGCGGCGGATGGCCGATGCGTCGCTGGCGCTCGCCGAACGGCGAGCGGGCGACCTCAAGGACGCCGTCGAGCGGCTGGGGCAGGCGCCGCCGAGCGGTCGACAGATGCTCGCGCTGCGCGCGATGGGGCTGCTGATCCCGCCGTCCTCGGCCGGGATTCTCGCGCGGCTTCGGGGGATAGTGCTGATCCTCGTGTTGGTCGCCGCGCTGATCGCGATCGGGCTCGGGCTCGTCGAGCTGATCTCGCTCCCATTCGGTGGGCTCGGTCTGGCGCCTGCGATCCTGCTCGGCCTGTTCGTCGTGATCGCAGCTCTCGGGATCGCCGCGGCGTTCGGGAGGCGCCGGCGTGATCGTGCGGCGAAAGCCGCTGCCGGCTGACCGCGCCTCCAGCCGCGCGACGGCTTCAACGCGCAGATACGCGGTCGGCGCGGCTCCCGCCGCACTACGCTTGCGCGGTGTCCGCGCCCACCCGACCGGTCTGCCTGATCGTCAACCCCGCCGCCGGCGGCGGCAAGGCGGCGCGCCTGGCGCCGCAGGCGCTCGCAGAGCTGGGGGCGCACGGGCTGACGGTGCGCCGCTGCGACACGCGCGACCTCGAGCACGCCCGCGAGCTCGCGCTGGAGGCGGCGCGTGCGGGCGAGACGGTCGCGGTGCTCAGCGGCGACGGCGCGATCGGCGCGATCGCCGACGCTCTGCGGGCGGTCCCGGATGCCGTCCTCGGGGTGCTCCCCGGGGGGCGCGGCAACGACCTGGCGCGCGTGCTCGGCGTCGGCGAGCTGCAGCGCGCGTGTGAGACGATCGCCCACGGCGTCCAGCGGGCGATCGATCTCGGCGAGGTCGTCAGCGACGACCTGGCGCCGCGGGCGGGCGTCGGCGAACGCGCCGCTGCGTTCATCGGGATCGCGTCGGTCGGCTTCGACAGCGACGCCAACCGGATCGCCAACGAGGCGCCGGCGCGGTTCGGCAACCTCGTCTACGCATACGGTGCGCTGCGCGCGCTGCTGTCCTGGCGTCCGGCGCGGTTTGAGATCGAGCTCGACCCGCCCGGCGAGCGACACAGCTTCACGGCGTTTACGGTCGGCGCCGCCAACTCACGGACGTATGGCGGCGGGATGCGCGCGGCGCCCGACGCGCTGCTCGACGACGGGTTGCTCGACGTCATCGTGCTCGAGAGCGTCGGCAAGATCGCGTTCCTGACGAAGATCCTCCCGCGCGTGTTCAAGGGCACGCACGTTCGCGAGCCGTGCGTGCACACGTTCCGTGCGCGCGAGGTGGCGATCGACGCCGACCGTCCGTTTGCGATGTACGCCGACGGCGACCCGATCGGCCAGCTGCCGCTGCGCGTCCGCTCGGTTGCGGGCGCGATCGACGTGCTCGTACCCGCCGACGGTGCGTACGAAGGCTTCTCCGGGATCGGCGCGATCGCCGCCGAGGCACGCTGATGACGGCGATGCTCGCGCCGAAGATCGCGCTCGCGCGCGCGGTCGCGAGGCTCTCGCGGTTGCGTGGCGGCGGTGCGACGAGCGCCCCCGGACGCGTTCTGATCGGGCTGGACCGCGACGCGATCGGCTCGCTCGGCGGCCGTCTGGCGCGAGGCAGCGCCCTGATCTCCGCGACCAACGGCAAGACGACCACAGCCGCGATGGCTGCCGCCATCTTCGAGCGCGCCGGGATCGAGCTCGTGCACAACGCCGAGGGCGCGAACATGGCCGGCGGAATTGCCACGGCGCTACTCGCCGCGGCGCGACCGGGCGGCGCGATCACGGGCGACCTCGGGCTGTTCGAGGTCGATGAGCTGTGGCTCGACAGGATCGCCGCGCAGTTGAACCCGCGCGCGATAGTCCTCGGCAACCTGTTCCGCGACCAGCTGGACCGCTACGGCGAGCTCGAGACGATCGCCGACCGCTGGGCCGCTGGCCTGCCGGCGCAGACGCTCGTGCTGAACGCCGACGACCCGCTCGTCGCCGACCTCGGCCGCGACCGCGACAGCGACAGCGCGTTGTACTTCGGCGTCGAGGACGACTCGCTCGCGCTCGCCGGGATGGCGCACGCCGCCGACGCCAAGCATTGCCGCCGCTGCGGCGCGCCGTATGTGTTCGACGCGGTGTATCTCGGCCATCTCGGCCACTACCACTGCCCGAGCTGCGGACAGCGGCGCCCACAGCCATCGATCAGTGCGCACGACGTCGTGCTCGAGGGTGTCCATGCGGCGCGCTTTCGCTTGCGTACTCCCGCCGGCGAAGACTTCGTCCGACTCGCGCTTCCCGGCCTCTACAACGTCTACAACGCGCTGGCGGCGACCGCGCTCGCGACCGCGCTGGCGGTCCCGTTCGAGAGCGTCCTCGCAGGTCTGCGCGAGACCCGCCCCGCGTTCGGGCGCGCTGAGGTCGTCGCCCTCTCCCCCGGCCATGACCGCAACGGCTCGGCCGCCGCCTCGCGCGAGCTGCGGATCCTGCTCGTGAAGAACCCGGCCGGGGCCAACGAGGTCCTGCGCACGCTGGCGCTCGAGCCGGGCGAGCACGACCTCCTCGGCGTGCTCAACGACCGGATCGCCGACGGGCGCGACGTGTCATGG
>DASXIJ010000008.1:0-16241 GCA_036498045.1 Solirubrobacteraceae bacterium
CGATGCGATCCGACATGCCCCCGCAGGCTACCCGGACTGCCGCTACGGACGATCGCTTCTCGCAACCGCGTATCGGGTTCGCGCACGATCGCGATGGCGACGAAGGAGCCGCAGACCAGACGCGCGTTTGGCGAACAGGGCGTGTCTCGCTGGCTGCCAGCACTTGCCTGCTTTGCGCGGAAAGCGGGCGCCCGCAGCGTAGGCGCCGAGACGCCTGAGTTGGACGAGAAGCGGGAGCGACCACTCCGAAGGCTTCTGCGAGGCACCGCTGCGGGCGCAGAACGGTGGTCCTGTGCGGGCGAGGCATGGCGCAGGCGTCCCGCCTACGGCCCGCGGTCGGAAGAGCCACTGGATGGGTTCCACTCCATGCGCTCGAGTGGACTCGAACCACCACGGGGAAAACTCCCCACAAGGCCCTCAACCTTGCGCGTCTACCAATTCCGCCACGAGCGCAGAGTGCGCGAGTATAGCCCCGCGGCGTCTCAGCGAAACACGCGCGGGGGCGCGTCGCGAGCATGGGGTTGGACGGTCACCCGACGTCGTGCCTCACGCCCGGGCGAGCCGTCCTCCGCCGGCTCCCCGCCCGCACGCCTTGCGTCCGTCCAGGGGGGGCGCTACAGTGCGAACAAGTGTTCGTCCCAGGCCACCACCCCAGTCCCCATCAAGAGGGAGCCGAGGAGCTATGGATCTGACGAAGCGCCAGCAGGAGATCTTCGATTTCATCCGCAAGTACTCCGCCAAGTACGGCTATCCGCCGACCGTCCGCGACATCGGCAAAGCCGTCGGCCTCGCGTCGTCCTCGACAGTGCATGCCCATCTCGCAAACCTCGAGAAACTGGGTCTGCTGCGCCGCGACCCGTCCAAGCCGCGGGCGATCGAGCTGCTCGACCGCGCGATGGGCAGCGCGGTCGAAACCGTCCGAGGGATCGTTCGCGCGGGCGACCTGCCGCTCCTCGGTTCGGTCGCCGCGGGCCAGCCGATGCTCGCGGAGGAGAACGTCGAGGACTACGTGTCCGTCCCCGAGATCGCCGGCGGCGGAGAAGGCGAGTACCTGCTGCGGATCCGCGGCGACTCGATGAAGGACGCAGGGATCATCGAGGGCGACTTCGTAGTCGTCCGCCCGCAGGACACGGCGCGCGACGGCGACGTCGTCGTCGCCCTGCTCGGCGAGGAGGCGACGGTCAAGCGGTTCTTCCGCGAGTCAGACCACGTGCGCCTGCAGCCGGAGAACGAGGCGATGGAGCCGATCCGCAGCAAAGAGGTCACCGTCCTCGGCCGGGTCGTTGGGCTTCTGCGAAGCGTCTGAGCCAAACCGTGCGGGCACTCGCGGGTGCAGCGCATACGCGGTACCGTGCACTTGCGGGTCAGGCAGCCGCGGAGGCGTGAGCCTTCGAGGAAAGTCCGGACATCGAAGGGCAGGGTGGTCGAGCTATCGACCCGGGGAAACCCGCGGGAAAGTGCCACAGAAACAAACCGCCTACGTCCGCCGTCCCACGTGAACGGCGGGCCGGCAAGGGTGAAATGGTGCGGTAAGAGCGCACCGGCGTCGCGGCGACGCGGCGGCTGGGCAAACCCCACCCGATGCAAGGCCAAACAGGACCGTTTGCAGGCTGCCCGCCAAGGTCCAGGTAGGCCGCTCAGATGGATGGCTGCTCAACGACAGAATCCGGCTTATCGACCCGCTAAGGAAAAGCCCCGCTCCGGCGGGGCTTTTCTACTGAACGGCCGCAGCGACCGGTCGCGGCGCCCGCGACAGGCGTCGCTGCACCGCGACCCGGACGCCGTACTTGGGCGCGAGTGTGATCCCGCGCAGGACGACAGGGTCGGCACGATCTCGCAGCGGACGAAGTTCAACGGCCGGAACCACAACCCGCAGTACCTCGGCCATCTCCGCGTGAGCCAACGCGGCGCCGATGCAACGGCGGATGCCACCGCCGAAGGGAAGCCATGAGTACGACTCGGCGCCGTCCTCGGCGAAGCGCTCGGGGCGAAACTCCCGCGCCCGCGGATACAGGTCCTCGTGCAGGTGCACCAGCGCGATTCCGGGGTACACCTTGACCCCGGCGGGAAGCTCCCAGCCCGCGACCGTCCGAGGCACGGTCAGGGTCCGCTCGGCGGCGTCGATCACCGGACGCAATCGCAGGGTCTCCTTGACGACGGCATCGAGGTAGGCGTCATCCTCGCCTCGCTCGAGCTCCTCGCGCAGGCGGGTGAGCACGCGCGGGTTACGCAGGAGCAACTCGAACGCGAACGCGAGGCCGGTCGCGGTCGTCTCGTGTCCGGCGCCGAGCATCGTGAACAGCTCGTCGCGCAGCTCTGCGTCGGTCATCGCCCGCCCTTGGTCGTCGCGTGCGCGGAGCAGGAGCGACAGCACGTCGGAGCGTTCATCCAGATCGGGCTCGTTGCGCCGCCGCTGGATTTCCTCATACAGCAGAGCGTCGGCCGCACGCAGGCGCCGTTGGAAGCGGCCACCTGGGCTCAGCGGCCCGAGGTCGGCGCGCGCGGCGGCCGCGAGCATGAAGATCGGGCTGCTGTCGATCACGGCGACCAGCCTCGCTCGCAGGCGCTCGACGCGCTCGGGCTCTGTGACACCGAACGCCGCCCGGCAGATCACCTCGAAGGTGAGCAAGCGCATCCGCTCGCGCAGAACCAGCTGCGTGCCCGGCTGCCAGCGGGCGATCTCGCGCTCGGCAACGTCGCGGATGACCTCGCGGAACGCCGCGACGCGCGAGCCTTGAAACGGCGGTAGCAGCAGCTTTCGCTGGCGCAGGTGCTCGCGGCCGTCGAGTACGAGCACGGAGTGCGACCCGAGCACGGGCTCCATGAACGAGTTCGCCTCGCCGGCGCGCAGGTCAGACTGATCGCCGGTGAACAGCTCGCGGATCGCGTCGGGATCCGCGACGTACACGCCCGTGCCGAAGCCAGTCATCCGCACTGTGATCAGGTCGCCATAGCGAGCGTGCCACCGGCGCAGCATCTCGAGCGGCGTGCGCCCGAAGCGGACGAGGTTGACGAGCCCCGGGGCTCGCGGGCCAGGCGGTAGCGCCATGGCGCAAGTCTAAGGCGCGAGGTCTACAGAGAGAATTCAGCGTCGACTGCGATCGCGCCGGGCTGCTCGGCATAGACCTCGGTCCAACCGTTCGCCCCGGCGGCGACGGTCGCCGAGCCGGAGGACACGGTCCAGTACGGCGTGTAGTGGACGCGCACGAGAAACGCCCCCGGGCGAGTCGCGTCGAGCGTGAAGCCGTCTCCGTTGAGGCTTGTCAGCGAGCCGGGTCCGCTGGCAAGCGGCTGCGGCGCAAGCACTTCGTACACCTGCCAGTGCGCGGAGCCGAACACTGGGCGCAGAAACGGCAGGCCGTCCGATATCAGCCGAGCCTCTTGAACGCTCGAGAAGTCAAGCGGTGCGTCCGACATCGCGACGTAGCTGACCGCGTTTTCCTGCAGCCACGAGCGGTATGCCGCGGCGGTCAACACCGGTTCGTAGAACAGGCTGTCGTAGTGGGTGTCGACCTGGCGCTCCCAACCGCGCGCGAGCGTGAACCTCGCGCCGATGATCGTGGCGTCCCAGTGCGAGCTCGTGAACGGCACCTCGATCCGCGCGGGTTGTCCGCCGGTTCGCCGCTCCAGGAAGCGGATCACAGGCGTGTAGAAAGATGTCCGGCTCGCCGGGTTGACTGCGGCCCCGATCGACTGACTGAGCGGGCCGTTCAGCTGCCAGCCGACCAGCCACGCGAGCGTGAGCACGAGCACTGCGACGGCCGCAGGGTTGCTCAGGGCGAGCAGCCTGCCGGGCGTGAAATGCGGTGCGCGACGCAACGGCGCGACGGCTCGGGCGATCGATGCGCGGATGTCGGCGACGCGAGCGGCGCCGACCAGCGTCGCCGGCGCGAACAGCACCGCGAAGCGGACCACGTTGCTGCCGACCGGCGAGGAGACGAGGTAGCAGAGCGCGAGCATCAATACGTAAAGGCCGCTCGTCACTCGCGCCAGGCGCATCGGCCTCGGCACGAGCACCAGGACACCGACCGCCGCGCTGGCCGCGGCGAGCAGCGACGTCATCGCGAACGGCTCGTAGCCGCCTTCGGGCATCAGCAGCGCAAACGCGGCGGTCAGGCCGACGGCGGGCGCCGCGAGTGCCAGCGCGCGCCGCGTGCGCCGGTTGGTGATCCAGTCGGCGCCGGCGAACAGCGCGAGGAACGCGGCGGCCACGGGGCTCGCGGCCGCGCACGCGAGCGAAAGCGCCGCGGCGAGCTTGTAGGCGCGGCGGCTGGCGGCGAGCACGCTCAGCAGGCCGAGCGCGACGCCGAGCGCAAACGCGATCCGGCCGATGAACAGGTCGCCGGTCGCGCCGAGCACAAACGCGGCGCCGGCCGCGTTCGTGCGGAAGTCGCGCACGCGGTCGGTGAGGCGCATGAACGTCCACAGCGAGACCGACACGCTCAACGCGCCCAGCGCGCGCAGCCCGATCGACGCGCCGAGCGCGGGGAACAGCAGGCTGTAGCTCGGCAGGTAATGCCCGCCGTACCAGCTGTTGTCCCACAGCGAGAAGCCGTCGACGCTGAACAGGTGGACGCGAAACGCCTGCGCCGCCAGGTCGGGGCTCGGCGGATACCACGCAAGCCACGTCACGATCAGCGCGAACAGCAGCGCCCACGGCGCAGCTCGCCGCGCCCGCGCGGCGACGGCCGAATGCAAGCCGCTCGCGACCGGCCGCTGGCCTGAAAGCTCGCGAACGCTCTCGAAGTCGCAGAGCGCCACGCCGCCATTGTCCACGTTCGCCCGGCGCAAGGCGCCGCGCTCGTCGCCGCGCGCATCCGAGCAGCTAGGCTCGAAGGCCGATGCGTGAGATCGCACCAGGCCTGTGGCACTGGAAGGCACGCCACGAACGGATCGGATCAGAGGTCAGCTCGTACTACCTCACCGACGGGCGCGTGCTGATCGACCCGATGACGCCGCCCGACGGGCTCGAGCAGCTTCGAAGTCTTGGGCCGCCCGAGCAGGTCGTGCTGACCAACCGTCACCACGATCGCCACTCGTGGCGGATGCGCGACGCGTTCGGCTGCACGGTGCGCTGCATCCGCAACGGCGCTGACGAGCTGGCCGGTCGCGGCGAGGTCGTCCCGTTCGACTTCGGCGACGAGCTTCCTGGCGGGATCGTCGTGCACGAGGTCGACGCGATCTCGCCTGACGAGACGGCGCTTCACGTTCCCGGTGTGCGCGCGCTGGCGTGCGCCGACGGCGTCGTTCGGCCTGCCGGTCAAGAGCGCTTGTCGTTCGTGCCCGACTCGCTGATGGACGAGCCGGAGCAGACCAAGGCCGGGCTTCGCGCCGCCTACGAGCGCCTGCTCGAGCTCGACTTCGACGCGCTGCTGCTCGCCCACGGCGACCCGGTCGAGCACGGCGGCAAGGACGCCCTGCGCGACTTCATCGCGCGGGACGGCTAGCGCCGGCGGCAGGTGTCGAGCTCGCCCGCGCCTCAGCGACCAACTCGATCGCCGGAGCGGGCGGCCGTGCTGATCGTCACGTGGAACCTGTTTCACGGGCGCTCGCTGCCGCCCTCGCGCGGCTCGCTCTACCGGCAGTTCGCCGAGAAGCTGCGCGCGTGGGAGTGGGATGTCGCGCTGCTGCAGGAGGTACCGCCGTGGTGGCCGCCGTCGCTCGCGAGCGATCTTGGCGCCGAGCAGCGCACGGCGGCGACCTCGCGCAACTCGCTGCTGGCCGTGCGTCGTGCGATTGCTGAGCGCCGGCCCGAGCTCGCGAAGTCAAACGGCGGGGGCGCGAACGCGGTTCTCGCGCGCGAGCCGATCGCCGCGGACGCTTCGCTTCGCCTCCGCACATGGCCCGAGCGCCGGGTCGCCCAGCTCGTACGCCTGCGCAGCGGCGTGTGCGCCGCCAACTACCACGGGACCACGCGGGTCGCGCTCGCCGAGGACGAGCTCGCGCGGGTGACCGAGCGTGCGCTTGCGTGGGCGGGCGGCGCTCCGCTCGTGCTCGGCGGCGATCTGAACCTGCGAGCACCGGCGCCCAGCGATCTCGTGCACGTGGCCGCGCGCGACGTGGACCACCTGTTCGCGCGTGGCCTCGAGCTCGACAGCGAGCCCGAGCTGCTCGACCGCAGCGCCTCCTCGCAAGCCGGAGTGGTCGAGCTCTCCGACCATCCGCCGTTGCGCGTGGGCCTGTCGCCGCCGCGCTGAGCGTGCATCAGTGTGCCGCTCGCGCCCGCGCGCGCCCGCGCGCGTCAGTCGTTGAGGATCTCTTCGTCGGGTTCGCCGTACTCGGCGTCGGTCGCCTCGGAATCGCCCTCGAGGAAGGCGTCGCGCGAGATCTTCGCCGGCGAATGGCCGTCGCCGTGGGAGGTGTGTTCGATCAGTTCCTGCTCTGCGAGCTCAAAGCCCTCGGACTGACCGCCGCCTGCCTCGTCGACGGCCTCACGCTCTTTGCGCCGGCGCTCGGCGAGGTCGGGCAGCTGGTCATCGGGCATCTCGGCCGCCATGCGCGAACTGTAACCGCTTGACCGCGGACGCACGTGCAGCGTGGACGTCTCGGCCGGCGTCGCTAGCGCTGGAGCTGCTCGCGCGCGTCCTGCATCAGCGTCGGCGCGCGCTTGAGCTCGCCGAGCGCGTCGAGCATCGCGTCGAGCTCGCAGTCGATCTTCGCCGGCCACTCCTTCGGCGGGTGATCGTCGAGCGTCTTCAGGCCGTTGCCGGTGATCATCGCGACGACGGTGTCGTCGGGCGCGAAGCGCCCTGCGGCGGCGAGCTTCTCGAGCACGGCGATCGTCGTCCCGCCGGCCGGCTCGGTCAGCAGTCCCTCGGTCGCCGCCAGCAGATCGATGCCCGCGAAGATCTCGGGATCGGAGGCGAAGCCGCCGGTGCCGCCGCGCGTGAGCACGGCGTCGATCACGAGATAGCCGTCCCCGGGGGCTCCGATCGCCAGCGAGTGCGCGGCCGTCTCGGGCGTGACCGGGTGGACCACGGCCTCCTCGGCGAGGATCGCGCTGGCGATCGGGTTACAGCCGCTCGGCTGCGCGATGTGGATCCGCGTCGCGTCGGTCTCGGCGAGGCCCAGCAGCTGCAGCTCGGTCAGGCCCTTGTGCACGCGCGAGGAGAGCGTGCCACCCGCCGCGGGGCTGACGATGTGCTCGGGTGAGCGCCAGTCGAGCTGCTCGACGATCTCGAACGCCGCGGTCTTCGCGCCCTCGGCGTAGAACGGGCGCAGCGTGATGTTCGCGAAGTCCATCCCGGTCGCTTCGGCCACTTCGCGGCATCGCCGGTTGGCTTCGTCGTAGTTGCCCTCGACCTGCACGACCTTCGCGCCGAGCGCCATGCACGCTCGTGCCTTGGTCGCCTCGAGGCGGTTGGGGTAGAAGACGTAGGCGTCGGCGCCGGCCTTCGCCGCGAGCGAGGCGACGGCCGTGCCGACGTTGCCCGTCGACACGCAGCCGATCTCCGACTTGCCGCGCTCGAGCAGTCGCGCGACGGACATCGACACGACGCGGTCCTTGTAGGACAGGCTGGGGCGGTTGCTCGAGTCGTCCTTGAGATAGAGGTTGCTCAGCCCCAGCTCGGCGCCGAGTCGATCGGCGCGGATCAGCGGGGTGTAGCCGGAGTGCTGCCCGACGCGTGCCTGCGCGCTGGCGTCGACGATCGGCAAGAGCTCCTCGAAGTGCCAGATGTTGCGCGGGCGCTCGGCGCTGGGGAAGTCGCGAAAGTGGCTGGCCGCGAGCTCGTAGTCGTAGATCACGTCGAGCCCCTTTTTGCAGTCGGGGCACGCGAACACGGTCGACTCGAGCGGATAGCTGTGGCCGCAGCGATGGCAGACGAGCGCCGTGGCGCACGAGCGCGTTCGCTGCCTCGACCCCTGCGAGGGGCTCTCCACGGTCTGCGGGCTCATGCGGCGAACTCCAACGATACGCCGGGCCACGGCGCCTGTGCGCCGTCCTCGTGGCCGAGGGAGACCCACAACTCCTCGGCGACGTGCGGCGCGAGCGGGCCGAGCAGCTGCGCGAGCGTCGACAGCGCCTGCAGGAGGGCCTCGCCGTCGGCGCGGCCGAGCGTCTGCTCGCGCTCGAGCGCGCGTTTCTCGAAGTCCTTGATCCGATCGAACAGGCGCATCACGTTGCGCGCGGCGCTGTGGGTCTCGAGGCTCTCCATGTCCTCGGTCGTCTTCTCGACCGCCTTGTCGCACCACTGGCGCAGTTTCAGGCGCAGGTGCTCGGTCATGTCTCTGACGGGCTCGCCGTCGGAGCCGGCGTCCTCGCCGCCCGCTGCGGTCGCCGCGGTCTCGCCGATGCTCGCCAGGCGGGTCTGTGAGAACTCCCACACCTGCGTGAGAAAGCGGTGTGCGCGCAGGACGGCGGAGTCGCTCCAGTTGAGCGTCTTCTGCGGTCGCGCGGCGTACAGCACGGCGAGCCTCACGGTGTCGGCGCCGTAGCGCTCGACGAGCTCGTCGGGATCGACGACATTGCCGAGATGCTTGCTCATCTTGCGCCCGTCGCTGATCACCATCTCGTGAAACAGGCAGCCGGCGAACGGCTCGCCGTCAGCGAGGAACGCGAGCGGGCCGAGATCGCGCAGCGCCTTGGTCGCGATCCGCTGGTCGAACACGAAGTTGCCGCTGTCCGAGCCGGCGACGACGCGCTCGGACGGCAGCCAGTGGCGCAGGTCGGCCAGCGCGAAGATCTCCTCGAGCGGCTCCCCGCGCGACTCGGGCGGCACGCACACGGGCACCCACAGCCAGAGCGCGTCGAAGTGGCCGTCGAGCGTGTCGGTCTCGCGCTCGGCCGGCCCGTCGCACAGCGGGCAGGTCGTCTGGACCCACTCGCGCAGCTCGGCGAGGGGGTTGCCTGTCCCGGTGGGCGTGATGTCGAGCGGTAGCAGCACGGGC
Organism: Solirubrobacteraceae bacterium; assembly: GCA_036498045.1. GTDB lineage: Bacteria > Actinomycetota > Thermoleophilia > Solirubrobacterales > Solirubrobacteraceae > Palsa-744. The sequence continues at coordinate 8,890 of DASXIJ010000008.1, forward strand.
AGCTGCTCCTTGGGCACCGGCACGGCACCGTGGTTCTCGCAGTAGACGATCGGCATCGGTGTGCCCCACGAGCGCTGACGCGAGATCGAGAAATCGTCTGCCTTGTAGCGAACCGCGGTGCGCGGCGACGGCGGTGGTCCCACGCCGTGGGCGTCGCCGTCGCGGGCTGCGAAGTTGCCGTCCGCGCGAGCGCCGCGCGAAGCCGCGAGCACGTCGGCCAGCCGCTCGGCGATCACCTCGTCGGTGCGGTCGCTCTCGGGGATGCCGAACACGGCGGTCGCGCCGAACCGGCCATCGACGCCGGGCGAGATCAGCACCGGCAACGGCGCCCCGCCGCCGGGCGCGGGCAGCGAGCGACCGGTGTCGACGAGCGCGATCGCGCGCGCGTCGCGCGAGCTGCGCTCCAGCCCACCGGAGCGCAGCTCCTCGAGGCGCTCGCGGGCAGCCGGCTCGGACGCCCACTCATCGATCTCGGGGTGCTTGGGCGAGATCAGCACGAATCGCGCCTGCCCGAGCGCATCGGCGTGCGGCGTGAACACGGTGAGACGCGTGCCGTCGTCGCCGCTCAGCTCGACCTCGACGCCGTCGACGCGGCCGAGCACGAAGCGCTGGCTGGCCAGCGCGACCTCGTCCCATTTGCCGCTTGCCGCGAGCTCGTCGAGGCGACGGTCGTTCTCGGCCGTGTATGCGCTGACGCGCAGGTACCACGTCGGTCGCTCGATCAGGCGAACGGATTTGTGACAGCGCCAGCACAGCCCGTCCTCGACCTGGATGGTCGCGAGCGTCGTCTGGCACGTGTCGCACCAGTCGACGTTGCCGGTGCCGCGGTAGACGAGACCGGCCTCGAGCAGCTCGAGGAACAGCCATTGCGACCAGCGATACATGATCGGGTCCGAGCTCATGAACGTCCGCTCCCAGTCAAACGAGAAGCCGAGCCGCTGCAGCTGGCCGGTCATGTGCTCGGCGCAGCGCGCGACCCACTCGCTCGGGGGGATCCCACGGTCGACCGCGCCGAGCTCGGCGGGCAGCCCGAACGCGTCGAAGCCGAACGCGAACAGCACCTTGTTCCCGCGCGCGCGTTGAAAGCGCGCGTAGGCGTCGCCGATCGAATAGCTGCGGACGTGGCCGATGTGCACGTTGCCCGACGTGAACGGCGCTGACGGCTTGATGTACAGGTGCGGCGAGTCGTCGCCGATCGGCGGCGTGCGTGCGGCGTCGCGCGCGCGCCAGGCGGCCTGTCGGCGCGCCTCGATCGCGTGCGGCCGGTAGGTCGTGTCCACCCCAGCGCTCATGTAAGACGAGGATATCCAAGGGCATCGGCCGCCGAGCGCCGTTGCTATGCTCAAACTCGGTTGGCCGGCGTCCGCGACATCACCTCTTCGGCACGTCGCCGACCCCGTTTCAGCCCCGCCGCGAGCGGGGTTTTCTCGTCCGGAAAGACTGCGAGGATCAGGCGATGGAGATAGAGATCGGGCGCGGCAAGAAGGCCCGCCAGGCATACGGCTTCGACGACATCGCGATCGTCCCCTCGCGGCGCACGCGCGACCCGGACGACATCGACATCTCGTGGAAGCTCGGGCCCTACCAGTTCGAGCTGCCGATGCTCGCGTCGGCGATGGATGGCGTCGTGTCGCCCCATACCGCCGGGATCATCGGGGGCCTGGGCGGCCTCGCGGTGCTGAACCTCGAGGGAATCTTCACGCGCTACGAGGACGCCGAGGAGCAGCTCGAGCGGATCGCGTCGCTGCCGAAGGAGATCGCCACGCGCGAGATGCAGGAGATCTACGCCGAGCCGATCAAGCCGGAGCTGATCGCCCAGCGGATCGCCGAGATCAAGGAGCAGAAGGTCGTCGTCGCCGCCTCGCTGACGCCGCAACGCGTCCTCACCTACCACGAGATCGCGTTGGAGGCGGGGCTGGATGTGCTCGTGATCCAGGGAACGGTCGTCTCCGGCGAACACGTCTCGACCGTCTCCGAGCCGCTCAACCTGAAGGAGTTCATCCCGTCGCTGGACGTGCCGGTCGTCGTCGGCGGCTGCGCGTCCTACCACACGGGCCTGCACCTGATGCGGACCGGCGCCGCCGGCGTCCTTGTCGGCGTGGGGCCGGGCGCGGCGTGCACCACCCGGGGCGTGCTCGGAATCGGCGTCCCGCAGGCAACTGCGATCGCCGACGTCGCCCACGCGCGCTCGACGCACATGCTCGAGACGGGCGAGTACGCGCAGGTGATCGCCGACGGCGGGATGCGCAACGGCGGCGATGTCTCCAAGGCGATCGCGCTCGGCGCCGACGCGGTGATGATCGGCTCGCCGCTCGCGCGCGCGTATGAAGCCCCCGGTCGCGGCTTTCACTGGGGGATGGCGACGTTCCACCCGAGCCTGCCGCGTGGCGCGCGCGTCGCGACACACCAGAACGGCACGCTCGAGGAGATCCTTGTCGGGCCCGCGCGCGAGAACGACGGGACGTTCAACCTGTTCGGCGGCCTGCGCACGTCGATGGCGACGTGCGGGCACAAGGACCTCGCCGAGTTCAACCGCGCCGAGGTCGTGATCGCGCCGGCGCTGCAGACCGAGGGCAAGTCGCTGCAGCGCGACCAGGGAGTCGGAATGGGCGCGACCAACGGAAAGGCAGCAGCCCTAGTAAATGATTAGGGCGTCAGAGTCGTCCCCGATCTTCGTTTGGCGGCGTGCTCGGTCGCTCGCGTGCTGGCCGATCGACGTCACCGAGGGACGGCGATCGGTACGCCACGATCCCTGCGTCGTTGCCAGCCTCGCCGGTAACGCCTCTGACCCCCTAAGCGATGACTGACGCGGCCGTCACGGCGCCTGAGGCGGTCGCCGAGGAGGCGGTTCCGGTTGAGGCTGCGACCGAGGAGGTCGTCGTCCTCGACTACGGCGGCCAGTACAGCCAGCTGATCGCGCGCCGGCTGCGCGAGTGCGGTGTGTTCAGCGAGCTGCTGCCGCATGACGCGCCCCTGGAGGAGATCACCAGGCGAAAGCCGCGCGGACTTGTCCTGTCGGGCGGACCGGCGTCGGTGTACGCCGATGGGGCGCCGCGCCTGAATCGCGAGCTGCTCGAGCTCGGTGTCCCGGTGATGGGCATCTGCTACGGCATGCAGCTGCTCGTGCACGAGCTGGGCGGGCGCGTGGAGCAGGCCGAGGTCGGCGAGTTCGGCCGCTCGGACCTGCACGTCGGCGAGCCGGGCGTGCTGCTGCGCGAAACGCCAACCGAGCAGACGTGCTGGATGTCCCACCGCGACACCGTGTTCGAGCCGCCGCCGGGGTTCACGGCCCTCGCGTCGTCGAGCTCGTCGCCGGTCGCCGCGATCGAGGACACCGCACGGAACATCTACGGGATTCAGTTTCACCCGGAGGTCGTTCACACCCCTTACGGACAGCAGATCCTGACGCGCTTTTTGACCGAGATCTGCGGGTGCGAGCAGAGCTGGACGGCCGCGTCGATCGTCGAGGATCAGATCGCGCGGATCCGTGCGCAGGTCGGCGAGGCGAACGTGATCTGCGGCCTGTCGGGCGGCGTCGACTCGTCGGTTGCGGCGCTGCTCGTCCACCGCGCGATCGGCGACCAGCTGACGTGCGTGTTCGTCGACCACGGCCTGATGCGCAAGGACGAGGGCGAGCAGGTCGTCAGCGCGTTCCGCGACACGTTCAAGGTGCCGCTCGTCGCGGTCGACGCCGAGGCTCGTTTCCTCGACAAGCTCGCGGGTGTGACCGAGCCCGAGGCCAAGCGCAAGGCGATCGGCGCCGAGTTCATCAGGGTGTTCGAGGAGGAGGCGACCAAGCTGGCCGGGCCGGATGGCGAGGGTGCCCGCTTTCTCGTTCAGGGCACTCTGTACTCGGACGTGATCGAGTCCGGCGGCGGCACGGGCGCGGCGACGATCAAGTCACACCACAACGTCGGCGGCCTGCCCGACGACCTTCGGTTCGAGCTCGTCGAGCCGCTGCGCGCCCTGTTCAAGGACGAGGTCCGCGCGGTCGGTGCCGAGCTTGGCCTCCCCGAGCGCCTGGTCTGGCGCCAGCCGTTCCCGGGTCCCGGCCTCGCGATCCGCGTCGTCGGCGGCGAGGCGACGAAAGAGCGCCTCGACGTCCTGCGCGAGGCGGACTACATCCTGCAGGAGGAGATCCGTCGCGCCGGGCTCTACCGCGAGCTGTGGCAGTCGTTCTGCGTCCTGCCCGACGTGCGAACCGTCGGCGTCCAGGGCGACGAGCGCACATACGGCTACGTCGTCGTCGTGCGTGCGGTGACGAGCGATGACGCGATGACCGCCGATTGGGCGCGCCTGCCGTACGACCTGCTCGAGACGATCGCCTCACGGATGATCAACGAGCTGCGCGAGGTCAACCGCGTCGTGCTGGACATCACGTCCAAGCCGCCGGGCACCATCGAGTGGGAGTAACCCAGGCAGACGCCTCGCGGCCCGTGTCGGCGTCCTCGGTCGCTCGCGTGCAGAGCACGCCACGCTCCCTGCGTCCTTGACACGAACCGCGATCCGCCCGCCTGGGCGCGAATCGGCAGCACATGCCTTACGACGAAGTACGACTTCGCCTATGATGCGTCCTTCGCCGCGCGGCCGGATGCCCGGTAGCGTGGCCTTTTTCACGCAATGGCGCCCTCGACAAAGACCTACGTAGCGAAGCCGACCGACCGCGAGCGCAACTGGCTGCTCGTGGACGCCAACGGCCTGACACTCGGGCGCGTCGCGACGCAGATCGCAGACATGCTTCGCGGCAAGCGCAAGCCCGAGTACACGCCGCACATCGACACGGGCGACTTCGTCGTCGTGGTCAACGCCGAGAAGATCCACGTGACGGGCAACAAGCGAGCCGACAAGCGCTACTACCGCCACTCGGGCTATCCCGGCGGCCTGCGCTCGCGTACGTTCGAGGAAATGCTCGCGCGCCGGCCCGAGGAGATCCTTCGGCTCGCCGTCAAAGGAATGATGCCGCGCAACCGCCTCGCGCGGAAGCAGCTGACGAAGCTGAAGATCTACGCCGGTCCCGAGCACCCGCACGTCGCCCAGAAACCGCAACCGCTGGATGTCGGGTCGGTCACAGGCCGGCCGTCGACGTCAGATCGCGCAGCCGCAGGCTCCGCGAAGGAGACCGCATGATGGCCGACGACGAGAGCACCGAGCCGCAGAACCCCGACGCGGCGGCCGAGGGCGCCGAGCCGACGGGAGAGGGGGCCGAGCAGCCCCAGCACGCCGTCCCCAGCGAGGAGGCCCAGGAGATCGCGGGCTCGGCTGAGGATGCAGCGCTCGAGGCGGCACAGCAGGCGATCGACGCGGGCGGCGAGACGCCGCCGGAGCCGGCCACCGTCGAGCCTGGCGGGGAGGGCCATGCGGTACCGAGCGAGGAGGCGCTGGAGATCGCCGGCGTCGCTGAGGACGCAGCGCTTGAGGCGGCGCAGGAGGCGGCCGACGAGACCGCCATCGCGGCCGCGGTCGACGAGGAAGAGGACGAAGGCGACGACGCCGACGTCGCCGCGAGCGGGGCGAAACCGTCTGTGCCGGGTGCGCACCTCGAGGTCGACATCGTGCCCGAGGGCGCCGACCCGCTCGGGCGCGAGCAGGGCTATGAGGATCCTTACGCGCTCGAGGGCGAGGAGAGCGAGGCCGCCGCGGAGGGCGAGGCGCCCGAGGACGGCGAGGAGGCGCTGACCGAGCCGATCGCCACGGCCGCAATCGACCTCGCCGCGGGCGCGCGCTACCGGGCGACGGGCAAGCGCAAGACGGCGATCGCACGCGTCACGCTGCGTCCGGGCAAGGGAACGTACCTGATCAACGGCCGCACGCTCGAGCAGCACTTCCCACGTGACACTTTGCGGCGCAACATCCGCCAGCCGCTCGAGACGGTCGGCTACCAGGACCGGATGGACGTCGTCGCGCGCCTGCACGGCGGCGGCATCTCGGCACAGGCCGGAGCGCTGCGCCATGGCGTCTCGAGAGCGCTGCTCGAGGCCGACCCGAACCTGCGCGGCGAGCTCAAGCGCCGCGGCTTTCTGACGCGTGACCCGCGCGTCAAGGAGCGCAAGAAGGCCGGCCTCAAGAAGGCGCGCAAGCGCCCGCAGTTCTCGAAGCGCTAGGCCCGGGCTCCGGGCGGACAATGACCCGCAAGCTGTTCGGGACCGACGGCGTTCGCGGCGTCGCCGGCGAGTTCCTCACCGCCGAGCTCGCCCTCGCACTGGGGAGAGCCGCAACGCTTCGGACCGAAGCCGAGCGCCCGCAGGTCGTGATCATCCGTGACACGCGCGAGTCGGGCGAGATGCTCCAGGCGGCGGTCGCCGCGGGTGTGAGCGCGGCCGGTGGCGATGCTTTCATCGGCGGCGTCCTCCCGACGCCGGCCGCGCCGCTGCTGATCTCGCGCTACGGCTTCGACCTCGCCGCGGTGCTGTCCGCCTCGCACAACCCGTATCGCGACAACGGCATCAAGTTCTTCGCCGGCGACGGCTACAAGCTCTCAGACGAGCGCGAGCTGGAGATCGAGCAGGCGCTCGCGCGGGAGGCCGCAGCCGCGGCGCAGGCGCCGGCGCCCGATATCGGACGGATCCGCACCCTGCGGGGCGCGCCCGAGGACTATCTGCGCGAATTGCACACGCGCTTCAACGACCTCGATCTCGGCGGCCTGGACGTGCTGCTGGACTGCGCCAACGGCGCCACGTATCACGTCGCGCCCGAGATCATGCGCCGCCTCGGGGCAACCGTCACGACGATCGCCGACGCGCCCGACGGGCGCAACATCAACGCCGGATGCGGGTCGACGCACGTCCAGGTGCTCGCAGAGCGGGTGGTGGCCGGCGGCCACGACATCGGCTTCGCGTTCGACGGCGACGGCGATCGCGTCCTCGCCGTCGACCGTCACGGGCAGATCGTGGACGGCGACGAGCTGATCGCACTTGTGACGCTTCACCTGCGCGACCGCGGGCGCCTGAACGGCAACGGCGTCGTCGTCACGGTGATGACCAACTACGGCTTCCACGCGGCGATGAAGCAGGCCGGCGTGGAGGTGGCCAGCACCAACGTCGGCGACCGCTACGTCCTCGAGGAGCTTCGCGAGCGCGGCTGGACGCTCGGTGGCGAGCAGTCCGGCCACATCATCGACATGGACTTCAATCGCACGGGCGACGGCGTCGCGAGCGCTCTGCTGACGCTCGAGGCGCTCGCCGGCCGCGACCTCGGGGAACGCGATGCGATGACACGGCTGCCCCAGCGCCTCGTCAACATCCGCGCCACAGACCGACCCGCGCTCGCGGCAGCGATCGACCACGATGAGGTCCGGGGCGCGATCGAGCGGGCGCAGTCCGAGCTCAGCGGCCGCGGCCGCGTGCTTGTCCGCG
>DASXIJ010000009.1:0-44090 GCA_036498045.1 Solirubrobacteraceae bacterium
CCCTCTCTCCGGTCCGTCGTACTGAAAGCAAGACCCATTCGGCAAGGCCCCTAAGTCGCTGTTCCCTCACACCACTCGACGCACTCCCTCGGGTGGGCGGGATCGCTCCCGCTGCGACATATAAATCACCTTTTACGCGGAATGTCAACAGCCAAACGAATAGGGCGCGTTCGGCTTCACGCGCGGTTCACCCGCGGGGTCGGATCGGAGGCTTGAGAAGTGCGCCCGGCGGGAATCGAACCCGCGGCCTGCGGCTTGAAAGACCGCTGCTCTTTGGCTCCCCGAAGAGAACCGTTGACCACTGAGCTACGGGCGCGCGTTGGTATGTCCCGAGCGATCTCTGCTCGCTCGAACGCGTAATCTAAGCATGCTTCGCGCGAGCGGACGCGGATGGGCCAGGGCGTGCGACGAGCTCCATCAGCAGCGCGTCGTGCCAGCCGCCGCCATCGGGGTCGCGCTCGTAGTCGCGCATCACGCCGACGCCCACGAAGCCGGCCTTCTCGTACGCCGTGATCGCCGCCGTGTTCGCCGTCGCGGGGTCGATCGTGATCCGGTGATGCCCCCGCTCGTCGATCAGGTATCGCACGAGCAGGCGCAGGGCCTGCGGGCCGAGCCCGCTACCGTGCAGGCTCGGGTCGAGAAACAGGTCGATCGCCGCGTGGCGATAGCGGGGCTCGGGCTCCTCGTGGTACTCGATCAGCCCGGCGACGCGTCCGTCGAGGTCGATCACCAGGCGCCGGGAGTCGGGGTCGTCGCTCCAGGGAAAGCCCTCGTCGGGCTCGCCCCACCAGCGCGCGACGGCAGGGGTGCGGTGGATCCGCAGCAGCTCGGCGTCGTCGCCGGGGCGCAGCTCGCGCAGGCGCATCCGTGCTCGCTCACTCCTCTGAAGCCATCCGACGGGTGGCGTCTTCGATGTTTTTCTTCGCCCAGTCGAGGATCCCGAGGGTCACCCACGGCAGCTGGCCGGCGCGGATCCGCAGTTCGATTCGGCCTTCGGGCAGCACGATCTCGGCGATCGTGATCACGCGGCCGATCTCAAAGCCGCCGGGGAAGTCGGCTTCGATCGCGTCCATCTGCTCGGCGACTTCGTGCATCAGCCTCGCGCGCGGCTCGGGGTCAGGATCGCCGGGCACCTGCGGGTCGTCTCCTGCGCCTGCCATGGTCGTCCTCCAGTCGTCGAATCGCCGGGCGAGGGATGATGCCAGCGCGCGAGCGAGCGCCGTCGATCGGGCTGGATCGGATGCCGGCGCCCCGCGCGCGACGAGGTCGCGCGGCGTTTCCACCCGGGACCCACGGGTACGTACTTCGACGTCGAGTCGGGCAAGCTGTGGGATCTGCCCGACGAGCGCGTGCCGATCGGGGTGGCGGTGTCGGGGCCGGACTCATGCCGACTCGCGGGCGCGAAGGCCGACGTGATGATCGCGGTCGAGCCGAACGCGCAGCTCGGTGCGATGTTCGACGCGGCGGGCGGCGCAGGCAAGCCGCGCGTCGGGCAGCTCGCGCTCGCGTACGACGCCGATCGCGACGCGGCGGTGCGCCGGGCGCACGAGCAGTTCCGCTGGTTCGGCCTCGGCTGGAAGGTGAACGCCGATCTGCCCGGGCCCGACGGCTTCGCGGCGGCGACGCAGTTCGTGACACCGGAGCAGGTGTCGAGCGCGATCGCCTGCGGAGCGGACGTCGACGAGCACGTCGAGAAGATCAGAGCGTTCGTCGACGCCGGCTTCACGGAGGTCGCGCTCGTGCAGATCGGCGCCGAGCAGCAGCAGCGGTTCATCGAATGGGCGCAGCGCGAGCTGCTGCCTGCGCTGCGGTCGCTATGAGGCGCATACGCTCGCCCGAGCCCAGCTCGACGACGCCGGCGCGCGACCATGGTGGCGTTGGCCGGCGCGTCGTATGCTGCGCTTGCAGCAGCAGCAGGGGAGCGTACGAACGGGAGGAGCGCAGCGATGCAGAGCGGTGTGACGGGGGTTGAGCCGGCGAGCGCGAGCGACGGCTCGGCGGTCACGGCGCAGACGGTCGCCGAGGCGTTTCGGACTACGGCATCGGAGCACTCCGACGACGTCGCGATCCGCACGAAGGACGACGCGTTCACGATCACGTGGGGCGAGCTGCGCGAGCGCGTCGACGCGCTCGCGGGCGGTCTGGCGAAGCTCGGCGTGCAGCGCGGCGACACGGTCGCGCTGATGCTGTCCAACCGGCCGGAGTTCCACCTGTGCGACCTCGCGGCGATGATGCTCGGCGCGACGCCGTTCTCGATCTACAACACGTACTCAGCCGAGCAGATCGGCTACCTGCTGGGCGACGCGGACGCGAAGATCGCGATCTGCGAGCAGCAGTTCCTCGCGCAGATGCTTAAGGCGCGGGAGGCGGCGCCGCAGCTGCAGCGCGTGATCGTCGTCGACGGCGAGGCGCCGGCCGGCACGCTAGCGCTGGCCGACGTGGAGGGCTCGAACCGGGACTTCGACGTCGAGGCGTCGGTCGCGCAACTGCGCGGCGACGACGTGCTGACGCTGATCTACACGTCGGGCACGACGGGGCCGCCGAAGGGCGTGCAGCTGATCCACCGCAACCTGATCGCGGCGGTCGAGGGGCTCGACGCGCTGATCCAGTTCCCCGAGGACGGACGCGTGATCTCGTGGCTGCCGGCTGCGCACATCGCCGAGCGCAACGCGCACCACTACCTGCCGATCGTGTTCGGCCTGCAGATCACGTGCTGCGACGACCCGCGCCAGGTGCTGTCGTACCTCCCGGAAGTCCGCCCGAGCTGGTTCTTTGCGGTCCCGCGGATCTGGGAGAAGCTGAAGGCGGGACTGGAGACGATGCTCGCGGCGCAGCCGGACGAGCAGCAGCAGCGCACGCAGGCGGCGCTCGACGCGGCGCTGCGCAAGGTGCGTCTGGAGCAGGCCGGCGAGGAGGTGCCGCGCGAGCTGGCCGAGCAGGTGCGCGAGGCCGACGAGCAGATCTTCGCGGGCCTGCGCGTGATGCTCGGGCTCGACCAGGTCGAGTCGATCAACGTCGGCGCGGCGCCGACGCCGGTCGAGGTGCTCGAGTTCTTCCACGCGATCGGCCTGCCGCTGTCGGAGCTGTGGGGGATGAGCGAGACGTGCGGCGCCGGGTCGGTCAACCCGGTCGAGAAGATCAAGATCGGGACGGTCGGGCCGCCGGCACCGGGCGTGCAGATCAAGCTCGCCGACGATGGGGAGGTACTGGTCAAGTCAGACGTCGTGATGGCCGGCTACCGCAACCAGCCGGAGAAGACGAAGGAGGCGTTCACCGACGACGGCTGGCTGCGCACGGGCGACATCGGCGAGTTCGACGACGACGGCTACTTGAAGATCGTCGACCGCAAGAAGGAGCTGATCATCAGCGCGGCGGGCAAGAACATGTCGCCGGCGAACATCGAGGCGACGCTGAAGAGCGCCTCGCCGCTGATCGGGCAGGCGTGCTGCATCGGCGACGCGCGCCCGTACAACACGGCGCTGATCGTGCTCGACCCGGACTTCGCGCCGGCATGGGCGGCGACGAAGGGGATCGAGGGCGCGACGCTGGAGACGCTCGCGCACGACGACCGGATCACGGCAGCGGTGCAGGAGGGCGTCGACGCGGCCAACGCCAAGCTCGCGCGCGTCGAACAGATCAAGCGGTTTCAGATCGTCGAGGGCGACTGGCTGCCGAGCGGCGACGAGCTGACGCCGACGATGAAGCTCAAGCGCAAGCCGATCGCGCAGAAGTACGCGGCGTCAATCGAGACCATGTACTCGTAGGAGGTCGCGCGAGGGCGCGGACTGACTCGACGCCTGCGCCACCCGCCGACGGCCCGCTCCTAGCGGGCGGCCTGCAGGCGTTCGAGCGTCACCGGATCGTGCGCACAGAACAGCTCGACCTGCTCGTCGTCCCGCCGGGCGAGCTCGCGCAACCGCTCGGTGTTGCGCTTGCGCGCGGAGTTGTCGACCGAGTTGATGTTCTGGAAGGCGCGCAGGAAGGTCGGGCAGTTCGCCGGCGTCTCGAGCTCGCCGCGGTGGAAGTACGCGTCGCCGCAGTGCAGCAGCCAGCTCCCGTCGGCGCGCTTGACGGCCACGCCGGCGTGCCCGCGCGTGTGCCCGTACAGCGGCACGAGCACGATGTCGTCGTCTGCGCCGAGCGCGCGAACGCTCTCGAAGCCGAGCCAGCGGTCGCCGTCGGGCTCGTGGCGGACCCACTTGGGCCCGTGCGCCCAGTGCGCCTTGACGTAGCGCTCGCGTTCGAGCAGGCCGGGGCTCATCGCGGCATCGAGCTCGCGGGCGAGCACGTGGACGTCGGCGCCGGGGAAGTCGGGCAGCCCGCCGGCGTGGTCGACGTCGAGATGGGTGACGACGATCCGCCGCACGTCGCCGGGCTGGTAGCCGAGCGCGCGGACCTGCTCGATCGCGGTCTCGGCTTCGCGCGCCTGCGGCGAAAAGAACGCGTTGAAGATCATCCCGAGCTGGCGGGTGTTGCGCATGTCGTCGAGACCGAGGCCGGTGTCGATTAGGACGAGCCCGTCGGGCTGCTCGACGAGCAGGCAGTGGCAGACGATCCGGCCGCGCTCGCGCAGTCCGCCGTCGCCGTTGACCAGACGCCGGGCGTGCGGGCACATCGTGCCGCAGCTGAGATGATGGATCGCGCGCGGCGACAAGCTCACGGCGAGAGCGTACCCGCGCGAGCGTCGCGAGTGCTCTCAGTCGAAGTGGACCTCGTACCCGGCGCGCTCGAGCGCTTGGCGAAGCTGCTCGGCGTGCTCGGGGCCGCGTGTCTCCAGCGTCAGCTCGACGCCGGTCTCGCGGACGTTCAGTGCGACGGCCTCGCGCACGTGTTCGAGGGTCAGCAGGTTGGCTCGCGCGTCGGCGATCAGCTTGAGCAGATCGGCCAGGCCGCCGGGGCGGTCGGGCACGCGCGTGAACATCCGCACGCGGCGCCCGGCGACGGTTTCATGGCGACGCAGCAGCGAGGCGAGCAGGCCGTTGTCGACGTTGCCGCCGGAGACGATCGCGACGGTCGTGCCTTCGCGCGGCGGCAGGCGCCCGCTCATCGCCGCCGCGACGGCGACCGCGCCGGCGCCCTCGGCGACGAGCTTCGCGCGTTCGGCGAGGAACACCATCGCGGCGGCGATCTCGTCCTCGCTGACCGTCTCGAGCGAGGACAGCAGCTCGCGTAGCAGCGGCAGCGTGTACTCGCCGGGCTGCTTGAGCGCGATGCCGTCGGCGATCGTCGCCGCGGCGGGGAACTCGGGCGTGCGCCCGGCGCCGTCGCCGGCGAGCGCGGCGGCGAGCGGCGCGCACGCGCTCGCCTGGACGCCGACGAGCTCGACGTCGGGGCGCTCACGCCGCAGCGCGAGGCCGATCCCGCTCGCCAGCCCGCCGCCGCCGACGGGGACGATCACGCGCGCCAGCTCGGGCACGGCCGCGAACAGCTCGAGCCCGACGGTCCCCTGGCCGGCGATCACGTCGAGGTCGTCGAACGGATGCACGAGCGCGGCGCCGGTCTCATCGGCGCGCGCCATCGCGAGCTCGAGCGCCTCCTCGACTGACGCGCCGCTGAGCCGCACGCTCGCGCCCAGCCGCTCGACGGCGGCGACCTTGGAGACGGGCGCGTCGCGCGGCATGAACACCTCGCAGCCGACGCCGGCCAGTCGCGCCGCCTGAGCGACCGCCCGCGCGTGGTTGCCCGCGCTCGCCGCAATCAGGCCGTCGTCGGCGCGCGGCCCGAGCGCCGCGAGCTTGGCGAGCGCGCCGCGGAGCTTGAACGAGCCCGCGATCTGCAGCGACTCGGCCTTCAGCGCGACGCGACAGCCGGCGAGCTCGCTGACGTCGGCGCTCGCGATCGTCGGGGTCGCGACCGCGCCGCGGGCGAGCGCGCGAGCGGCCGCGTCGAGGTCGATGCCGGCGCTGACTCGAGCGAACTCGCGCTCGCGTGCGGCGTCGTCGGTGCGCTCGTCTCTGTGCCAGACCGCGTGCATGCGGCCTTCACGCTACAGCGGCGTCGTGTAGGCGCCGCTGAGGCCGCCGTCGACCAGGAACGTCGAGGCGGTCACGTAGCTCGACTCGTCCGACGCGAGGAACAGCGCGGCGCTGGCGATCTCCTCGGCGCGCGCGAAGCGCCCGATCGGGACGTGCACGAGCCGGCGCTCGGCCTGTTTGGGGTCGGCGGCGTACAGCTCACGCAGCAGCGGCGTGTCGACCGGGCCGGGGCAGAGCGCGTTGACGCGCACGCCACGCCGCGCGAACTCGACGCCGAGCTCGCGCGAGAGCGCGAGCACGCCGCCCTTCGATGCGGTGTAGGAGATCTGCGACGTGGCGGCGCCCATCACGGCGACGAACGACGCGGTGTTGATCACCGAGCCGCCCCCGCCCGCCAGCAGGTGCGGGATGCCGTGCTTGCAGCAGAGGAACACGCTGCGCAGGTTGACCTGCTGGACGCGCTCCCACGCGTCGAGGTCGGTGTCGAGCACCGAGGTGTCGTCCGGGGGCGAGATGCCGGCGTTGTTGAACAGCACGTCGATCCGGCCGAGCTCGGCGACGACCGTCTCGTACATCGCGCGAACCTGCTCCTCGTCGCTCACGTCGACCCGCAGCGACAGCTCGCCAGGGGCTCCCTCGGCGAGGTCGGCGCCGGCGACGCGCGCGCCCTCGCGCTTGAACAGCTCGACAGTGGCGGCGCCGATCCCGCCGGAGGCGCCGGTCACGACGCAGACCTTCTGATCGAGCCTCACGGGGTCACCCGGTCGCGTAGTAGATCGACTTGGTCTCGGTGTACGCGTCGAGCGCATGGGGACCGAGCTCGCGCCCGTAGCCGGACTGCTTGAAGCCGCCGAACGGAGTGGTGACGCGCACGGACGTGTTCGAGTTGACCGAGATCACGCCGGTCTCGATCGCACGGGTCATCCGCAGCGCGCGCGCGCCGTCGCGCGTCCAGACCGAGCCCGACAGCCCATAGATCGTGTCGTTGGCGAGGCGCACGGCGTCGGCCTCCTCGGCGAATGGGATCACGGCGGCGATCGGGCCGAAGACCTCCTCGCGCGCGACGCGCGAGTCGGGGTCGACCGGCGCGAGCACGGTCGGCGCGAACCAGTAGCCCGGCCCGTCGGGCGCGCTGCCGCGGATCGCGACGGGCTCTGGCCCGTCGAGAAAGGCGGCGACGCTCGCCCGCTGCTCGGCCGAGATCAGCGGGCCCATCTGCGTGTCCTCATCCAGCGGCTGGCCGACGACGAGGCGCTTCACCGCGTCGTCGAGCAGCTCCATGAAGCGCTCGACGGCTCCCTCCTGCACGAGGATTCGCGAGCGCGCGCAGCAGTCCTGGCCGGCGTTGCCGAACACGGCCAGCGGCGCCGCGGCGGCGGCGGCCTCGAGATCGGCGTCGGCGAAAACCACGTTGGCCGACTTGCCGCCGAGCTCGAGCGTCACGCGCTTGATCGTCTGCGCGGCGGCGGCGGCGATCGTGCGCCCGACCTCGGTCGACCCGGTGAACGCGATCTTCGCGACGTCGGGGTGCTCGACCAGCCGCGCGCCGCACGTCGAGCCGGGGCCGACGACGACGTTGACGACGCCCTCGGGAAGTCCGGCGTCGGCCACGATCTCGGCGAAGCGCAGCGCGGTCAGCGGCGTCAGCTCGGCGGGCTTGAGCACGACGGTGTTGCCCGCGGCGAGCGCGGGCGCGAGCTTCCACGAGGCGATCGCCAGCGGGAAGTTCCACGGCGTGATCAGCCCGACGACGCCGAGCGGCTCGCGCACGGTCCACGCCTGCCCGCCGGCGACGGGGATCGTGTCGCCGAGCAGGCGCTCGGGCGCTCCGGCGTAGTAGCGGAACGTGTCGATCACCATCGCGATCTCCCCGCGCGCGTCGCCGATCGCCTTGCCGGCGTTGCGCGCCTCGAGCACGGCGAGCTCCTCGTGGCTCGCGGAGAGGGCGTCGGCGACGTCGCGCAGCTGCGCTGCCCGCGCGCCCGGGTCGAGCGCACGCCACGCGGGGAAAGCCGCGTTGGCCGCGGCGACGGCCTCGTCGACCTCCGCAGGGCCCGCGCGCTCGATCTGGGCAAGCACCGCCTCGGTGGCGGGCTCGATCACTGACAGCGACTCGCTCAAGGCGCTACCTCCCGCCGCGGCGGACCCGCAGAGAATCTTGTCCGCGCAATCCTCTTCCTACGGTGCCTCGGCGACCGCGGGCAGCGCTTGTTCGACGTCGAGCTCGTCGATCGTGCGGATCGGCCCGGTGAACGTGCGCTTTGCCGACGCGAAGTACCAGATCGTCACCCCGGCGATCACGGCGAGCGTAACGAGCGGAGCGTAGTTGACCGCGTTCCAGCTGAAGGCGCTTTCCCACGGCACGCCTTCGGGCGAGAAGGGCAGCGAGAAGATGATCACGCACAGGGCGACCCAGACGACCGCGATCGGGTTGATCCATTTGTACTTGGAACCGAGCGTCCAGGAGCCGCGCACGAACCGCTCGCCCTGACGCCAGCGCAGGTAGACCGGGATCGTGTAGGCGATGTAAAGCCCGATCACCGCGATCGACGTCACGGCGAGGAACGCTACGGGGCTGCCGAGGTGGTTCGGGAAGTACGCCGGGATCGTGATGACCAGCGCGAACACGATCACGAACAGCACCGACCAGGTGGGGGTGCGGCTTTTTCCGAGCCGGCGCCACAGGTTGTGGCCCGGGACGGCGCCGTCGCGCGAGAACGCGAACGTCATTCGGGACGCGCTCGTGACGCAGGCCATCCCGCAGAACAGCTGGCCGATCGTCGAGATCAGAAGCACCGCCTTGGCGGCGGCCGACGTGAGCGCCGTCTCGATGATCGTGACCGCCGGGTATCCAGCTTTGTAGATCGCAGCTTCGTGGGAGTGCTGGATCGCGAACGTGATTGCGAGCAGCACGATCCACCCGAATATGGCGGAGTACAAGACCGACAGCCAGATGCCTCGTGGCGCCGACTGTTCGGCGCCATGGGTCTCCTCGGACACGTGCGCGGAGGCGTCGTAGCCAGTGATCGTGTACATCGTCAGCAGGAAGCCGAGCGGCAGCACATAGATCCAGAATTTGGCGCTGTTGACGCTTCCGCCGGAGAACCCGGATTCGTTGGCCTTGTGGCTGAAGACGTAGGAGAAGCTCGCGTGGTGCGCGGGAACGGCGATCAGCAGCACGATGATCGCCAGCACGCCGACGATGTTCCACCACACGGAGACGTTGTAGAGCGTCGTCACGATTTGGCTGCGGAAGACGTTGACCAGCAGGTCGAGCAGCAGGATGATGCCGAACAGGGCGAAGTTGACGTGCGCCGTGTAGTGGAGGTTGGTGCCCGCAGCGGCCTTCGCGAAGTTGAAGATGAAGTGCACTTCATAGAGGCCGAGCGTGTACATCAGGAACGTCGCCGAGACGTAGATCACCGAGGCCGAGACGGCAACCAGTCCGATCAGGTTGAACCAGCCGGTGAACCATCCCCAGCCGGCGCCCCCGAGCTTCGAGGCCCAGTAGTAGATCCCGCCGGCGGTGGGCATCGCCGAGGCGAGCTCCGACATCGACCAGGCGACGAACAGGATCATCAAGGAGATCAGCGGCCACGCGATCGAGATCGCGATGGCGCCGCCGTTCTTCAGCGCCTGTCCATACGTGGTGAAGCAGCCCGCGAGGATGCAGATGATCGCGAAGGAGATCGCGAAGTTGGAGAAGCCGCTCCAGCGTCGGTTCAGCTCCTGCTTGTAGCCGAGCTCCGCGAGCTTCTGCTCGTCGTTCCCGATCGACCCTTCCGCTGTGCTCATCTCGGTTCCCACCCCTGTTCGCGTAAAAGGTTTGCTCTCCCGTCCTTCGCTCGTGACAATACGCTCGTGCTCGGACTGAAGTCAAGAGCGACTTCGCAAATTGCAAGCGCCCGCGCTCAACCCCCGGGGAGCAGGCCGGCGAGCACGCGCTCGGTGCCCTGCAGGTGCTCGGTCATCGCGCGCGAGGCGCGCGGGGCGTCGCCCTCGCGCACGGCCGCGAGGATCCTGCGGTGCTGCTCGTTGGACGACGCGAGCACCTCGCGCGGGTGCGCGATGTACGCGATGAGATCGGTCATCGCGCCCTGCACGCCGGTCATCGCGTGGACGAGCGGCGGCGAGCCGGTGGCCTGAGCGAGCCCGACGTGCAGGCGGATGTCCGCTTGGCGGTAGGAGCCGAAGTCCTCGAGCGAGTCGTCGAGCGCCTCGACGAGCTCGTCGAGGCGCTGCAGCGCGGACGCGTCGGCGCGTTCGGCGGCGAGCACGGCGACGCCGAGCTCGACCGCCAGGCGCTCATCGCACGTCTCGCGCCAGCGCGCGCGCACCTCCGCCGAGGGCGGCTCGGCCGGCGGCAGCGGATCGGCGACGAACGTGCCGCCACCGCGCCCGCGCGTCGCGTGCACGTGGCCACTCTGGCCGAGTGCGGTCAGCGCCTGGCGCAACGTCGAGCGCGCGATGCCCAGGCGCGAGCACAGCTCGCGCTCTGCGGGCAGGCGGGCGCCGGGCGGCAGCAGGCCGAGCTTGATCGCGGTGCCGAGGCGTTCGACCGTCTCCTCGAACGCGGTCTGCGAGCGCACGGGCGCGAAGACCGTTGAGGCAGACAGGACCGCCTCGGTCACAATCGCTCGAACCCCCGGTAGCGCTCCCAGTCGGTCACGGCGCCGTCGAACGCGGCAAGCTCGACGTCGGCGGCGTTTACGTAGTGCGCGACGACGTCCTCGCCGAACGCCTCGCGCGCGATCTCGCTCGCGGCGAACAGCTCGCGCGCCTCCCGCAGCGTACCCGGCACGCGCGGCAGCTCAGGAGCTTCATACGCGTTGCCCTCGAACACGGGCCCGAGCTCGAGCTCGCGCTCGACGCCGTGCAGCCCGGCGGCGATGATCGCGCTGAGCGCCATGTACGGATTCAGGTCGGCGCCGCCGACGCGATTCTCGAACCGCAATGCCGGTCCGTGGCCGACGACGCGCAGGGCACACGTGCGGTTGTCGCGTCCCCAGGCGATCGCGGTCGGCGCGAACGACGCCGCGGCGAAGCGCTTGTAGGAATTGACGTTCGGCGCGAGCAGCAGCGTCAGCTCGCGCAGTCCGGCGAGCTGCCCGGCGAGGAACGACTCGAACAGCGGCCGGTCGCGCTCGAACACCGCGCCATCGTCATCGGCGAGCGAGAAGTGGATGTGGCACGAGTTGCCCTCGCGCTCGTCGTACTTGGCCATGAACGTGACCGACATCCCCTCGAGTGCGGCGATCTCCTTGACGCCGTTCTTGTAGATCGCGTGCTCGTCGGCCGTGCGCAGCGCGTCGGCGTAGCGGAAGTTGACCTCGTGTTGACCGAAGTTGCACTCGCCCTTGGAGTCCTCGCAGAGCATCCCGGCGGCCTCCATGCTGTTGCGGATCCGCCGCAGCAGCGGCTCGACGCGCGCCGTGCCGAGCAACGAGTAGTCGACGTTGTAGAGGTTCGCCGGCACGATGTCCCTGTACCCCTTCTGCCACGCCTCCTCGTAGGTGTCGCGAAAGACGATGAACTCGAGCTCGGTGCCGGCGTTGGCGCTCCAGCCACGCTCGCCCAACCGTCCGAGCTGCCGGCGCAGGATCTGGCGCGGCGACACGGTGACGTCCGAGCCGTCCTCCCAGGCGACGTCGGCGAGGCAGATCGCTGTCCCTTGCTGCCATGGCACAGGGCGCAGCGTGTCGAGGTCGGGGCGCAGGACGAAGTCGCCGTATCCGCGGTCCCACGAGAAGAGCTCGTAACCCGAGACGGTCGCCATGTCGACGTCGACGCCGAGCAGGTAATTGCATCCCTCGGCCCCATGCTCGGCGACCTCGGCGAGGAAGTGGCGCGCGGTCAGGCGCTTGCCCTGCAGTCGGCCCTGCATATCGGTCAGAGCGAGCAGGACGGTGTCGATCTCACCGGCATCCACGCCTGCGCGGAGTTCCGTCAAGTTCATTTGCAATGAAGGTATAGGTTGTGAGCCTTATGTGCTGGAGAGGGTGCTGTGAGGATGACCGGCGAGCTCAATGACATCCTCGAGCGCCTCGAGGTGGCGGTGGCGCCGCTGCAGGGGGAGCCGCGCGAGCTGGCGGGCGGAATCACCAACCGCAACTACAGGGTGACGCTCGGAGGCTCCGACTACGTCGTGCGCCGCCCGGGCAAGGACACCGAGCTGCTCGGAATCGATCGCACAGCGGAGCTGCTCGCCAACGAGACCGCCGCAGCGCTCGGCATCGCGCCAGCGGTTGCGGCGATCGTCGGCGACTGCCTCGTGACGCGGTTCGTGTCGTGCCGCTCGCTGCAGCACGATGAGCTCGTCGGCGCCGTCGGCGAGATCGCGCTCGCGCTGCGCGCGTTTCACGACTCACGCGCGCAGCTGCCGACGCGCTTCTCGGTGCCGCAGCTGCTCGAGGACTACGCAGCGATCGCCCAACGGCGCGGCGCGAGCCTTCCCGCCTCCTACGCCGACGCGCGCGCCGCCGCGGGACGGATCGCCGCGGCACTCGGACACGGCGACGAGCGCCCGTGCCACAACGACCTGCTCGCGGGCAACCTGATCCGTGCCGAGGAGGACGGGCGAACGCTGCTGGTCGACTGGGAGTACGCCGGGATGGGCGACCCCCGCTTCGACCTCGGCAACCTGTCGGTCAACAACGAGTTCGACGAGGCGACCGACGAGCGGCTGCTGCACGTGTACTACGGCGCGCGGCCGTCGGATTCGCAGCGCGCCGCGCTCAGGCTGATGCGCGTGCTGTCCGATGCGCGCGAGGGCGCGTGGGGCGTCGTTCAGGGAGCGATCTCCGAGCTGGACTTCGACTTCGCGGGGTACGCGCGGGAGCACTTCGAGCGCCTGCGCGCCGCCGTCGGGCAGGGAGAGTTCGCCGAGTGGCTGGCGAGCGCGGCAAGCGATCGGGGAACCGATGGCCAGGCCGCGTGAGCTTCCCGATCGCGCGCGCGTGGTGATCGTCGGCGGCGGCGTCGGCGGCGCGGCGGTCGCGCATCACCTGGCCAAGCTCGGCGAGCGCGACGTCGTGCTGCTCGAGCGCAGCGAGCTGACGAGCGGCTCGACGTTCCACTCGGCGGGGCTCGTCGGCCAGCTGCGCTCGAGCGTGTCGCTGACGCGGCTGATGATGGACTCGGTCGAGCTGTACCGCACGCTCGACTGCGGCTGGGTGCAGTGCGGCGGCGTGCGCCTGGCGTGCACGGCGGAGCGCGAAGAGGAGGTGCTGCGCCAGGTCGCGTGGGCGCGGACGTTCGGACTGGCGCTCGAGCTCGTCTCCGCGGAGCAGGCGCGCGAGCTGTTCCCGCTGATGAGCGCCGACGGGGTGCGCTGCGGCTCGTACCTCGCCAGCGACGGCTACCTGGACCCGTCGCTGCTGACGACGGCTCTCGTCGACGGCGCGCGCGAGGGCGGTTGTCGCGTGTTCACGCACACGCGCGTCACCGGGATCGACGTGCAGCGCGGGACCGGCGCGCGCCCGAGGGTGCGCGGCGTTCAGACCGAGTGGGGCCCGATCGAGGCCGAGGTGGTCGTCAACGCGGGCGGCATGTTCGCGGCAGAGATCGGCCGGATGGCCGACATTCGCGTTCCGATCGTGCCGTTCGCCCACGAGTATCTCGTGACGCAGCCGTTTCGCGAGCGCGCGCCGGACGAGCACCTGCCGACGTTGCGCGACCCCGACCTGCTGATCTACTTCCGCGAGGAGGGAGGGGGCCTGGTGATGGGAGGCTACGAGCGCCGGTCGGCGCCGTGGGCGCTCGACGAGCACCTGCGCGACGCGATCCCGCAGGACTTCAACGGACGCCTGCTCGAGGAGGACTGGCCGCGCTTCGAGGAGATCGCGCGCAACTCGTCCAGGCGCGTGCCGGCGATGGACGAGATCACCGTCACACGCCTGATCAACGGGCCGGAGGCGTTCACGCCCGACAACGAGTTCTGCCTCGGCGAGAGCGAGGTCGCGGGGCTGTTCGTGGCGGCCGGCTTCTGCGCGCACGGGCTCGCCGGCGCGGGCGGGATCGGGAGGGTGATCGCCGAGTGGATCCTCGCGGGCGAGCCGACGAGCGACGTGTGGGAGATGGACATCCGCCGGTTCGGCGCCCAGTACCGCTCGCCGAGCTACACGCTCAAGCGCGCCAAAGAGGTGTACGAGACCTACTACGACATCCGCTATCCCGGCCACGAGCGCGAGGCCGGGCGCCCGCTGCGGGTCTCGAGCGCGTACGGCTGGCACGCCGAGCACGGCGCGGCGTTCGGCGAGAAGTCCGGATGGGAGCGCGTCAACTGGTACGAGTCAAACGCCGCTGACGGCGATGAGGCGCTGCGCCCGCGCGGCTGGGCGGGGATGCACTGGTCGCCGGCGATCGGCGCCGAGCACCGCGCGACGCGTGAGCGCGCGGGCCTGTTCGACGAGTCGTCGTTCGCGAAGCTCGAGATCGCTGGAC
This sequence comes from Solirubrobacteraceae bacterium, assembly GCA_036498045.1. Classification (GTDB taxonomy): domain Bacteria; phylum Actinomycetota; class Thermoleophilia; order Solirubrobacterales; family Solirubrobacteraceae; genus Palsa-744. The sequence goes on from DASXIJ010000009.1 coordinate 14,418, forward strand.
CCGGGGCGGCGGACTTCCTCGAACGGCTTTGCGACAACGAGGTGGCGCGCGACGTCGGCGCGATCACGTACACGCAGATGCTCAACGCGCGCGGCGGGATCGAGTGCGACTTCACCGTGACGCGCGTCGAGGAGGAGCTGTTCTCGATCGTCACGGGAACGGCGTTCGGCAATCACGACCTCAGCTGGATTCGTCGCCACGCGCCCGACGACGGCAGCGTCCGCCTCGCAGACGTGACCTCGCGCTGGTCGTGCTTTGCGCTGTGGGGTCCGCGCGCGCGGGAGATCCTGTCGCCGCTGACCGACGATCCGCTCGACTTCGCCTACATGCGGATGGGCGAGCTTGCGGTCGGCGACGTGCCGGTGCGCGCGCTGCGCGTGACGTTCGTCGGCGAGCACGGCTGGGAGCTGTACTGCCCGAGCGAGTACGGCGCCGGGCTGTGGCGGACCGTGTGGGCGGCCGGCCGCGAGCTCGGACTCGTCGCCGGCGGCTACCGCGCGATCGACTCGATGCGCCTGGAGAAGGGCTACCGCGTGTGGGCGGCCGACATCACCGCCGACGAGAACCCGTTCGAGTCCGGGCTCGGCTTCTGCGTGAAGAAGACCCGCGGCGACTTCAACGGCGCGGATGCGCTCGGGATCGCGCCCGATGGCCAGCGCACCGGCGACGCGCCGGACAGACGGCTCCGCTGCATCGTGCTCGAGGATCCGCGCTCGGTGGCGCTCGGCAACGAGCCGGTGCGCGTCGGCGAGGAGGTCGTCGGCCGCGTGACGAGCGGCGGCTACGGCTACACCGTGGAGCGATCGATCGCCTACGCCTACGTGCCCGCCGAGCTTGCGATCGGAGCTGCCGTCGAGGTCGACATCTTCGGCCGCTGGGTTGCCGGCGAGCTCGTTTCAGAGCCGCCGTTCGATCCGAAGGGCGAGCGCGTCAGGGGCGCTGCCGAGCCCGCGCGATGACCGCGTTTGCAGGGGCCGGCGGGGGCTTCTTGCTGGCGGTGCTGTGGTTCGACCTGATGTTCGACGTTCAGGCGCTCGGCCGGCGCGGGGCCGAGCTCCCAGAGGAGCAGCTGTCGTCGATCGCCTCCTACTACTCGCGCGTCACGACGGCCGCGCGGCCGATGAACCGGCTGGTCGCGATCGTCATGCTCGTCACGCTCGCCGCGCTCGTCGCGGAGATCGTCGACGGCGGCGGCGTGCCGTCGGCTGTCGCTTGGGTTTCGCTCGCATTGGCCGCCGCGCCGATCGGGCTCGCCGGCGCGCGCACCGTCCCAGCGGCAGTCCGCCTCGGCGAGCGCCGCGACACGCCCGAGCGTCAGCGCGCGCTGGCGCGAACGATCGCCCGCGAGCACGTCTTCTGCCTGGTCCCGATCGCTGCGCTGGTGACGGTGCAGCTGTCCTGGTCCTAGCGCTCAGCGCTTCGCGGGCAGCGAGCCCGCGTATGCGACTCCGCGCCGCACCCAGGCCTGTAGCTGGCGCTTGGTCCCGACTGCCTGCGCATCGACCCGCAGCCAGCCGGCCATCTCGCGCCCGCGCATCACCATCGGGCTTGCTCCGGCACGCGAGATGAGCTCTGCGCCCTCGCCGGGATCGACGCGCACGAGCAGGCCGCCTTGGCCCGATGCCGCGACGGCCATGTTCCCTGCGAGCAGGAACGCAAGGCCACCGAACATCGTCATCTCGGTCACGCCGTCCTCGTCGGACAGGAGCTCTCGAATCCGGTTGGCGAGGTCCTCGTCGTAGGCCATGGCTGCTGATGGCGCCGGCTCGCGCCGAGCTACATCGACACCTCGATCGTCTCGTACACGTCGACGCTGCCGCCGCTCGAGAGCACCGGACAATCCCGCGCGAGCGCGCTCGCCGCGTCGAGGCTGTCGGCCTTGACGACCGTGTAGCCCGTCAGTTGCGAGGCTGCCGCGCCACTCCCGTTGGCGCTGACTGAGGTCGACCCGGCGAACGGGTTGCCTGGATCTACGACCGCCTCACCGATCTTGCCGAACCACGCGCCCCACGCCTGCATCGCTTCCTGGCGCTTCTGCTCGTCCTGCTCCATCATCCCGCCTCGGTAGGCGAACACATACTTGCCCATGTTGATGGCCTCCTGTTGTTGATTGTCTGCACGGCTGACATCGGTGCCTCAAGCGCCGTCGAACACGCGTCGCGCGAGGTTGTCCATACACGCGTTCCAGCCCGCGCCGTGGCGGCTGCGAGATCCGTCATCGGGCAGCCCGCTGTGCTCGAGCACTACCGTCGTGCGGTCGCCGTCGGCGCGAAACTCGACGGCGACGAGGCTGACGTGCCCCGGGTTGGGGCCGTCCTGCCAGGCCCACGTGTAGAGCAGGCGGTGCGGTCGCACGACCTCGCGGTACTCGCCGCCGACGACGTGTAGCTCGCCGGTCTGCTCGTCGCGCATCCGCAGCACGTAGCGCCCCCCGACGCGCAGGTCGACGTCGCAGCCAGGCGAGCTCCAACTCGGGTGCGCCGCCCACCAGCGCCGCAGCACGTCGGGATTGGTCCATGCATCGAAGACATCCTCGGGCGCTGCGTCGAACGTGCGCTCCAGGCGAAACGCCGCGACATCGCTCGTGCCCGCGCGCTCGCTCATGCGCGGCTGTCCGCGAGGTACTGCTCGACGGCGTCGAACTTGCGTTCCCACATCTGCTGCAGCCGCGCGATCCAGTCGGACGCGTCCTCGAAGGGCTGCTCGGCGAGGCGTAGGCGATGGGTGCGACCGTCGATCACGCGCTCGATCGCGCCCGCCTCCTCGAGCACCCGCAGGTGCCGGCTGATCGCGGGCTTGGACACGGCGAAGTCGCGTGTCGCCTCGCCGACCGTCATGTCCCCCACCGTCCCGTTCGCGACCGCCTCGCGCGCCGCCAGCCGTTCGACGATGCCGCGCCGGATCGGATGCGCGCAGGCGGCGAACGTGCGATCCAGTGTCCGCTGCGCTGTTGCTGGATTAGCCATTTGGTTAACTATAGGGGATGAGCTTGCTCGATGAGGCGATCGCGGCGCACGGCGGCATCGAGCGCTGGATCGACGGTCTGCTCGTCGCCACGAGCAGGCGTGTGACGCCGAGCGGGCTGCCGGCGCCGACCCTCGTGTCGATCGAGATCGAGGCGTTCAGCGCGCGTGACGGCCGGTCTTAGCTGTCGCCGAGCACGAACCGCTCGATCGCGATCGCGAACCCCTCATCGGAGTTGGACGCCGTGACCCGTCGTGCGGCGCGCTGGACGTCGGCTTCGGCGTTGCCCATCGCGATGCTCAGCCCCGAGCGGGCGAACATCAGCACGTCGTTGGGCTGGTCGCCGAGCGTTGCGATCCGGCTCTCCGGGACGTCGCACACGCGCGAGAGGTAACGCACGACGGCACCCTTGTTCGCCTCCGGATGGGTCACGTCGAGGTAGTACGGCTGCGAGCGGGCCGCCGATACGTGGTCGCCGAAGCGCTCGCGCGCCGCCGCCTCGGCCCGCGCCGCGGCCTCGAGGTCGTCGCTGATGCCGACGATCTTGACGATCCCGTCGGTGGTTCCGTCGAAGCTCTTCACGACGGTCGGCTCGAAGCGGACGGTGTCGGCCTCTTTGCGGATGTGCGGCGCACCGGGGTCGCGCACAAGCCAGTCGGCGCCGCGGTACAGCCAGACGTCGAGTCCGCCCTTGCCGAGCAGCTCGATCACCTGCGGCACGAGCTCGGCCTCGATCGAATGCTGCTCGATCACCGACATGTCCGGGCGCACGTAGATGCCGCCGTTGAAGGCCGCGAGCGGCAGCTCGAGCTCGAGCGGCTGCACGAGCATCGCCATCCCGCGCGGCGGGCGCCCGCTGGTGATGGCGAACGCGATCCCGGCCTCCTTCAGGCGGTGGACGGCGGCGATCGTGCGGTCGGTCAGCTCCTTCTCCGGCGTGACGAGCGTCCCGTCGACATCGGCGAGGACGACCGCGATGCCGGACTCTGCGTCCGCGGCGTCGGCTTTCCGAGTGGCCGTCACGGTGCGGTCGCCTCGGCGCCCTACGCGAAGCGCTTGACGAACTCGAGCGCCCGGTCGGCGACCGTTCGCCAGCCGTTGTCGATCGTCAGCGCGTGGCCGCGGTCGGGCAGCTCGACGATCTCGGTGACGGCCTCGTTGCGCCTCTGTTTCTTGTAGGCGGCGTTGGCGATCGCCCACGGAACTGTGTGGTCCTTGTCGCCAGAGATGATCAGCAGCGGTCCCCGCTTCGGGTTCTTGCTGTTGACCTTGACCTCGGTCCACGGGTTGAGGTTCGCGGTGGCCGCCTGGAACAGCGGCAGACCCGCCGCTGGCACGGCGAACGTCGAGTACAGCTGCTTGGCCTGTTCCTCGTCGACCGCGTTGGCGAACGCGAAGCGGAACTGCTCGTACGTGAGCGGGACGGCGCGGTTGCGGTTGGCGGGGTTGCCGAGCACGGGGCTCGCGGACTTCAGCGCCGACACGGGCAGCGGCAGGACGCCGCGAAACGGAGCCGGCGAGATCGATACCGACGCCGCCGCGACCCCTCGGCCGGCGAGGATCTGCGCGAGCAGGCCGCCGAAGGAGTGTCCGACGACCGCCGGGCGCTTTTTCAGCTTGGCGATCACCTCGGCGAAGTGCGCGGCGACGTCACCGACCGACTTGTGCGCGAACACCTCCGGTTTGGCGTTCGCCTGCTCGACCGTCTGCGGGTCGTCGGGCCAGCCGGGAGTCAGCGGCGCGTAGCCGGCCTCCTCGAACACGCCGGCCCATCGATCCCAGCTGCTCGGCAAGAGCCACAGCCCGTGGATGAACACGACCGGGGTGAGGCCGGTCGCGTTGGCCTTCTCGAGCTGCTGCTCCTCGTACTTGGTGATCGCCATCTCGGCCCCCAGTCTCGCTCGGGTACGCGACCCGCGTCGCGGCCAGCGGCGGACATCATGCCACCACGACGCCCGCGGCTATCCGCCGGGCTGGGCCTCGGCGCCGGCGGCCGCCGGGACCGACTCGCCGGCGGCCACGGCGCTGTCGCCGATCACCACGCGTCCGAGGCCGATCACCTCGAGCTCGGTCTGCGGCGCGCAGACGGAGATCCGCTGCGCCTCGTCGCGCAGGGTCCGGCGCAGCGCGAGGAACGCAACGCCCCCCACGACCGCCGGCACCCACAGGGCGATCGCGCGATAGGCGAGCACCGCACCGGCGGCGGAGGTGAGCGACACGTTGTACAGCGCGAGCGTGCCGACGAGCCCCGCGTCGACGCCTCCGATCCCGCCGGGAACGGGTATCAGCCCGCCGAGCTCGCCGATCAGGTAGGCGATCCAGAGGATCGCCAGCGGCGGCGCCGGGCCGAGGGCGCGAAACGTCGCCCACAAGATCATCACGTCGAACACCAGGTAGGCGATCAGGCCGAGGATCAGGAGCACGTTGCCCTCACGCAGGAGGGCGAGCGCCTCGTGCACGCCGTCGCCGAGCGCTCTGAGCGTCTTCACGGCGGCGAGCCTGCGTCGCGAGGCCTGGCCTTCGCCGCGCTCGGCCAGGCGATCTGACTGGTTCCGGGCGATCCGCCCCGCGAGCAGCGTCAGCGCGACCGCCGCGGCGGCGATCGCGGCGGGCAGGAGCGTCAGCAGCAGGTTGCTCTCGCCCCCGATCAGGCCGGTCCCGAGGCCGATCCCGAGGACGATCACGCCGAGCACGTTCGGGACGCTGGTCAGCAGGAAGAACGCGACCGTGCGCCGCGCGATCAACCGGCCGTCCATCCCACCGCGTTTCAGCGCCCAAGCGCCGAGCGCCAGGCCCCCGGCGCCGCCGGTCGGGACGACCGCGTTGGCGCCGAGCTCGGAATAGCCGATCTGCAGGCTGACCGGCCACGACATCCGCCGGCAGAAGACGGTTCGAAAGACGGCGACGTAGCCGAGCCCCGAGAGCAGCTTGAACACGACGCCGAGCGCCAGCCACCATGGGTTTGCGTGCTCGAGGCGCGCGCGCAGTTCGCCCAGACCGGGGAGCAGCACGACTGCGAGCACGACCACGACGACGACCGCCACGGCGAACAGGACACGCGACCGCAGGCGTCGCCGGGTGAGCTGTTCGGGGCCGTCGAGGTCTCGGCGCTCGACCTGCGGGGGGGTCTGCGTCGGGTCGCGCATCGGACCATTGTGGTCGCTCGGCGGTGAATTCCCCCGGCCGGCGATCGAGCGAGCCCGTCACACGAGGGTGCAGGAGCGCCCCCGCCGGGGCCGAACAGCACCGTGGTGGAGGAGTTGCCCGACGGGATCACGCTCGAGCGCAACCGCGACCTGCACGGATGGATGCGCTCGCTGTGGTGGAGGCGCGCGCTGCTGTGCTGCGTCGCCGCGCTGCCGGTGCTGGCGCTGCTCGACGTGTTCGGCCAGCACCCGTCGACCACCTCGGCGGCGAGCCCGGAGGCGAGCCTCACGGTCACCGCGCCCACCCGGCTGCGGAGCGGGCTGATCTTCCAGGTGAAGGTGAGCGTCACCGCGCACCAGGAAATCGGCCAACTGCAGCTGTCCTTCGACGAAGGCTGGTGGGAATCGATGAGCGTCAATTCGATCGAGCCCGAACCGAGCAACGAGAACTCCCACGACGGCAAGGTCGTCCTGTCATACGGCAACCTTCCGGCGGGCAAACGGCTGGTCTGCTGGATCTACTTCCAGGTCAACCCGACGAACGTCGGCAAGCGTCGCGAGGACGTCGAGCTCGAGGACGGCTCGCGCGTGCTCGCGCGCGTGAACCGGTCGCTGACGATCTTCCCCTGAGTAATGGACCTCGTCTTCAGAGCCGCAGTCGTGTTCGCGTTCGTGTTCCTCGTGACGAGGATCGTCGGGCGCCGCCAGCTCAGCCAGCTCGAGCCGTTCGACCTGATCCTGCTGGTCGTCATCGGCGACCTCGTCCAGCAGGGCGTGACGCAGAGCGACCAGTCGGTGACGGGCGCGCTGATCGTGATCTCGACGATTGCGCTGCTCTCGTTCGCCGTCAGCTGGGTCTCGTTCAAGTCGCGCAAACTCCGCCTGGTCACCGAGGGCGAGCCGATCGTGCTCGTCCAGAACGGCCGCGTGATCGAGCGCAACGTGCGCCGCGAGCGGATCACGCGCGAAGACATCGAGGAGGAGGCGCGCAAGCAGCAGATCACGGCGCTCGCCGACCTGCGCTGGGCGATCCTCGAGGACGACGGCCGGATCAGCTGCATCTCGCGCTGATCGCGCACGGCGGGGCGCCCGGCGCACGCGGGCACCGAACCCGCGCACGCGACCCCGCTATCACTAGCGGGACGATGCCGCGCCTTCGACGATCGAGCTGCTCGGCTCCCGGCATCGCCCGGCGCAGGCGCGGACGTGGCCACGAGCTCGTCGATCCGGACGGGCGCACGGTCGACGATCCCGAGGTGCTCGAGCGGATCGCCGCGCTGGCGATCCCGCCCGCTTGGCGTGAGGTGTGGATCTGCATGGACCCGCGCGGGCACCTGCAGGCGACCGGGATCGACGCGGCGGGGCGCAAGCAGTACCTCTACCACGAGCAGTGGCGCGCGCACCGCGACCGCCAGAAGTTCGACTCGATGATCGCGTTTGGACGGGCGCTGCCGCGTTTGCGCAGGCGCGTCGCACGCGACCTGGGGAGGCGGCCGAATGGACCCGAGCGCGGCGTCGACGATCGCCTCTCGCGAAGCCGTGTGCTCGCATGCGCCGTGCGGTTGCTCGACGTCGGCTTCTTTCGGATCGGCTCCGACGACTACGCCGAGCGCAACGAGTCCTACGGCCTCACGACGATGCTCCGCCGCCACGTGTCGATCGACGGACAGGAGCTCGTCTTCGACTTCCCCGCGAAGTCGGGGCAGCGACGCGTGCAGGCGATCACCGACGCCGACGCGCTCCGCGTCGTCGGCGAGCTCAAGCGCCGGCGCGCCGGCGAGCAACTGCTCGCCTACCGCGACGACGGCCACTGGGTCGAGCTCGCCGCCGAGGAGGTCAACGACTACCTCAAGCGCTACAGCGGCGGCGAGTTCACGGCGAAGGACTTCCGCACTTGGAACGCGACCGTCCTGGCGGCCGTGGCGCTGGCGGTCGACGGCGAGGGGGCGGGCACGCAAGCGGCACGCGAGCGGCGCGTCAAACATGCGGTCAAAACCGTCGCCGCCTATCTGGGCAACACGCCGGCCGTGTGCCGCGCCTCGTACGTCGACCCGCGCGTGATCGACCGCTACCAGGCCGGCGTGACGATCGCCCCGACGCTCGCGGCGCTGCCGGCCGGCGAGCCCGACCTCGCCAACGCGCGGACTCGCACGCGGATCGAGGCCGGGGTCGTCGAGCTGCTCGACGACGCTGCCTGAGCGGCGACCTCAGCCTGGCTCACCCGCCGCTCGCCCCGCGACTCGGCGCTCGTCAGGCGCGTGCGCTTGCCGTCGTGGCCCTCGCGCCGCTCGGCGCTTTCGCTTTGGTCGTCGTGCGCCGACGCGGCCGCGACGACGTCGCGCGCGCGCCGGCTTTGCCGGCCGCTTTTGCGCGCGGGCTCGATTTGCCGCGGGTCGCGCTCGCTTTCGCGCGCGTGCTCGCCGCTGCGCCCGCGGCTTTCGCTTTCACGCCCGGGCGGCGGGTGACTTTGGCACGCGAACGAGTCGCTTTGGCGCGCTGGGACGCCGGGATCTCCGCTTTGACGACGCCCCTCGTGAAGCGCGGGATCTCTCTCTCCAGATACGACCGCATCCGTTCCTCCTCGCGCCGGATCGCGCGCGCGAGCAGCTGCGTGTCGCGATCGGACAGCGCCGCTGCGAGCGCTTCGATCGCCGAGTACGTCGCGATCTCCTCGGCCTCGTCGGAGTACTCGCTCTTTGCGTTCTTCAGCTGGCGCTCGGCGTCGCTCGTGCCCCTGAGCGCGTGCAACGGGCCCTGCACGAGAGCGACCGCCTTGTGCGCGCCGCCGATCACCGCTTGGGCGGCGTCGCCGACCGCCGACGGGCCGGGAGGATCGATCGTCGTCGCCTCGCCGCCGAGCTGTTTGATCCGTTTGCTCACCTCGCGGCCATGGCGCTTGGTCTCGGTCAGGTGCTCGCGCAGGCGCTTCTTGTACGGCTCGTAGCTCGCCACCCCGATGTGCGCCTGGAGCGCAGTCTCGAGCCGCTGCTCGAGGCCGTACGCCTCGTTGAGGTACTGGATCAGCTTCTGCTGTGCGACAGACGGGTTGGCCATATCAGCTCCTTGCAAAGCGGTAGATGCGTTCGCCCCGCGCGGACGGCGATCGGCCGTCCAGCTTCGTGATCTTGCGGAGCGCTTCCTTGGGCTTACCCAAATCGCCGTCACGTCAAGCGTCGGGGATCGCTGCGGCTAAGCTCGCCCGTCATGGAAACCCCCGACGCACTGGTGCTCGGCGGCGGCGGCACGCTCGGCGAGGCGTGGATGTGGGCGGTGCTCGCCGGAGCCGAGCAGGACGGCCGCTTCGACGCCCGCGCCTGTGGCGCCTACGTCGGGACGTCGGCCGGCTCGATCGTCGCGGCGCTGCTCGTCGCGGGCGTTGAGCCGCGTGCGCGGCTTGAACGCGACGGCGCCGGCGACGCGATCGCTGGCACGCAGGCCGAGAACGAGCGAGCGCTCGCCGTGCTGCTCGGCACGGCCGCCGACCTCGCGCTCGCTGCGATCGCGCCGCTCGCCCCGCTGGCGCTCGCGTCGGCAGGCAGGCCGCGGCAACTGCTCGCGCGGACGATCCTGCGCGCCGCGCCCACCGGGCGGCGCTCGCTGCGCGGCCTGAGCCAGACGATCGAGCAGATGGGCGCAAGCTTCGACGGGCGCCTGCGCGTCGTCGCGGTCGAGCTCGCCAGCGGCCGGCGAATTGCCTTCGGCGACCCCGGCGCGCCCGAGCTGGGGGTCGGGCTCGCGGTCGAGGCGTCGTGCGCGATCCCCGGTGTGTTCCGCCCGGTCGAGGCCGCCGGCAGCGCCTACGTCGACGGCGGCGTGTGGAGTCCGACGAACATCGACGTCGCGCCCGTCCGGCGCGGAGGGCGGATCCTGTGCCTGAACCCGACGGGCTCGCTACGCCCCACGCTCGGCTCGCCGGCGGGGGCTTTCGGACCCGTGTCCCGCGCGATCGCCCGCGCCGAGGGGCTGGCGATGAGACAGCGCAGCGTGCAGACCAGGACGGTCAACCCCGACCGTGCGAGCGCCGCGGCGATGGGGGTCAACCTGATGGACGCGCGGCGGCGCAGCGACGTGATCGAGGCCGGACTCGCGCAGGGGCGGCGCCTCGCTGAGGCCTGATCGCGGGCACGCCGGGCGCGGACCGACACATTTCGTAGGAGTCGCTTCCGCCGCGCTGCGGCTATCCGAGCTGATCGATCAGGTCGGCGACCGAGTCGACGATCTGCGAGGCGCGGTAGGGAAAGCGCTCGGCGATCTGCAGCGTAGTCACGCCGCTCAGCACGAGGATCGTCTCCATCCCCGCCTCCAGGCCGGAGACGATGTCGGTGTCCATCCGGTCGCCGATCATCGCCGCGCTCTCGGAGTGCGCGTCGATCGCGTTCAGCGCAGAGCGCATCATCAACGGGTTGGGCTTGCCGACAAAGTACGGATCGACGCCCGTCGCGCGGCTGATCAGCGCCGCCACTGAGCCTGTCGCGGGCAGCGGGCCGGCGTCGCTCGGGCCGGTCGGGTCGGGGTTCGTCGCGATGAACCGCGCGCCTGAGGAGATCAGGCGGATCGCACGCGTGATCCGCTCGAACGAGTAAGTGCGCGTCTCGCCGAGCACAACGTAGTCGGGCTCGCGATCGGTCAGCGTGTACCCGGCGCCGTGCAGCGCCGTCGTCAGTCCCGACTCGCCGATCACGAACGCCGAGCCGTCCGGGCGCTGGTCCTCCAGGAAGCGCGCCGTCGCGAGCGCCGACGTCCAGATCACCTCCTCGGCCACCTCCAGACCGCTCGCGGCGAGCCGCGCGGCGAGGTCGCGCGGGGTGTAGATCGAGTTGTTCGTCAGGACGCGGAACGGAATGCCACGCTCACGCAGGCGCGCGAGGAACCGATCGGCCCCGGCGATCGCCTGGTCCTCGCGCACGAGCACGCCGTCCATGTCCATCAGCCACGAGCGGATCTCGCGTTTGTGCGACGGGTCCAAGGCGTCAAGGATGACGCACCGCCACGCGCCGCGACCACCACGTCACCAATTCACCCTCGCACCGCGGCGGAGCGGGCTGGTCGAAATGACGCGTTGGGGGTAATCTGCCGCCGTCTGCAAACGAAAGGGAGGAAGCATGCCAACATCCAAACCCCACCCGCAGCTGCGGCGCGCCCTCGTGGCCGTGGCGCTCGCGGTGTGCGGCCTCGTGTTCGCCGCCAGCGCACAGGCGGCGGCCCTGCCGACGCTGTCGATCGCGGTTACGCCCACGTCTGCGAGCGTCGGCGGCGCCCCGGAATCGGGCGGCGTCAACGTGAAGGTGGCCGACACCGGCGCGAAGGAAGCGACCGTGATCCTCGTCGCGCTCAAGCCCGGCGTGACGCTCGCCGAAGCCGAATCGTTCGGCAAATCGAAGAAGAGCGAAGACCCCAACAACGTCAGCGAATTCGGCTCGATCGTGTTCGACGCCGAAGCGAACCCGGGCGCGGCCAACGAAGCGCAGACCGAACTTAAGCCGGGGCAGTACCTGCTCCTGACCGGGGTCGGCGAAGGCTCACCGACGATCAAATCGCACTTCACCGTCGTCGCCTCGAAAGCGCCCGTCGCGCTGCCCGCGCCGGGGGCGACGATGCGCTCGATCGACTTCAACTTCCGCGGCCCGTCGGTGCTTCACGTCGGCGAGCTCGTGCGCTTCGAAAACGAAGGCTTCCTCGTGCACATGCAGATAGGGTTCCCCGTAAGGAACGTGAAGGCGGCGCAGAAGGCAGTGAAGTTCCTGCGCGAAGGCAATGAACGGCCGGTGCACAAGCTGGTCGTCGGCCCGCCCGCGATCTTCGCGGGGCCGTTGTCGCACGGGGGCTTCCAGCAGGAGACGATCACCGCGAGGCCGGGCGTCTACGTACTCGTGTGCTTCATGGAAACGCAGGACAAACGCGACCACACGCGCCTGGGGATGGAGCGGATCATCCGTATCGCCAAGTGACGTCGGCCGCCGGCGGCCGTGCGCCCGGGGGGCGCGGTCGCCGGCAGCGCCGAGCTGTAGGTGCCGCGGCGCGCTGACCGCGCCGCGAAAGACAGTCATCGGCCGATCAAGATCGACGCGACTGCGGCAGCTTGACCGATGTCCGCTTGGCGCCAGGAGCCGATGGTGGGGGTACGACCGGGCCGATATCGCCGTCCGGCGCCTCGTCGAGATCGACGATCACCGGTGCGTGGTCGCTCGGACCTTTGCCCTTGCGCGCCTGGCGGTCGATCCACGCCGCGCGCACGCGCTCGGCCACGTCCGCGCTCGCGAGCACGAGGTCGATCCGCATCCCGAGATCCTGGTGGAACATGCGCGCGCGGTAGTCCCAGTAGGTGAACACGCGCTCGGACGGCCAGCGGTCGCGGACGACGTCACGCAGGCCGAGCGCCTCCAGCTCTGCGAGCGCCGCGCGCTCGGGCGCCGTGACGTGCGTGTGACCGACGTACGCCGCCGGGTCGAACACGTCGGCGTCGGCGGGCGCAATGTTCATGTCGCCGCAGACGATCGTCTGCTCCGGGTCGGCCGCGAGCTGCTCGCCCAGCGCGCCCAGCCACGCCAGCTTGTAGCGGTAGTGGTCGGAGTCCGGCTCGCGGCCGTTGGGCACGTATACGCAGTGCACCGTGATCCCGCCGCAGCTCGCCGAGATTGCGCGCGCCTCCTCGCGCGGGAAGCCCGGCGCGCCGGGGATGCCGCGGACGATCCCGTCCAGCCCGACGCGTGAGAGGATCGCGACCCCGTTCCACTGGACCTCACCGTGCGACGCGACGAGATATCCACGCTGCTCCAGGTCGTCGCCGAGCAGCGCCGCGAACGCGTCGTCGGCGAGCTTGGTCTCCTGCAGGCAGACGATGTCCGGCCGGCGCTCGTCCAGCCACGGCAGCAGGCGCGGCAGGCGCTGCTTGACCGAGTTGACGTTCCACGTCGCCACGCGCACGCGGCGTACGCTAGCGACCTGCTTCACGCGCGGCTGTCGATTTCTCGGACTCCCGTTTGTCTAGGTGGTGAACGCACACGACCAAGGAGCAAGCCGATGAGGTACATGCTGTTGATCCACCAGGGCACGACGCCGACGCCGCGCGATCCTGAGGCTTGGGAGCGCCTGCCGGAGGATGAGCGCAACGCGGTGTTCGCCGACTATCAGGCGATCAACCAGGCGCCCGGCGTCGAGCCCGGCGAGCAGATGCAGTCGCCCGACACCGCGACGACCGTCCGTGTCCAGGACGGCACGACGCTGACCACCGACGGCCCGTTCGTCGAGATGAAGGAGGCGCTCGGCGGCTATCTGTTCTACGAGGCCGACGACCTCGACGCGGCGATCGAGCTCGCCGCGCGGATCCCCGCCGCGCGGCTCGGCGGCGCGATCGAGGTGCGCCCGCTCGGGGGCTGGTAGCGATCGTCGAGCAGGCCTTCCGCGACGAGTGGCCGCGCGTGCTCGCGACGCTGATCGGACTCCTCGGCGACTTCGACCTCGCCGAGGAGTCCGCGCAGGAGGCGTTTGCGATCGCCGCCGCGCGCTGGCCGCGCGACGGCACGCCGGTCAATCCCCGTGCCTGGCTCGTCACGACCGCGCGCAACCGCGCGATCAACCGGCTCCGCCGCGATCGCACGCTCGCCGCCAAGACGAGCCTGCTGATCGCCGACGCCCTGCTCGCGACGTCCGCCGGCGCTAGCGACGAGGAGGCTGACATGGACCAGACCACATTTCCAGACGAGCGGCTCGAGCTCGCGTTCACCTGCTGCCATCCAGCGCTCGCGACCGATTCGCAGGTCGCGCTGACGTTGCGCACGCTCGGCGGGCTGAGCACCGACGAGATCGCGCGCGCGTTCCTCGTCGCCGAGTCGACGATGGCTCAGCGGCTCGTTCGCGCCAAGCGCAAGATCAAGCTCGCCGGCATCCCCTTCCGCGTGCCCGCCGACCACCTGCTGCCAGACCGGCTCGCGGCCGTGCTCGCCGTCGTCTACCTGATCTTCAACGCCGGCTACGGCGGTCGCGGCGAGCTCGCCGGCGAGGCGGCGCGCCTCGCGGGCGCCCTCGCCGAGCTGATGCCCGACGAGCCCGAGGTCCACGCGCTGCTCGCGCTGATCCTGCTGCACGAGTCGCGGCGCGACGCTCGCCGCCGCGACGGTCAGCTCGTCCTGCTGGCCGACCAGGACCGCTCCCTGTGGGACCGCGAGCAGGCGGCGCGGGGGCGCGCGGCGCTCGACCGCGCGCTGGCGCTGCTTGGCGGCGGGCCGCCCGGGCCGTACGTGCTGCAGGCCGCGATCGCTTCGCTGCACGCCGACGACGAGCCACGCGACTGGCGCCAGATCGCGGCACTGTACGGCGAGCTCGCTCGCCTCACCCGCTCGCCCGTCGTCGAGCTGAACCGGGCGATCGCCGTCGCCGAGGTGGACGGGCCGGATGCCGCCCTCGAGATCGTCGAGCGGCTCGCGATCGACGACTTTCACTACCTGCACTCGACGCGCGCCGAGCTGCTGCGCCGGCTCGGGCGAACCCACGAGGCGCGCGACGCCTACCGGCGCGCGCTGGAGCTCGTCCACGACGACGCCGAGCGCGATCTGCTGCAGCGGCGCGCTGCCGAACTGTCGTCGTGACGTCGCCTGCAGGTTGTCGCTAGCGGCGGTCGATCTCGAACCACATCCGCGCGAGGTGATCGTGCGAGCCGATCCAGATTCGGTCGGCGAGGTTGCGCATCACCACCGTGCCGAGGTCGTCCTCGTACTCGCGCCAGCCGAGGTCGAGGAACGTCCTCGGGAGGCGGATTTCGACGCGCACGACGTGGCGCGGCATCCATGCGCGCAGATCGAACGTCACGCCAGCAAAGCGGCAGCGGTAGACAGCCTGTGAGATGAGCTCGCTCGTCAGCAGGACGATCGCGTCGCGAAGATCCGGCGACGGGTGATCGACGTGCGCGACGTGGTGCCGCGCCGCGCGCGGTGCGTCGTCGTCCAGCGGCAGCGAGACCGTCAGGTCGGCCGGCGTCCGCTCAACCGACACGTAGCTGCTCCCACGTCTTGATTCTCGCTGTGCATCGGCTTGTTGCCGCACATCGCTGACCTCCCACCGGCGCGCTACCCGCAAGGCGTGCCTCCGAATCGCTGCCCAGCCAGAGGGCCGGGCGTTTGAGCGAGCCTAACGGGCCTCGGCGCGTCAGACGGCTGGTCTCAACGAACTTTGACAGTCGCGCGCGGGCCGACGTTCTGGGCCTCGTCGACTGCTTGAACGGCCAGGCTGCGCGCTCCCGCGGGCAGCGTGACTTCGGCGGTGAACGTCGAGCCTCCTGCAACCGGCGACGCGAGCCCGAGATTGGTCTTTTTCCCGTTGACGAACGTGACGTACGCGGCGGGGGTGCCACACGCGCCGTCGTCGCCCGGGGCCGTGAACGTCAGCCGGTAGCGTTCGCCGCCGAGCACGGTCAGCGCGAGGCTCGACGGAGCGTTCGGCGGCGTGCCGTCGTGGTCGTAGTTGCCGCTGTCCTGCTGGTCGTGGCGGAAGCCCGGCCACTGCGGCTGGCACGCCGCTGCCTGCGTCTGCCACTGGAACAGGTAGCCCTCGCGCGTCATGTCGGCGAGGCGGCCGTCGGAGGAGAGCGTGGCGGGCGCGGCCAGCCAGCCCCCGGTCTGCTTGGGAAAGCCCGACACGTCGTGCCCGGTTGCGCCGTCGTAGGCGTGTAGCAGCCCGAGCCCGGTGCCCGCGATGATCTGGTTGGTCGCCAACGTCGGGTCGACTTTGGCGATGTCGTTGGCCGACAGGAACTGGTAGTCGTCGGTGACCGTCGGATATGCCGGAAGCGGCGCTCCGGTCGTGCCGTCGAAGGCGCCGATCAAGTGGTTGTACGGGAAGTTCTGACCGACCAGCAGCAGATTCGCCGCCTGGCTGAGCGAGAGCTCGTACTTGACGACGTCGAGCGTGCCGGTGCCGAGCAGGTCGCCGATCGAGGCGGACTCGAACAGGTTCAGCGCGCCCGTGCGGTCGGTCGCGTCGGAGGCGGCGCCGAAAGCCTGCGAGCCCGTCTGCTGCATCGTCGTCAGCACCTGGCCGGTCGGGCTCAGCTCCTCGAGCGCCCCGCCGGTGGCCGACGCGACGATCGTCGTCTGCCCGCCGATCTTTGCGATCGCAGCGTCCTGTCCCGGCCCGACGAGCGGCAGCACGTTCTGGATGATCCCGGGCATCGCCACGGGCCAGCCGGGCATGATCTTGCCGGTCGCGCCGTTGATCGCATACAGCCGTCCGCTCGAGCCCGCTGCGGCGGCGGTCACCCCGGAGAAGCTGACATCTTCGCCCGCTTCACCGGCGCCGTAGACCTCGTTGCTCGCCACCACGACATCGTCGCGGCCGTCGCCGTTGAGATCGGCGATCGCCGCGTCGTTGATCGACTCGGCGATCATCTGGTGGCCGGCTTGCGCCGGGTCGACGAGCGCGACCGGGTAGCCGGCCACGGGCGTTCCGTTTGCCTTCCACGCATACAGGTGCCCGTCGAGGCTCGGCTCGACGATGTCCGGCTCCTTGGTCGCGCCTTCCAGATGCGCGAGCGACGGTGCGGCGAGGAATCCGCACTTGGGGTGGCTGTTGTCGTTCTCGAGCGCCGGCCCGCAGAAGGCCGCGTTCGAGGACACGGGGAAGCCGTTGACGGGTTTGCCGTTGGCGTGCCAGGCGTAGACGTGCGTCCCGGCGGCGACGATCACGTCCTGGGTGCCGGTTTGGGCCAGGTCGGCGATCAGCGGACCGCGCGGAGGCTCGCGCGGCAGCCCGATCGCCGTGAGCGCGGGCGAGCCGGAGTGGCCCAGCGCCGCCAGCTCGGTTTCGGTGTGCACCGGCCAGCCACGCAGCTCAGAGCCGTTCGGCTCGTAAGCGTGGACGAGCCCGTCCTCGGTCGGGACGATCAGCTCCTGGATGTTGTCGCCGTTGATGTCGGCATAGCGGGTCGGCGATTCGCCGCCCGTGCCCATCCGCTTGGGGTATCCCGGCGACAGCGTCGGGTCGGTGAACGTGTCGAACACCCGCCGGTCGATGCCCGTGAGCGGGATGTCCTGCCCGTTGACCTCGAGCTGGACGGCGAACTCGTTCTGGTAGGGGTTGGGCTCGCCGGCCGCGAACGTCGGTCCGCCGCCGTCGGGCGGCACCACGTACGTCGCGAGCGCGCTGCGCACCGCTTCGAGGTCGATCGAGCCGAAGTCGGTGACCGTGCCGCTGGAATCGCCTTCGCTGGCGGTCGTCCATGACGACGGCGCCTCGCCCGCCCCCCACATCAGCTTCCAATGGAAGTGGCCGCCGGTCGCGAAGCGGGCGCGCGCGAGCCCGGTGATGTGAACGCTCGAGCCGGTCAGCGGCGCGTACCAGTCGGGCGCGCCGATCGCCGCCTCGGGCGGGATGTCACCGCTCGCGACGGCGCCCACCGCCGCGCCCAGGTCGGCCCGGCCCCAGCCGAAGTGCGACGTCCACTGCTCGTCGGGCGGCAGCGTCGGGTTGGCGCCGGGATCGGCCACGCCCGCGCCTTCGGTGTTCGGCGTGAGCACGCGCTCGGCGGTCTGCTCGAGCAGCTCGCGTGTCTCGTCGGGGCGCAGAGCGATCCCGTGATCGAGACCGGCGCTCACGACCAGCCCGGCGGCTCCGGAGGCCTTGCTCGTGTTGACCGAGCCCGTCGGACCCTCCATCGAGATCGAGCTCTTGCCGCCGTACTGGGTCGTGTTGGCGCCGCGGAAGAACGTGCCGACCGGCACGTTCGAGCCGAGGCACGCCGGCTGACCGGTGAAACCGCACAGTTTCTCGCCTTGCACCCACTGGCTCGAGGCTTGTCCCAGGCCAACCGAGTCGGGCACGGTTCCCTGGATCAACATCGCGTGGCCGTAGTTGGCCGGGTAGTTGTGGTTGCCGGTATTGAGATCGTCGCCCGAGAAGGTCTGCACGACCCCGTGGTCATATGCGTACTGCGACGCCGTTTCGGCGAACGCCGAGTGGTAGAGGCTGCCGTCCGCGCCCTCGATCACCTTCGCGCCGTTGTCCGTCGCGTACGCGAGTCCGAGCGCGAACGTGTTCCCGTCGGAGACGAACGTGTCCCAGACGCGCACCGGCATGATCTGGCACTTGGGGCACACGCCGATCGAGCCCTGCCCGTCGTTGCCCTGTTCGGCCGCGTCCTGCGCGCGCCCGGTGCCGTGGTGGTGCGCGGCGAAGTAGCTCGATAGGTCGGTCGGATCGTTGTTGTTGTCGAAGAAGTTCCAGCCGGCGATGTCGTTGGCAAAGCCGTTGCCGTCGTTGTCGTAGTGCTGCCCGCTCGTGCACTGCACGATTTCATGGCTCGTCGCGTCGATCTGGCAGTCGCCGAACGCGTGGATCAGGTCCTGTGCCGTGATCAGGCCCGGCGGCCCGATCCGCCCGCTGTAGGCGAGGCTCACGCGCGGGTCTTGCGCGTAGTCGTCGACGTTGACGACGCCATCGCCGTTGCAGTCATACGCGCCGCAGGACGACCCGTCGGAGCGCTCCGGATAGGGGAGCTCGCCCGTGTTCAACCGGATCTTGTCGCGCAGGCCTCGCTGGCTCCAGTCGATGCCCGTGTCGAGAATCGCGACCGCGACGTCTGAGCGGCCGCGCTCGGCCTTCCACGCGCCGGCGGCGTTGAACCCGGCGACCATCGGCTTGCCCGCGTGCGGGCCGACGGCGTAGACCGCGTTGGGCGTCAGCTGCGAGGGAAAGCCGAACAGGTCGAAGCGCTCGTCGTAGAAGTTCGACGAGCGGTTGGCCGGCGGCTGCTGCGTGTCCGGCTCGGACTGGTCGTAGTTGGGGTCGTTCGGAGTGTCCTGGCGCTGGACGCTGCCGTAGCCGAACTGCTGCTGTGTTTCCTGCGAGCACGGATCTTCAAACCCGCCGCAGGTGGCCGCGCTCGCACCAGACCCGGCAACGACAGCCGGTCCCAGGAGCAGCACACACACCGTTAGCGCGAGCGCACAAACCGCCCGCGTGAAAGACGACACCAACCCTCTCTCCCTTTTCAGGGAGCCCTCCTCCCACCGCGAGCGTTGCATATGAGGACGGGCGCGTCAAGGCGACCGGCTGGGCGCACGGGACGATCCGCCCCGAGCTCCGGCTCGCGACGACCGCGGGAGTCGGGCTACAGTTCATGCCGGTGGAGGCTTCGCAGGGGCCAGGCACGACGGACGCGGACCTCGGTTCGCTGGACTTCTGGGGGATGCCGGCGCAGGAGCGCGACCGCTTTTTCGCCGAGCTCCGTCGCGACGCGCCGATCTCGCGTCATCAGCCGCCGGAGGACATCCTCGGGCTCCCCGACCAGGGGCGGATGAGCTACTGGGCGATCGTGCGCTACGACGACGTGCGGCGGATCTCGCGCGACCCCGCGACGTTCTGCTCGGGGCAGGGCACGCAGTTCGCCGACGCGCCACCCGAGTTCCTCGAGGCGTCGCTGTCGTTCCTGGCGATGGACGCGCCGCGTCACACCAAGCTGCGCGGCCTCGTCTCATCGGCGTTCACGCCGCGCCAGGTCGCCCGGATCGAAGAGGGCATCCGCGTCAACGCGCGCACGATCGTCGCCGACGCGGCGCCCAGCGGCGGAGGCGACTTCGTGCAGCTGATCGCCAAGCGACTGCCGCTCGTGACGATCTCGGACATGATCGGGGTCCCCGACAGCGATCGCGAGCGGGTCGTCGCGGCCGCCGACCTGCTCGTCACGACCTCGGACCCGGAGGCGTTCGGCGAGCGACCGCCGATCGAAGTCCTCGGCGAGGCGCTGTGGACGTTGACGTCGTTTGCGACCGAGCTTGCCGCGCACCGCGAACGCCATCCTGACGATGACCTGATGACCGCCCTCGTTCAGGCCGAGGTCGACGGCGAGCGGCTGACGCACGCGGAGATCGCGGCGTTCTTCGTCCTGCTGTCGGTCGCCGGCAACGACACGACGCGCCACACCACCGCCCACGCGATGCGCGCGCTGAGCGTCAACCCCGAGCAGCGCGCTCTGCTGATGGCCGATCTCGACGAGCGGATGCCGGCGGCGGTCGAGGAGTTCGTGCGCTGGGCGTCTCCCGTGCTGACCTTCCGCCGCACGACGACGCGCGAGGTCGAGCTGCACGGCGAGCGCCTGCCGGCAGGCGAGAAGGTCGTGCTCTTCTACCACTCGGCCAACCGCGACGACGATGCATTCGAGGATCCGTGGCGATTTGACCTCACGCGCGATCCCAACCGACACCTCGGCTTCGGCGGCGGCGGCCCGCACTACTGCCTTGGCGCCTCGCTCGCGCGCACCCAGCTGCGGGCTCTGTTCGGCGAGCTGCTACGTGTCGTCCCCGACATCGAGGCGAGCGAGCCCGAGCTGCTGCGCAGCGCTTTCATCCACGGCGTCAAGCGAATGGACTGCGCCTTTACCGCGCGGGCCTGAGCGTCGCGGGCGCTCTCGCACGAGCGCGTCGGCGCGCTGCCGCGATCGGGGGCTCGTCGGCGCGGACGAGCGCTCGGACGAGCGCTGTCAGTGGCGCGCGCCGCGCTTGCGCTTGGCCGCCGCCAGGTAGGAGTGGCCGGCAGTCACCGTGAGCTGCTTGCCGTTGACGAGGTTCTTCACCGCCACCTTGTCGGTCAGCACGCGGATCAACGTGCCTTCGCACAGGTCGGCCGTCAACCAGCGCGTGCCGAGCACAGCGCCGGTCGCGTAGTTGCCCTTCGTCGAGTAGCGGCCGTGCCCTTCCGCCCACAGCTTGCGCACAGTG
Organism: Solirubrobacteraceae bacterium; assembly: GCA_036498045.1. Classification (GTDB taxonomy): domain Bacteria; phylum Actinomycetota; class Thermoleophilia; order Solirubrobacterales; family Solirubrobacteraceae; genus Palsa-744. The sequence goes on from DASXIJ010000009.1 coordinate 35,233, forward strand.
TGCTTGCCACGCGCGGCGGCCGAGCTGGCCAGGTCTCGGCGCTCCAGCGCCGTCGGGCACTTCGAGAAGTCACCCCCGAACAGGATCGAGACGACGAGCCCGTCGCGCTGTTGGGTGAGCTTGAACTCGCCTTCGAAGAAGTCCATCGTCTGCAGCGCGCCGTGGGAATCGGCGGTGATCACCGACACGCGACCGTGTGTCGCATCGACGATGCTGCCGAACGGGATCTGCGCGCCTTCCTTGAGCAGCGTGAACTGCTTGGCGCCGGGCAGCTTCACCCGCACGATCCCCGACTGGGGAATCACGTTGCCCGTGAGCGCCAGGCGCGGAGGCGGCAGCGCTGCCGTCGTCGTCGCGAGCACGCCCGAGCGCCCCGTCGTGGTGGTCGTGTTGGTGTTGTTGGTGTTAGTGGCGGACTGGTTGTTCGTGTTCCCGTTGTTCGCCGGTGGTGGCGGCGGCGGCGGGGGCGGTGGCGGAGGTGGCGGCGGGGGGGGTGGTGGCCCAACCGACGAGACGGGCCCGAACAGCGTCCACACGTTGCCCAGCCGCTGGGACGCGCGGGGCGCGCCGATCAGCGCGGTGCCCGCGTCGGCCGACAGCGCAAGCCCTGCTCCAAAGAGATCCTTGCCCGGTTCGGAGCCGCCAGCGATTTGCTCGCCTTCCGACGCCCAGCTCGCGCCGGTGCGCGTGAGCTCCCATGCCGCTCCCTGCCCCGAGTTGTCGTGCGGCGCGCCCACGAGCGCGGTGTTGCCGTCGGCCGACAGCGCGACGCTCGCACCGAACTGCCCTTCGCCGAGCTCGCCCACCCCAGTCAGCTTGGGCCCTTGCTGAGACCACGCCGAGCCGGTACGGACGAACGCCCACGCCGCGCCTGCTCGTTCTTTGTCTGTGCGCGCGCCGATCAGCGCCGTTTCGCCCGACCCGCTGAGCGCCACGCTCGCGCCGAAGCGCGCTTCGCCGACCGCTTCACCGCCGCCGGTCAGCTTTGCCTGTGCGATCCAGCCCGCACCGCCCCGCGCGAACGCCCATGCCGCGCCGGCGAGGCCTGCTTCGCCGGGCGCGCCGACCAGCGCCGTCGCGCCATCAGCGGAGAGCGCGACGCTGCGACCGAAATAATCTGCGCCGGCCGTCCCTTCGTTGATGAGCGGTTCACCGAACGCGACGAAGCCGGAGGCCGAGCGCGTGAACGTCCACGCCGCGCCGCGGTCGGAGCGCTGGCTCGGCGCCCCGACGAGCGCCGTCGCGCCATCGGCCGAGAGCGCAACGCTGCGCCCGAAGCTGCCGTTGCCCCCCGCGAGCCCATGGCCGAACTGCGACCACGTCGATCCCGAGCGCGTGAACACCCACGCGGCTCCGTGCAATTCATTCGCGCGGGGAGCACCGATCAGCGCGGTGTCGCCGTCGGCCGACAGCGCGACGCTGCGCCCGAAGCCGCAGTCGGCTTCGTTGGCGCACTGTGGTTCTTCCGGTTGGGCGATTGATTCCGGCGCCGTCAGCTTCGGACCCTGCTGCGTCCAGCTCGAGCCTTCGCGCGTGAAGACCCACGCGGCGCCTGCAAGCCCGGAGTCGCCGGGACCTCCGACAAGCGCCGTGGTGCCGTCAGCCGACAGGGCCACGCTGAAGCCAAATCGCGGTTCTCCAGCGACTTCGCTCGGCGTCGGGCTCGGCGATTCCTGCTCGATCAACGGGTCCACCGTGAGCGGGAATCGCGCGCCGGTCGTGTCGACGAGCAGCACGATCGTCTTATCCCGCAGCACGAGCCGGCTGGGCAGCTCACGTCCGGCCGCGTCGCTCGCGCTCACAGTGCCATAGCGAAGGCGCTCGCCGCCGGGTCCACGCAGGACGACGCCCAGGCCGTGTGCGGCTGGCGCGACGCGCGCGTCGCCCGACACGGCCAGCCGCAGCTGCAGCCGGTCGGGCGTTCGGGTCGCCGCAGGGCGCTGCACGGTGAAGCCCTGCTCGATTCCCAGCGGGCCGTTGGCGTACCACTCGGTCAGGCCCGGGCGGATGTAGCTGACGCGGTTGGCCGCCGCGCGCGGCGTGACGGCGTCCAGCGGGCGCAGGGCGGTGCCGAAGCCGAATGCGCTGAGGCGCAACGCGAACGCCGCGTCGCCGCTGCGCACCGAGACGCCAGACGAGCCAAATCGCGTGCTCAGCCGATGCGGCGCGCTGAACGCGCGGTATGAGTGCGGCCCAACCCGATGGACGCGATAGGCGGAGTCCTCGGCGCCGAGCGACGCCGAGATCTGACCGCGCGCCGCCTGCGCCAGCGCATCCGTCGGCGAGGCTGTCGCGGCCGCGGCAGCCGCCGCGGAGGCTCCCGCAGGCGATCCGGTCCGCCCTCGCGACGACTGGCCGGCCTCGTCGCTTGCCAGCCATGCCCCGAGCAGCGGCAAACAGACACACGCAATGGCCGTGGCGAGCCATCGAGGCGCGGCGATCACCGGCTGAGCTGCGTAACTGCGGCTATCTGAAATGTCTTTATCCCCCGTTGCGGTCTGCCGCGTGCCGAATCGGCCAGCGTTGGGCGTGGCGGGCAGACGCTTCGGCGATGAAACCCGACACGCAGCGACTACGCCAGGGCCATCGTGACCAGATCACGTCGATCGCGTTGGACAATTGCCCAACGCGACATTCGGTGCGGACCACGTCCAGCGAAGCTCGACCTCCGATCGAGCTCGCCGCCCCCGGGTCTGCCGGCGAAGCTGTCTCCGCCACGAACCGTAGATGCAAGCGCAGGGGAAGTCAATCCACTTACACTTCTGCATCTGGGGGCACACTCGGAGACAGGTCGGATCGGGGGTCTGATCGCGGCGCCTGCGCGCTCGCGCAGGATCCTCAAGCCATCAGCCGCGCTCGCGGTCGCCGTGCTCGGGAGCTCGATGGCGTTCATCGACGCAAGCAGCGTCAACATCGCGATTCCGAACATCGCCGACCATTTCACCGGCTCGCACCTGTCGAACGTGTCCTGGGTGCTCAACGCCTACAGCATCGTGTTCGCGGCGTTTCTCGTCGGAGGTGGCCAGCTCGCCGACCTGCTCGGCCGCCGGCGGGCGTTCTCGTTCTCGCTGCTCGCGTTCAGCTTCTCCTCGGCGCTGTGCGCGGTGGCGCCATCACTGAACGCGCTGATCGCGGCACGCGTGCTCGAGGCCGCCGCCGCAGCGTTGCTCGTCCCGAGCTCGCTCGCGATCGCACTCGACGCTCATCACGCGCACGAGCGCGTCCACGCTGTCGCCCTCTGGTCGGCCGTCGCCGCCGTCGCCGCCGGCGTCGGGCCCCCGCTCGGCGCGCTACTGATCACCGCGTCGAGCTGGCGCCTGGTGTTCCTGATCAACGTCCCGGTCGGCGTGGTCGCGTTCGTGCTGTCGCGCCGGATGCTCGTCGAGAGCCGCACGCCCGGACGCCGGCGAATGCCCGACCTGCTCGGCGCCCTGGTGTTGACGGTGGCGATCGGCGCGCTCGTGCTCGCCGTCGTCAAGGGCGGAGAATGGGGTTGGCTGAACGCCCGCGTGCTCGGCGCGTTCGCCACGTCCGCGCTGTCGCTCGCCTATTTCTGGCTGCGGACCACGCGCCAGCGCACGCCCGTGATCGACCCGTCGCTGCTGCGGATCCGCGACTTCGTGCTGTCGAACACGGCGACGGGGCTGATGGCGACCGGCTTCTTCGCCTACACGCTGTGCAACGTCCTGTTCCTCACGAGCGTGTGGCACTACTCGATCCTCAGCGCGGGGCTTGCGCTGACGCCCGAGCCACTGATCGCGCTGGTGCTGGCCGGCCCGACGATCCGGCTCGTCCGGCGCTTCGACCACCGGCCGGTGCTGGTCCTAGGGGCGCTCGTCTGGGCAGGAGGGATGGCATACCTCGGCTTCGCGCTCGGACCCCGCCCAGACTTCCTCGGCGGGTGGCTTCCCGGAATGGTGATCCTCGGGCTCGGCGCCGGTCTGACATTCCCGACGCTCAGCGGCGTTGCCGTCGACTCTGTACCGGGTCCCCGCTTCGCCGTCGCCAGCTCGCTCAACTCGGTCGCGACGCAGCTCGGCGCCGCCCTGGGCGTCGCCATCCTGATCGCGCTCGCGGGCGCCGAGACGTTCGACGGGCTTCGCCACGGGTGGCTGTTCGCGGGCGGCTGCTTCCTCGCCGGCGCGGTGCCGTGCGCGGCGCTGATCGGATCGCATCGAGACGTCGCCGATGGCGCACGCGAGCGAGCGATCCGTGATCGGCCTGCCGGCAGCGACCACGCGAGCGAACACCGGTCGGTCGTCGAGCTGCCCAGTCTGGCCGAGTCCGATGGCGAGCGGGCGGTCGTCGCGCCACAGACGGTCGCGGCGTTCCTGCGCAACGTCCGCGCGTTCGCCGGCCTGCCGTCTGAGATGGTCGAGCGGATCGCCGAGCTCGCCACCGACGTCAGCGTCGGACGCGGTGAGTGGCTGTTCCGCGAAGGCGAGACGGCCGACGCCGTGTACGTCGTGCGCGTCGGGCACCTCGAGGTGCTACAGGAGCGACCGCGGCTGGAGTCGTTCAACACGCTCACGCGCGGCGCCGTGCTCGGAGAGCTCGCGCTGCTCAGCGAGTCTGCGCGCAGCGCGTCGATCCGCGCGCTGCGCGACACCGAGGTGGTCAAGATCGACAAGCGGCACTTCGACGCGCTGCTGCGCTCGGAGCCGGAGCTGTCGCTGAGCCTGACACGCGTGCTGAGCAGCCAGCTGCAGGCGAGCCGTGCGCTCCCCGTCGCGCGCCGCGCACGCCCGGTGACGATCGCGCTCTGCTCTCTCGGCCCGGACGTTCCGCTGCTTCAGATCGCCGATCAGCTCAGCGCCGAGCTGTGCGCGCTCGGCAAGGTCGCCGTCGTGCACCCGGGCGACGCGGCCGCGAGCGACGGCGCGGAGTCGCCGGCGGATGCGAGCGACGGCTCGATGTCGCGGGCGGATGCGGTCGCGCGCTTCGGACCGGTGATCGAGCGCTGCGAGCTCGAGCACGACCAGGTGATCATGGTCAGCGGTGGCGAGCACGATCCGCGGGGATGGGGCGACTTCTGTCGATCGCGCGCCGACCGCGTGGTCGCCGTCGTCGGCGACTCCACGCCGCTCGCGCAGGATATGCGGTCCGCAGAGCAGTCGGCGCGGATCGGGCATCTGCGCGGCTGTGACCTGATCGGCTATCGGGTGACGGCTGGCTCCGGCAACTTCGGAGCGTGGATCGCCCGGCTCGCGCCGGCCAGCACGTACGCGATCTCGAGCGACGGCGAACAGGACGCAGAGATGGCGCGGATCGCGCGACGCCTCGCCGGGCGGTCACTCGGAGTGGTCCTCGCCGGCGCCGGCGCGCGTTCGCTCGCACACCTCGGCGCGCTCGACGTTCTGCTCGGCGCCGGCGCCGCGATCGACCGCGTCGGCGGCGTCAGCATGGGCGCGTTCGTCGGCGGCCTGCTGGCCGCCGGCCACGACAGCGACGCGATCGACGCGTGCTGCTACGAGGAGTGGGTCAGGCGCAACCCGGTCAACGACTACACGATCCCGCGCGCGTCGCTGATCAAGGGCCGCAAGGTCCAGGCGATGCTCGATCGCGTGTTCGGCGACGTTCGGATCGAGGAGCTGTCGCGCTCGCTGTACTGCGCGAGCGTCGACCTCGGGCAGAGCAGCCTGACGATCGATCGCCACGGGCCGCTCGCCGAGGCCGTTGCCGCGAGCATCGCCCTGCCGCTGATCGCACCACCGATTCGCCGCGGAGAGAGCCTGCTGATCGACGGCTCGCTGCTCGACAACCTGCCGATGGCACCGATGAGCGCGACCGGCGAGGGGCCGGTCCTGGCGATCGACATCAAGAGTCGCGATGACGGCGTGGAGGATGTCGCCGCCGCGACCGGGAGCCCCCCGGAGGGACGCGTGCGCAAACGGTTGCCGCCGTTGACCGACACGATGTCGCGAATCGCGCTGCTCAGCAGCGCAAACACCGACGAGGCCGCGCGCCAGCACGCCGATATGACGATCAAGGTGCCCGTCGTCGGAGTCGGCCTGCTCGAGTTCCACCAGATCGATGAGGCCCGCGCCGCCGGTCGGCGCGCCGCCGAAGCGGCGCTGAACGACGCACCGCCGTGGCTGCTCGACGGCGCAAGCACACCGCGCGATCGGTCGGGACGGCGGACCGTCGTGCGCGTCTGATGGGAAGGCGCGCACGTAGGCGCAGGACGATCCTGCTGATCGTGGTCGCTGCGATCGCCGGTGGCGTCGGCGTGCTCGCCTACGCGACGCACCTGCTCCGCCGCAGCGAGCAGCAGACAATCGACGCGCGCTTCTCGATCCGCGGCGCGCGCGGGGCGCCGGCGGGGTTCGTGATCGTACAGATCGACAACGCCACGCTGCAGGACCTGCGGGAATCGAAGCGCTTGAAATCGGAGTTCCCGTTCCCGCGCCGCTACGACGCGATCGTGATCGACCGGCTGCGAGCCGCCGGCGCCCGGGCGATCGCGCTCGATATCGAGTTCACCCACGAAACGGACCCGACCGACGACAACGCGCTGATCGAAGCGGTCGCGCGCGCGCACGGCAAGACCGTGCTCGCGACCTCGGAAGTGGCCCCCGACGGCACGACACCCGTGTTCGGCGGTCCGCCCAACGGTCCGCGGCTGCTGCGCGAAATCGGCGCGCGCCCGGCCGACGTGCGGCTGGTCGTCGACTCCGACGGATCGACGCGGCGCTTCGCGCGCTCGTACAACACCCTCGGCAGCCTGCCCGTCGTCACTGCGGAAGTAGCCACCGGGCATCGGGTGCGGACATCGCTGTTCGGCGCGGACGGCACGCTGCCGATCGACTTCGCGGGGCCGCCGAATACGTTCCATGCGATCTCCTACTCGAAGGTGCTCAAAGGCGAATTCGCGCCGGGCGCGTTCGCTGGGAAGATCGTCTTCGTCGGCGCGTCTGCGCCGATCCTGCAGGACGTCCACACGACGGCGACGAGCGGCTCGCGCGAGATGTCCGGCGACGAAGTCGCCGCCAACGCGACCGCCACGCTGCTGCGAGGCGTCCCGCTCGAGGACGCGCCCGGCTGGTTGAACGTCGCGCTGGTCGTGCTGCTCGGGGTGGCCGTGCCGCTGGGGAGCATGCGCGTGCGGCGGCTGCGGTGGCTGTCCGGCGCGCTGGCGCTCGCGGCGGTCTACGCGCTCGCGGCGCAGCTCGCGTTCAACGGCGGGGCGATCATCACCTTCGTCTATCCGCTGGTCGCCCTGGCGGTGGGAACGCTCGGAACGCTCGCGATCCTGTACGTCGGCGAGACGATCGAGCGCGAGCGCGTCCGCGACATGTTCTCGCGCTTCGTGCCCAAGGGCGTCGTCGATGAGGTCCTGGCAAGCGCCGACGAGAACCTCAGGCTCGGCAGCGTGGAACGTGAGTGCACGGTCCTGTTCTCCGACCTGCGCGGCTTCACCAGCTTCTCGGAGTCGCAGCCGGCCGCGCGCGTGATCGACGTCGTCAACTGCTACCTCAATGAGATGACCGAGGCGATCCTCGAGGCGGGCGGAACGATCATCTCCTATATGGGCGATGGGATCATGGCGCTGTTCGGGGCGCCGCTGGCGCAGGACGATCACGCCGATCGGGCGCTGCTGGCCGCCCGTCAGATGATCGGACCGCGCCTCGAGCGCTTCAACGGCTGGCTCGCCGAACAGGGGTTCGAGCATCGCTTCGCGATGGGCGTCGGCCTCAACAGCGGGATCGTCATGGCCGGCAACGTCGGCTCCGAGCAGCGCGTCGAGTACACCGCGATCGGCGACACGACGAACACAGCGTCACGCCTGGAGGGGATGACCAAGGACAGCGAGGCGATGCTGTTCGTCTCGGCCACGACGCGCGAGCGGATGCGCCATTCGCACGACGAGCTGTCGTTCGTCGCCGACGTGCAGATCCGCGGGCGGGTCGGGACGCTCGGCGTGTGGACCGTGTGGCCCGCCGGCGCGATCCCGGCCGAGCCGCAGGACGCCGAGCAGGCCGAGCCGCAGAGCGCCGAGCGCAACGTCTCAGGCGACGGCGCGGGCCAACGTACCGAGCGACCGCGCGCGGTTTGAGAGCTCTTCAGCGAGCTCGCAAACTCGCTCGCGCTCGATCTCCAGCGACTGCACCGTCTCGTCGATCAGCAACCCGTCCCGTCGAGCGGCAACCGCGAGGTCGTCGGCGGCGGCGGACATCGCCTTGCACGCAAGCGTCACGCGCTCCGACGCGCGCCTGATCCCGGCATCCCTCATCGCGAACATCCGTGCTCTCTCCTCGTCGTTTGGAACAGCCTGCGCTGGAGATACCCCCGAGCGCCGCCTTTCAAGCAGTCCGCCGGCCGGGGCTACCGGAGGGCACCGCAAAGGCTCCCGGCAGAGCTCGGCACGGCGACCGATCGTCAGCACTGACGCTCGCGCGGGGTCAAGGGACATCGGATCGCTGCCGATTACGGGCACATGGCAACGGCCTCGTCGAACCTGCAACCAGACCACAAGCAGGTGGAGCGTCCCGAGCCGTCCAGCGCGGCGCTCGCGGCCGATCTGCGCCGCGTTGGCGACGCGACGCTCGCGCGCTGCGACGACGTGCTGGCAGAGACGGTCGCACAAACGGTCACCTCGGGACAGATCGTCGATCCACCCGTTCAGCAGAGCTTCGAGGAGATCTGCATCGGCTCGACGACGGCCGTCGCACGGTGGATCGCGGGCGACGGAATCGAGGTGACGCTCGACGCGAGCCGGGCGAGCTCGAGGATCTTTGGCGAGCTGGCGGCACACCGTGCGGCGACGTTGCACGAGGTCAATCGCCGCAGCCTGTGGTGGCGCAACGTGATGGCCGACGTCCTGCGCGAGGAGGCCGGGCGGCTGGGTGCGTCTGACG
>DASXIJ010000010.1:0-3304 GCA_036498045.1 Solirubrobacteraceae bacterium
TGCTCGACGATGCCCGCGAGCTCGACCCGCGGCGCGTGCACAGAATGCAGGGCGAGCTCGGCGCCGAGCCCGGCGCCGCGAGCTACGCCGCCGAGCTGCGCGAGCACGCTCCGAGCGACGCCGGCCTCGCCGTGCTCGATGTCGTCGTGCTCGGGATCGGCCCCGACGGCCATGTCGCCTCGCTGTTTCCCGGGTCGCCCCAGCTCGACGCCCCCGAGAGCGAGCTGTGCCTCGGCGTGCACGACTCGCCCAAGCCCCCGCCCGAGCGGATCACGCTGAGCTTGTCGGTGCTGCGCGCCGCACATCGCTGCGTGCTGCTGGCGACCGGCGCCAGCAAGGCCGACGCGGTCAGCGCGATGCTCAACGGGCCGAGCAGGCACGTGCCGGCGAGCCTGCTGCGCCGGGGCCGCCTGAGCGTGATCGTCGACGACGCCGCCGGACCCGCGCCGCTTCACGCTTGAGCGCTCACGTGGCCGCACCCCGACGCGCAGCGCGTGCGCCGCTGCGCTAGTGACCGCTTCAGCGGCGTGCTGGGACGGCCGCGCCGAGCGCCTACAGTAGGCGCGATGGCGATCGACGCGCGTGAGACCACGCCCGCGAGCGACACGGTCGCGCAGGCCCTCGACGCGCTCGAGCAGGCGCGCGCGGCGACGCTCGTTCTGGTCACGCCGCTCGACGACGAGCAGCTGCAGCGGGCGTTCTCGCCGATCATGAGCCCGCTCGTGTGGGACCTCGGCCACATCGCCGCATACGAGGACCTGTGGCTCGCGCATCGGCTCGCGGGCATGGAGCTGCTGCGCCCCGACCTCGCCGCGCTGTACGACGCGTTCGAGACGCCCCGCGCTGTGCGCGGCGACCTCGAGCTGCTCGGCCCGGCCGAGGCGCGCGAGTACCTCGATGCCGTGCGCGCGCGCACGGTCGACGGGCTCTCCGCGTGTGGGATCGGCGACGGCGTCGTCTGCGAGATGGTCGTCCGTCACGAGCTGCAGCACGGCGAGACGATGCGCCAGACGCTCGCGCTAGCCGGACTGCTATCGGACTCCGACGCCGACGCGCGCGAGCGACCGATGGACGGCGCCGGAGCGGACGCGTGGGTCGAGGTTGACGCCGGCGCATTCGAGCTCGGCGCCCCGCCAGACGGCTTCGCATACGACAACGAGCGCCCTCGCCACCGCGTCGAGACGCCCACGTTTGCGATCTCGCGCCTGCCCGTCAGCAACGGCGACTGGAGGCGCTTCGCGGCCGACGGCGGCTACGAGCGGCGCGAGCTGTGGTCAGCCGACGGATGGGCCTGGCTGCAAGAGCCCGGTCGTGCGCCGCACCCGGCACTTGCCGCACGCGAGCCCGATGCGCCGGCATGCCACGTCAGCTGGTTCGAGGCCAACGCGTTCGCCCGCGCGCACGGGGCGCGATTGCCGAGCGAGGCCGAGTGGGAGAAGGCCGCGGCGATGCAAGGATCGGAGCTCGCCGGAGTCGGGAGGGTATGGGAGTGGACCGCCAGCGTGTTCGACGGCTACCCCGAGTTCGTCGCGCATCCTTACCGCGAGTACTCCGAGGTCTTCTTCGCGAGCGGCTACCGCGTCCTGCGTGGCGCCTCGTGGGCGACCAACGCGCGCGTCGCGAGCGTGCACTTCCGCAACTGGGACCTGCCGCAGCGCCGCCAGATCTTCGCCGGCGTGCGGCTCGCGCGCGACTGACGGCCGCCCGGTGGCGGGATCGCTCGCCCGACACGCTAGGCTCGTTTGCGCCGGGGGCGTCCCGCGAGGGCTGTGCTCTCCGCAACTGCTGATGGAGGCGCAAACCCCACCGGAGCCCGTCCTCGAGGGGCCGATCCGCATCGAGTCCCACCTCGACGGGGCGGACGAGCGGTCGCTCGCCGACGACGTGCTCGATGGGCTCACGCGCCCCTTCAAGGAGCTGCCGCCGAAGCACTTCTACGACGCGCGCGGCGCCGAGCTGTTCGACCGGATCTGCGAGCTGCCCGAGTACTACCCGACGCGCGCCGAGCGCGAGATCCTCGAGCAGCGGGCGGTCGAGATCGCGCAACTCACCGGCGCGGCCGAGCTCGTCGAGCTCGGATCGGGCACCGCGAGCAAGACGCGCGTCCTGCTCGACGCGCTGGACGCCGCCGGCACGCTGCGGCGCTACGTCCCGGTCGACGTCACCGAGAGCATGGTGCGCGAATGCGCGAGCGCCCTGACCGACGAGTACCCGGGGTTGCTGGTGCACGGCGTGATCGCCGACTTCGAGCGCCACCTCGACCGCGTCCCGCCACCCTCCGGCGCCCGGATCGTCGCTTTCCTCGGCGGCACGATCGGCAACTTCCCACCCGGCAGCCGCCGGCGTTTCCTGCGCGAGATCGCGGCGCTGCTCGGCCCCGCCGACCACCTGCTGCTGGGAACCGACCTGGTGAAGGACCCGGCCGTCCTGCAGGCGGCGTATGACGACTCAGAGGGCATCACCGCCGAGTTCAACCGCAACGTCCTGCGCGTGCTCAACCGCGAGCTCGGCGCCGACTTCGAGCCCGACGACTTCGAGCACGTCGCGCTGTTCGACCGCGAGCACGAGTGGATCGAGATGCGCCTGCGCGCACGGCGCGCGCACACCACGCACGTGCGCGACCTCGACCTGCCGGTTCGCTTCGAGGAGGGCGAGGAGCTGCGCACGGAGATCAGCGCGAAGTTCACCGACGCGAGGATCGACGGCGACCTCGCCGCCGCCGGGCTCGAGCTCGTGCAGCGCTTCACCGACGGCGACGGCCTGTTCGCGCTGTCGCTCGCCCGCCGCGCGACGGACGCACTCGGTCGATCCGGCCAATAGGGTTCGCCGCAATGCGGATCCAGGACAGCGGTGCGCTCGTCGTCGGCGGAGCCTCGGGGCTCGGCGAGGCGACTGTGCGCGCGCTGCACGGCGCCGGCGCGCGCGTGACGATCGCCGACGTCAACGCCGAGCGCGGCGGCGCGCTCGCCGCCGAGCTCGGGCTCGCGTTCGTCGCCTGCGACGTGCGCGAGGAGGAGCAGGTGCAGGCGGCCGTCGCCGAGGCCGCCACGGCCGACGGTGGTCTGCGGATCTCGATCTGCTGCGCCGGCACCGGCTGGGCGCAGAAGATCGCCGGCTCGAAGGGACCGCACCCACTGCTGCCGTTCGAGACGATCATCCAGATCAACCTGATCGGCACGTTCAACGTGCTGCGCTTCGCGTCGTTCGCGATGATCGACAACGAGCCGTTCGCCGACGGCGAACGCGGCGTCTGCGTGAACACCGCGTCGATCGCCGCGTTCGACGGCCAGGTCGGACAGGTCGC
>DASXIJ010000011.1:0-2507 GCA_036498045.1 Solirubrobacteraceae bacterium
CGCGCTGCAGCGCCTGCTCGCGTGGAAGCTCGCGCTGCACGGCGTGCCCGCGCGCGGGCACGTGACCGTGCGCGTCAACCCCGCCGGCGCCGTCTACAGCCGCTTCCCCGCGAACGCGCTCGTCCCGCTGCCGCACATCGCCGGCCACCGCGACGCCGACTCGACCGACTGCCCCGGCGACGTGCTGTATGGCGAGCTCGGCGGAATTCGCGGTGCCGTCCGCCGGCTCGCTCCAAACCCAACGCGCGCGACGCTCGCGCTCGCGACGATTCCCGCGCCCGCGCCGGCGCCTGCCGCGCCCGCGCCGCCTACCGCGCCGTCCGCGCCGCCCGAAGCCGCGCCGCCCCCCGCGCCGACGCCCCCCGCGCCCGCAACCCCGCCGGCCCCGGCGCACGCGCTCAGCGGGACGGTGACGTTGCTCGACGGAACGCCCGTTGCTGGAGCGACCGTGCAGGTCCAGCAGCGCAGCGTCGCGCGCCGCGGCGAGCTCGTCGCCGAGACGACCATCGCGAAGGTCGTGACCGACGCGGCCGGGGGCTGGTCGCTGCCGGTCGTACTCGCGCCCGCGAGCGCACGGCGGCAGATCGCGTTGCGCGCGCTCTACGCCGGCGTCGGCTCAGGCGCCGGCGGCCCAGGCGCAGCCGGCGCGTGCGTGTCTGAGCCGATTGCCGTCGCGGCCGCTGGGGTGACGCCGCAGCCTGGGCCACCGGCCGCGTAGGGGCGATCCGCGTCGAGCGCCGAGGCCAAGCGCCGAGCGCCGAGCGCGTCTGGCTCCGTCTTCGCGCTAGGCGCCGGCCAGCTCGCGCGCCCAGCGACTCAGCAGCGCAGCCTCGCGCGCGGTGAGGCCGTCGGCGGGCTCGGTCTTCACGAGCAGCGTCGGCGCCGCCCGCGCGGCTGCCCACTCGTGGCAGGCGTCGTCGAGCGAGTCGTCGATCCATGCGAGCGGGCGCTCGCGCGCGTACGCGTCGATCGCGGCGAGCTTCCAGTGTGCGTTGCCACGGCGCACTTCGCGCTCGAAGCTTAGGTGCGGCAGCCCACGCGGCAGCCCGAGCAGGTGGGGCAGGTGCTCGTCAGCCTTCTCCTCCCACCCGCTGCACCAAACGAGGTCGAAGTCGTCGGCGAGGTCGAGAAGGTGAGCGGCTGCGGTGGCCGAAAGAAAGTGGGGCATGCCGTCGATCGAGTGGAACGACCCGTCCCTCGCCGCGAGCTGGCCGCCGAACAGCGAGATCACGCCGTCGATGTCGACGAGCAGCACCGGCTTGTGCCGATTCGCCCTTGATTCAGGGCGATTCCCAACAGCGTCTTTAGTTTCCACAGAGGAAGACAGGGGTACTCTCTCGCGACGGCCGATTCGCCGAGTGCAGGGCGCAGGCAGTAAAGCAGCCGGTCAGCCCAGTCGATCCTCTCCTACGCGTTCCCCGACCCCCCCGATCCCCCTTACCTCGATATGACCCTAGACCTCGGAATACTTCTCGCCCTCGGCTGCGCCTTCGTCGCGAACCTCGGCTTCTTCTACAAGCACCGGGGCGCCAACTCGGTCGCGAAGGTCGACATCCGCCGCCCGTTCCGCTCGGCACGCCAGCTGTACTCGTCGAAGTGGTTCACGATCGGCATGATCACCGCGATGGTCAGCTGGGGCCTGCACGTCGCCGCGCTGTCGCTCGCGCCGATGTCGGTGATCCAGGTATCGCTTGCCGCGGGCGTCGTGTTCATCGCGGTCATGGCCGACAAGCTGTTCGGGTTCGAGGTCGGCCGCCGCCAGTGGATCGGGCTGTCGCTGATGGCCGTCGGCCTTGGGGTGCTGGGCCTGACGGCGCCGGCGATGCACGGCGCGCACTCGCAGTTCTCGACCGCCGCGATGATCGCCTTCGAGGCCACGTTGTTCGGGCTCGGCGGCCTCTTGATCATGGGCCGGCGGATGGGCAGCCCTGTCGAGCACCACGGCGTCATGCTCGGAGCCGCCGCAGGAATCCTGTTCGGTGTCTCCGACACGGCGATCAAGGCCCTCACCGGGATCGTCGGCGCTCACGGCCTGGTCGGGCTGTTGCTCAGCCCGTGGCTGCTGACCGCGATCGCCGCGTCGATCGTCGCCTTCTACGCATCCGCTCGCGGCCTGCAGGACGGCGAGGCCGTGCCCGTGATCGCCGTGACGGGGACCGCAGCGAACATCGCCGGCATCACCGGCGGCATTCTCGTATTCGGCGATCCGATGGCCGGCAGCCCGCTTGGCCTGACGCTGCAGGCGATCGCCTTCGTCGCCGTGATCGTCGCAGCCGCGATGATGCCCGCGCCCGTGCGCGCGGCCGGCGCTGCCGGCGCTGCCAGCGCTGCCGCAAGCGCTTAGCGCTGCTAGCATCACCGCCCGGATGCCAACGACCTCGCAACTCGTGCGCAAGGGGCGCATTGCCCCGAAGAAGAAGCTCGCCACCCCGGGTCTGAAGTCGGGGTCTGGGCGCAAAAAGAAAACGGCCGCGCCCCAGCGCCGCGGCGTCTGCACGCGCGTCTAC